>NZ_CP027762.1:4416783-4719224 GCF_003852315.1 Pseudomonas sp. LBUM920
GTCACCGCACGCCTCGAAGCCAGCGTGCGCATGGAAGATACGGTGGCGCGCCTGGGCGGCGATGAGTTCGTGGTGCTGCTCAGCGGCCTGGAAGGTACACGCGTGGAAGTCAGCGCCCAGGTACAGGAACTGGCGGACACCCTGCGCGAATTGCTCTCGGAACCGATGTTCCTCGATGGCCATCGCCTGCAGGTCACGCCGAGCATTGGCGTGGCGCTGATCCCCGACCATGGCTCGACACCCGCAGACCTGCTCAAGCGTGCCGACATTGCGCTGTATCGGGCCAAGGATTCAGGACGCAACACCACGCAGATGTTTCATAACAGCATGCAGAAAACCGCCAGTGAACGCCTGCGCATGGAGACCGACCTGCGTCTGGCGCTGTCACGCGGTGAGTTCAGCGTGCATTACCAGCCTCAAGTGGATGCGCGCGGCAATCGCATCATCGGTGCCGAAGCGCTGGTGCGCTGGCAGCACCCGCAACTGGGGGCGCAGTCACCCACCGAATTTATCAAAGTGCTGGAAGACAGCGGCCTGATCCTGGAAGTCGGCACCTGGATTCTTGATGAAGCCTGCGGCGCATTTGCCCAATTGATCGCCGATGGCTTGGTAGACCCGTTGAATTTCAGCCTGTGCGTGAATATAAGCCCGCGCCAGTTCCGCCAGAACGACTTCGTGGAGCGGGTGGAGCGCAGCCTCAAGCAGCATCACCTGCCGTATAGCCTGCTGAAACTGGAAATTACCGAAGGCATCGTGATCCAGAACCTGGATGACACAGTGGCCAAGATGCGCCGCCTGAAAAAACTCGGCGTGAGCTTTGCCATGGACGACTTCGGCACCGGCTATTCGTCGCTGACCTACCTCAAGCGCTTGCCGGTGGATGCGTTGAAGATCGATCAGTCCTTTGTGCGCGACGCCACCCACGACCCCAACGATGCCGAAATCATCCGCGCCATCGTCGCCATGGCGCGCAGCTTGAACCTGGACGTGATCGCCGAGGGCGTGGAAACCCCGGAACAACTGGCATTCCTGCAAAAGCTGGGCTGCCATTTGTTCCAGGGGTATTTACACAGCCGGCCTCTGCCCATCGAGGCGTTCAGGAAGCTACTGGGCTGACCCTTACACGAGCTTCAATGCGCGAAACCCGGTGTTCATCCATCGCGATGACGCCAGGTCCTGCTTTTGCCCATAAAAGTCCAGCGCGCCATTGATGACCGCGACCGAGTGGCCCGTGTCCGCCAGCGTGCCGACCGCGCCCCGGGCCAGTTCTTCAACCGTGCTTTCACGCATATAGGCGTACAACCCAAGCCGCCGCAGCGCCTCCCCCGGGTACTCGCCGTCGTTGAGGGTGTGCAGGGCCGTTGCATAGCTCTGCCCGGCGCGCATGTCGTTATTCTCCATGTGCGCGCGCTTGGCACTGACCGCGTACAAGAAGTTGGCGTAATTGATCAGCTGCGTATGACTGCCATGGAAATTTGACGCGACGATGGCCTGGCGCAGTTCATCATGGGTCACCGTCAGCGTGAAGGAGTCCCTCATGACCACCTCAAAACCGTCGGCGGTAACTTGGATGCGCTTATAGATCCCCTGAGGGTCCTGCCAGAACCGGATGATCGCCGCCTTGATCGCCGACACCGTGACGCAATTGCCTTCCACGCCCTGATAAAAACCACCCCAGATCTGTTCGGGCGTCATGCCGGACACCACATCGGACACCTGCCTGGCGTTGTCGGGGGCCGCCGGTTTGTCGTCGAACAACACGTACCCGTAACCCTGCTTGACCGTGCGCCGCTCGTGGTAATGATGGCTTACGCCCTCCATCACCAGCGCCGAGCCAAAGTTGTGCGTCCCCATGACCCCCACCGCGCCCTTTGCCTGCATGGCACTTGACGGCACGTACTGGCACAGGCCGAACAGGCCCATGCCCTGCAAACACCGCTGGACGGTCTCGCCCTCCAGTGTTTTTGCCAGCGCAGCTTCAAACGTCGGGTAATTCCCGGTCAGTTGCTTGCGCTTTACGAACGCCGCGAACACAAAATTGGCATCCTTGACTGCCCCGCTATCGTCGCCGCTGAACCTTGAGGCCTGCGTCGCCTGCGCCAACTCCTGGCGAGACAACTGAACCTTGAACTCGTCCTTCATGGTGATGTGGTACCCATCGCCCGTGGCAGTCAGCGCATTGAACATGCCAGCCGGGTGTTGCCCGAAGGTTGTCATCATCAGTTTGATGACGGCTGCGTGGGTGCTGGTGTCAAAGTGCTCGCCAAACTGGCCGTGCGCCGCATTGAATGCACGGATGATCTGCGCAGGTTTTTCCCCCGCACGTTTTGACGAAAACACCGAAGCCGCGTCGTCGTACCCGTTGGCCGGCGAGCCTGGGCCATTACTTGCTGTGATATTCATTCACTGATTTCCTGAGACTTACCGAAGCAATAACCTGCAAAACACAATCGGGGCGGCGTTGCGATGGGGTGAGCCGCCCGCATCGCCTGTGGTCGCCCTCTAGAAAAGTGCTATCGCCTGACCGCGGGCAGGCGTGGCGCCCCTGCGTCCCCACAACTCTTCGCGGCCGTTGATCACCGCCACCGAATGCCCGGTGCGATTGCACATGCCCAATTGCCCACGGGCGAGCTCGCGCACAGAGACCGTTTTCATGTGCTTGCGCAGCCCCAGGCGCATGAACCCCTCCCCCGGCCCATGCTCATCCTCACCGTTGTTCAGGCTGCGAATCGCAGCCTGATAACTTCTGCCCGCCGTGTAATCGTTGTTTTCCATCTGTGCGCGCTTGGCACTGACCGCAAACAGAAATTGCGCATCCTTGAGCATGCCCTTGTCCTGCCCTCTGAACTTCGCGCCTCGCGCACCTTCGGCCAATTCACGGTCAGTCAGGGTGAGCTGAAAATCATCGCGCATCACCACTCGATAACCGCCGCTGAGGCGGGTGACGTGCTGGTAGATATCCGTGGGGCTCTGGCCAAATCGGTGCATCGCCGCCTTGATCGCCGACACCGTTACGCAATTGCCATCGGGGCCTTGGCGAAACCCACCCCAGATGTTGTCCGGCTTCGCACCGCCGCGCTTGTTTGAGAGGCACGGGATCGCGGCTTCGGAATTGGGCCTGGGGGTGATCGGCTCATGCACCACCGACGGATTGACCGGTGGCGTGGGTATAACGGGGACGGACTTATCTTTGTCGGCCGACAACACCCTCAGTATCTGAGCCAATAAAGAACTCAACAGCGCAGCAAACGACTGAACAGCATCGCGCTCATTATCGGCGCGCACCCGGCGCTCTGAATGACTGACAGAGGGACGACAAATAGTCGCCGCAGTTTTTTGTTCAATCAGGTTCAAGTGAATATCCACTGGATGATTGGCACTTCTTAAATCACTATTGATCGCCTGCCTGACATCGATGACACGCGCAATATTATTAATTAAACAGTTAGACATATGCCCCCCATGGGCAGGCACCTCTTTGCAACTTACAGCCAAAGAGGTGCCTGCTTGCTTCAAGAAGTTAAACCGGGATTGGGACGATCAGGCCTTGAACACGGGCCTGGTATTTAACCGCCAGTTTCTTGGATCAAAACGATCTTCAACCGGGCCTGGGCTGGTTAAGTCCGGAACCGGCGTATCAGGCAAGGGCTTTGGAGTGATGTCCGGCATCACCGAGGGCGCTGGCTCTGGCGTGACCACCGGCGTGACGCTGCCTGGCACCGCCGGTGTGTGGTCTGGCTTGATCTCGGTCTTTGGCGCTGGCGGCACGCCAGGCTTGATACCCGACTCGACCTCAGGCGTGACCGTGCCGGGCACCTCAGGGGCAGGTTCTGGCGTGATGTCAGCCTTCACGTCCGGTGTCACACCTGGCTTGATCCCCGGCTGCGGGGCGGTTTCAGGCAATGGCGACAGATCCAGCACACGCTTTAGTTGTGGCACGTTGTTCACAACCGCCTGCGCATCCGTGCAATGGCAATGACCGGCATTCACATTGACGTGTACGTTGGTCTTGCCGTCATTCGTCACGGTAATCGCCGGCTCGGACGCGGGCTGATGTGGCAGCGCCACTGGCGCCTTGAGTGCCGAGGGCACTAGCACCGCAGCGTCCATCAGCTGCCGCTTTGCTTGCGGCTGCGGCGCCTGCGGTTCGGCCGGCAAGTTGCCCACCTCCGGAGTACTCGGCTGCTTGGCGACATCGAAACTCACCGGCAATGTGCGCGCCTCAGGCTTGGCGTCTGGCACAACGCCTGGGCCGGACAGCAGCGCGGGCGTCAAATCCTTTCCGGAGACCATTTCACGTATAGCCTTGAAAACCTGTTCGAGCATGTCAAATAACCGCGTGAGCGCGGCACCCGGAATCATCAGTTCGTTGGGCGAGAACCGGACGTTGTCAGTGCTCAGCGGCGTGGTGGCAACACGCACTCCGGAAACCTGCACGTCTGTTGTTTCCGCCAACTTAGCGGATGAAATACTGTTGCGATCCAGCACAGACGCATTAACTTTCATGAACGATGGATTATTAACCGACAGCGACATTTAGCAATTCCTTATTTAACAGTGCCTGGCCGATCAGCGGGCCAGAGAAGTGAGCGTGTCAACAGCTGAGAACAACAACGTTGCTTCACAGTCCTTACTTACGTGGGAAGTTAGGCTATCGAGTTCCGCTAATCGCAGCTCATATAAGGAAACCAATGCGCGTTATCAGACTTTGCCGCATGAACTATCGCGACAGGGCCTTGGCGCAAGCCCCTCGTGACGCTAATGAATCGTCACACCCGTTAATACACTGCGGGCATGCAACTCACCGACAAGATTAAACCGCCTGTTCGCCACTCTTTTGTGCTAGCCCACAAACGAAAAAAGGGCGCCAATGGCACCCTTTTTTAGTGAACGTGAACAATCAGGCTGCAACGGGGTGCTGCATGCCCAGCAGGTGGCTGACGTGTTTCAGATCCGTCTCGCGCCGCAATGCGGTAAACAGCGCCACCGCCTCGGGATAATTGCGCGTCAGCATCGCCAGCCATTGCTTCAACCGGCCCGGCGCCTGCTTTTCAGTCAGTTGCGCCACTGATTGGCTCCAGAACGCCTGAAGCATCGGCTGCATCTGCGCCCAGGTCATTTCCACCACCTCTTCGCCCGCCTTGGCTGCCACAATTTGGCGCGCCAGGTCAGGCCGTGCCACCAGGCCACGGCCGAGCATGATGTCTTCGGCGCCGCTGATTTCACGGCAACGCTTCCAGTCTTCGACGCTCCAGATATCCCCATTGGCGAACACCGGCACGTTGACCACGTCCTGCACCCGCGGGATCCACTCCCAGTGGGCCGGCGGCTTGTAGCCGTCGGTCTTGGTACGCGCATGCACCACGATATGCGCCGCGCCGCCTTCAGCCAGCGCCGTGGCGCACACCAGCGCACCGTCCGGGCTGTCGAAGCCAAGGCGCATCTTGGCGGTCACGGGGATATGCGCGGGCACGGCACGGCGCACATGTTCAACAATCTGGTTAAGCAGCTCCGGCTCCTTGAGCAGCACGGCGCCGCCGCGCGACTTGTTGACCGTCTTGGCCGGGCAGCCGAAGTTAAGGTCAATCACCTGGGAGCCCAGCTCGCACGCCAGCGCGGCGTTTTCGGCCAGGCACACCGGGTCCGAACCCAGCAACTGCACACGCAGCGGCACGCCCGCTGCGGTGTGGGCACCGTGCAGCAGTTCCGGGGCGAGCTTGTGGAAATAGGCGGGAGTCAGCAGGCGGTCGTTGACGCGGATGAACTCGGTCACGCACCAGTCAATACCGCCCACGCGGGTCAGCACATCGCGCAGGATGTTGTCGACCAACCCTTCCATGGGCGCCAAAGCAATTTGCATGGAAAACACTCAACAAAAATCGTGGCGCAGTTTACTGGGTTTCCTGCAAGAAACGTTAACCCCCTGTCAGCGCGGGACCGTAGCCGTCGAGAAATTCGGCCGGCATACGCTTGGGCTTGCCCGTGGAGAGTTCGATGCAGACAAACGTGGTGTGGGCGCGCAGCAAGGTCGCGCCGTCGCGAGGACGGACCAACTGGAAACGGCGAGTCATTTTCAGGCGCTGGTCCCAGTCGACGATCCAGGTCGCCAGCTGCAGCTCATCGCCTTCGTAGCCGGCCGCCAGGTAGTCGATCTCATGGCGCACCACGGCCATGGCGCGGTCGAGTCGGCGGTATTCGGTAAGGTCCAGCCCCAGGCGCTGGGAATGGCGCCAGGCGCAGCGCTCTAGCCAGGATACGTACACCGCATTGTTGGCGTGCCCGAGGCCGTCGATGTCTTCAGCGCCAACCTGCAGATCGATGATGAATGGCGTTGCCAAATCCCAGCCCATGCCTTGCTCCAGTCGATTGATGTCGGCGGGGCAGTGTATCAGGCAGTTTGCCGCGCCTGTAGACGACGGCCGGCCAACAGGGCAAGCACACCCTCGATCACCCGCGGGTCGGCCAGCACTTTCTGGTGCCCGCCTTGTTCCAGTCGCAGCAGGCGGCTGTCGAACCAGGCCTCGTGAATGGCTTGCGAGGCTCTGACCGGCACAAAGGTGTCGTCTTCGGCGTGCACGATCAAACCGGGGATATTCATCTGGTAGTGAGCCACGTCCAGGTGTTTGAGCGGCATGCCGAAGGCCAATTCGACTTCCTGGATAAACGCCGAGCGCGCCCGTGGCGGCAACCCGACCATGCCGGCGAAACCGCGCAGCACATCGAGAAAGCGCGAAGGCGCCGCAATGCTCACCAGCGCCTCGGTGCGCAGGCCCAGTTGCACCGCCAGCATCGCGCTGGCACCGCCCATGGAATGCCCCACCACCGCGTGCAACGGCGGCAACTCAGCGGCGGCGTCGAGCATGGCGCGGGCGAACAGCAGCACATGCGCCTCGCGCCCCGGTGAACGGCCATGGGCCGGGCCGTCCAGGGCAATCACCGAATAGCCGTCATCCACCAGCGCCGTGATCAGGCTGGCGAACTGCGTGGGGCGCCCTTCCCAGCCGTGCATCAGCAACACGGCGGGGCCCTGGCCCCAACGCAACGCCGACAAGCCGAAACGCAAGGTGATGCGCTCCGATTGCGCCAACAGCGGCAACTCCCAGTCGCGCGGCGGCAGAGTGCGTGGCGTCATGAAGGTACGGCGCAACTTGCTGGCCACCAGGTGCGGCGCCACGCGGCCGACGGTGCCATTAAAGCCTCGAATCCAGGTCAATGCGCCCATCAAGCGACTCCTCTTTCAGCGCACCGCCGATTTGGCCGCGCGCAACACGCGGTCCGACAACTCGCCCGGCCCGAGCGCGCGAGCCAAGGCCAGGCCGCCAATCATCAAGGCCATATCCGCCAGGGCTTTGTCGGTGTCCTCCGGGCTGGCGGCCAACTGCGCGGCCATCAGCTCCGTGTGCTCGTTGAGCGCCTGGCGAAACTCATCCGGCAAGCGGCTCATCTCGCCCACGGTGGCTGGTATCGGGCAGGCCTGGTCCGTGGAGTCACGGTGCTTGCGCGACAGATAAAACGCCGCCACCAGGCCTCTGCGCTCTTCACCGGTGAGTTGCGCGTCCATGTCGTCAATCGACGCGCGTCGCCGGGCGAGCAACTGGGTGAAGGCCTCCAGCATCAACGCGTCCTTGCTTTCAAAGTGCGCGTAGAAACCGCCGACCGTAAGCCCCGCCGCGCCCATGACTTCGCCGACACTCGGTTCGGCCGGGCCGCGCTGGATCAACGCCGCGCTGGCAGCCTGCAAAATGCGTTCGCGGGTTTGCGCTTTTTTATCGCTCATCGTTGCCTCCGTCTCTCATGGGTTGAATATTATTACCATAATAATATTTCGCAAGCCACCCGCATGACCGCTCGTCCGAGCAGCACAGATCACATCAAGGGAATAAACCGCTCGCCCCAGCCGTTCTCATTGCAATGAACTGCACATCGGAGAGAACGACATGGCTTGGCGGCAGCAAAACCAGAACTGCGCGTGGGTAGCCGGAGAAGCCCCCTACGTGTTCGCCAACGAGTACACCGCGAACTTCATCAGCGGCTTTCGCACGGTGCTGATCGCCAAGGTTGAAGGCGAAGGCGTGGGCAACCAGCCGTTTGGCAAATTCTTCAACGACGCCGACGGGCATGCCGAGGCCAACTTCCTAGAGGCCCTGCGCGCCAATGACTGGGTATTCGATGCGGGGTATCAGGAGATCGTGGTGAGCATCAACAACTCACCGTGTCGGCAATGCTGCGTGCTGTTCAAGCAGTTCATGGAAGACATCCTGCTGCGCTTTCCAAACACCCGGCTGGTGATTGAAACCGCGAATATCTACCACCCCAACGACGAAATAGACCAGGGCTGCCTGCGTGCGATTTCACGCTTGCCCGGCATTCGCGTCGAAATGTGGAACGTCGCGCTGGAGAATGCCCAGAACAGAGGCCCACAGGTTGATGAGCAAAAAGAGCTGGCGCGCATCAATAAATCCCTGCGCACCGCCAACGTGGTACGCAGGATGCCGTAAACGGCTGCGCGAAAAACCCAAACGCCAGACAAACAAAAGGGCCATTCAATAATTGAATGACCCTTAAAAATCCCGCAGAGCGGGTAATCGTGGCGTCCCCTAGGGGACTCGAACCCCTGTTACCGCCGTGAAAGGGCGGTGTCCTAGGCCACTAGACGAAGGGGACACAAACCTTCTATACAACTGACCAGCGCTGAGAACTGATCGATTCAAGGACGGTGTGGCCAGACCTTGAACCTGTAAATTGGTGGAGCTAAACGGGATCGAACCGTTGACCTCTTGCATGCCATGCAAGCGCTCTCCCAGCTGAGCTATAGCCCCGGATTTTTCGTCTCGCGACGCAGCAGACCTTTCGAGCTGCTTGTTGAAACTGGCGTCCCCTAGGGGACTCGAACCCCTGTTACCGCCGTGAAAGGGCGGTGTCCTAGGCCACTAGACGAAGGGGACAAAACCTTCTGTACATCTGATCAGCGCTGAGAGCTGATCAATTCAAGGACGGTGTGGCCAGACCTTGAACCTGTAAATTGGTGGAGCTAAACGGGATCGAACCGTTGACCTCTTGCATGCCATGCAAGCGCTCTCCCAGCTGAGCTATAGCCCCTCATCGGTGAGGACGGGGCGAATCTTAATGGCGGTTTGGAAACGTGTCAAATTTATTTTCAACTATTTCCAAAATTTTTTGCCGGGATAACAATCACTTACCGACGAAACCCCGGAAAACCGGGGTTTCGTCGTAACAACAGCCGACTTAAGCGATAGCGCCCAGCAGCTTTTCCCACTCTTTGTTTTCTTTCTTCGACACACCACCAAGCAAATCAAGGGCTTGGCGCAGACGGAAACGCGTCAGGTCCGGGCCGAGAATTTCCATCGCATCCAGTACCGACACCGAACTGGCCTGCCCGGTGATCGCTGCAAACATCAGTGGCATGGCATCGCGCAGTTTCAGCTCAAGGGACTCGACCACCGCCTGAATCGTCGCAGTGATTGCATCCTTCTCCCACTGACGCAGGCTTTCGAGCTTCCACAGGATCAATTGCATCAGTTGGCGAACCTGATCGCCCGAGAGCTTCTTGGACTCAAACAACGTGGCATCCGGGTTCACGCCACCGGCAAAGAAGAAGCTGGCCAACGGAGCAACCTGGCTGAACGTCTCCACCCTGCCCTGCACCAACGGCGCGATCTTCATCATGTACTCGGGGTTCAACGCCCACTGCTGCACACGGCTGGCGAATTCTTCTACCGGCAGGTCCCGCAGCCACTGGCCGTTGAGCCACGACAGCTTCTCGATGTCGAAGATCGGCCCGCCCAGGGACACACGGGACAAGTCGAAGTTGTCGACCATTTCCTGCAGCGAGAACTTCTCACGCTCGTCCGGCATCGACCAGCCCATGCGGCCCAGGTAGTTGAGCATCGCCTCGGGCATAAAGCCCATGCGCTCGTAGAACGTCACCGAGGTCGGGTTCTTGCGCTTGGACAGCTTGCTCTTGTCCGGGTTACGCAGCAGCGGCATGTAGCACAGCTGCGGCTGTTCCCAGCCGAAGTATTCGTAGAGCAGGATCAGTTTCGGCGCCGACGGCAGCCATTCTTCGCCGCGCAGCACGTGGGTGATGCCCATCAGGTGGTCGTCGACCACGTTGGCCAGGAAGTACGTCGGCAGGCCGTCGGTCTTCATCAGCACCTGCATGTCCATGCGGTCCCACGGAATTTCGACGTCACCGCGCAGCATGTCCGGCACCACGCACACGCCTTCGCTCGGCACTTTCATGCGAATCACGTGAGGCTCACCGGCAGCCAGGCGCTGGGCCACTTCTTCCTTGGACAACAGCAGCGCGCGGCCGTCGTAACGCGGGGTTTCGCCACGGGCCTGTTGCTCGGCACGCATCTGGTCGAGTTCTTCGGCGGTGCAGAAGCACGGGAACGCATGGCCCATGTCGACCAATTGCTGGGTGTACTGCTTGTAGATGTCGCTGCGCTCGCTCTGACGATACGGGCCGTGCGGGCCGCCGACGTCCGGGCCTTCGGCCCAGGTGATGCCCAGCCAGCGCAAGGCATCGAAAATCTGCTGTTCCGACTCACGGGTCGAACGCAGTTGATCGGTGTCTTCGATCCGCAGGATGAATTCACCGCCGTGCTGCTTGGCAAAGCAGTAGTTGAACAGGGCGATGTAAGCAGTGCCGACGTGGGGATCCCCAGTAGGCGATGGCGCAATGCGCGTGCGGACGGTGGTCATGGCAGGTCTCGAATGGGCGATATAACTGAAAATTGAAACAAGGGGCGAATGGTAACAGCCTGGGGGATTTCTGGAAAACCGAGGCGCGGTCATCGGGGGCAAGCCCCCGATGAGGCCCGCCCATTCACCGCAAATCAAACAGCCAGCAACCGCTCTCGCAATTTGCCGATCTCATCGCGCATCTGCGCCGCCGCTTCAAACTCAAGGTCACGCGCCAGCTGGTACATCTTCTCTTCCAACTGCCGGATACGCTTGGTGATCTCACTCGGCGAGCGCAATTCGTTCTCGTACTTGGCGCTTTCTTCAGCGGCCTTGGCCATGCCTTTGCGCTTCTTGCTGCGCGAGCCCGGCACGGTGGCGCCTTCCATGATGTCGGCGACGTCCTTGAACACGCCTTTGGGGATGATGCCGTTCTCCAGGTTGAACGCGATCTGCTTGTCACGGCGACGTTCGGTCTCGCCAATCGCGCGTTCCATGGAGCCGGTGATACGGTCCGCGTACAGAATCGCCCGGCCATTGAGGTTACGCGCCGCCCGGCCGATGGTCTGGATCAGCGAGCGCTCGGAGCGCAGGAAGCCTTCCTTGTCGGCGTCCAGAATCGCCACCAGCGACACCTCCGGCATGTCCAACCCTTCACGCAACAGGTTGATGCCCACCAGCACATCAAAGGTGCCCAGGCGCAGGTCGCGGATAATCTCGACGCGCTCCACGGTGTCGATGTCCGAGTGCAAATAGCGCACGCGCACGCCATGGTCGGCCAGGTAATCGGTCAAATCTTCGGACATGCGCTTGGTCAGCGTGGTCACCAGCACCCGCTCTTCCAGGGCCACGCGCTTGGTGATTTCCGACAGCAAGTCATCGACCTGGGTCAGCGCCGGGCGGATTTCGATTTGTGGGTCCACAAGGCCTGTCGGGCGCACCAGTTGCTCAATCACGCGGCCCGCGTGTTCAGCTTCGTAGTTACCCGGCGTGGCCGAGACGAAGATCGTCTGCGGGCTGATGCTTTCAAACTCGTCGAAACGCATCGGCCGGTTGTCCAGTGCCGACGGCAGGCGGAAACCGTATTCCACCAGGGTTTCCTTACGCGAGCGGTCACCTTTGTACATCGCGCCCACCTGCGGCACGCTGACGTGGGATTCGTCGATCACCAGCAAGGCGTCATCCGGCAGGTAATCGAACAAGGTGGGCGGCGCCTGCCCGGATTCGCGACCCGAGAGGTAGCGCGAGTAGTTTTCGATGCCGTTGCAGTAACCCAGCTCCAGGATCATTTCCAGGTCGAACCGCGTGCGCTGCTCCAGGCGCTGGGCTTCCACCAGCTTGTTGTTGGCGCGCAGGTAATCCAGGCGCTCCACCAGTTCGGCCTTGATGCCTTCGATGGCGCCCATCAGTGTTTCGCGCGGCGTTACGTAGTGGCTTTTGGGGTAGAAGGTGAAGCGCGGCAGCTTGCGAATCACCTCACCGGTCAACGGGTCGAAGGCCGACAGGCTTTCGACTTCATCGTCGAACAGCTCGATGCGAATCGCTTCCAGGTCGGATTCGGCCGGGTAGATGTCGATCACATCGCCGCGCACACGGAAGGTGGCGCGGGCAAAGTCCATGTCATTGCGGGTGTACTGCAAGCTCGTCAGGCGCCGAAGCAGCTCGCGCTGGTCGAGTTTGTCGCCGCGATCGACGTGCAGCACCATCTTCAAATAGGTTTCCGGGCTGCCCAGGCCGTAGATGCACGACACCGTGGTGACGATGATCGCGTCCTTGCGTTCCAGCAGCGCCTTGGTCGCCGACAACCGCATCTGCTCGATGTGGTCGTTGATCGACGCGTCCTTCTCGATGAAGGTGTCAGAGGATGGCACATAGGCTTCGGGCTGGTAGTAGTCGTAGTAGGAAACGAAGTACTCCACCGCGTTGTTCGGGAAAAACGCCTTGAACTCGCCATACAGCTGGGCGGCCAGGGTTTTGTTCGGCGCCAGCACCAGGGTCGGGCGATTGGTCTGCGCAATCACATTGGCAATGCTGAAGGTCTTGCCTGAACCGGTCACCCCAAGCAGCGTCTGGTGCGCCAGGCCGGCTTCAATGCCTTCAACCATCAGGCGAATGGCTTCGGGTTGATCGCCGGCGGGTTCAAAGCGGGTGACGAGCTGGAAATCCGACATAACGTACCTCGTGTAGTCACCCCAGACTCGAAACCGCCAGGGACGAAAAAGCTCAGCAACCCGCGAATAGTCAACGCAGGTTGCAGGAAAAAACCATGATAGCTGTAGAAGTGGAGGCGAATGTGACGGGTTTCAAGGCAATCGTCCTACCTGCCGTCGCCGCCCCCTGTTGCAATAAGACTAACGGTCGGCAAATAAACCGAAAAACTTGGCCGAAAAGCCGTTTCGGTTGTCGCCCTGAGCCTGGATGGCCTCTATACTAGCTCCCCGTTTGTGCACCGCTCTAGTGCATTCGGCTGGAGCGCGACACGTCCCTCCATTCCCCCATAGAGCTGCCGCAAAAATGAGCCTGTTCTCCGCTGTCGAAATGGCACCACGCGATCCAATCCTGGGCCTCAACGAAGCATTCAACGCCGACACACGAACCACCAAGGTCAACCTTGGCGTGGGCGTTTACTGCAACGAGGAGGGGAAGATTCCACTCTTGCGTGCCGTTGCCGAAGCGGAAGCCATTCGCGTGGCGCAACACGCCGCCCGTGGCTACTTGCCGATCGACGGCATCGTCGCCTACGACCAGGCGGTGCAAAAGCTGCTGTTCGGCGCCGACTCGCCCCTGCTCAGCGCTGGCCGTGTGATCACCGCGCAAGCCGTCGGCGGCACTGGCGCGCTGAAGATCGGCGCAGACTTCCTCAAGCAACTGCTGCCCAACGCTGTGGTTGCCATCAGCGACCCGAGCTGGGAAAACCACCAGGCGCTGTTCGAAAAAGCCGGCTTCCCGGTGCAAACCTACCGCTACTACGACGCCGCCACCCACGACGTCAACCGTGCCGGCCTGCTCGAAGACCTCAACGCCCTGCCGCCACAGTCCATCGTGGTGCTGCACGCCTGCTGCCACAACCCGACCGGCGTCGACCTGAGCCCGGCCGACTGGCAAAACGTGCTGGACGTGGTCAAGGCCAGGAACCTGGTGCCGTTCCTCGACATGGCCTACCAGGGCTTTGGCGATGGCATCCACGAAGACGCCGCAGCCGTGCGCCTGTTTGCTGAGTCGGGCCTGACCTTCTTTGTGTCCAGCTCGTTCTCCAAGTCGTTCTCGCTGTACGGCGAACGCGTAGGTGCGCTGTCGATCGTCAGCGAATCCAAGGAAGAAAGCGCGCGCATCCTGTCCCAGGTCAAGCGCGTAATCCGCACCAACTACTCCAACCCGCCGACCCACGGCGCGGCGATTGTGGCGGCGGTGCTGAACAACCCTGAGCTGCGCGCCCAGTGGGAAGCGGAACTGGCCGAAATGCGCCTGCGCATCCGTGGCATGCGTGAGCAGATGGTGGCTGAACTGGCCAAGGCTGCCCCAGGTCACGACTTCAGCTTCGTTGGCCGCCAGCGTGGGATGTTCTCCTACTCCGGCCTGACCGTGGAGCAAGTCACCCGCCTGCGTACCGAGTTTGGTATCTACGCGCTCGACACCGGCCGCATCTGCGTAGCGGCGCTGAACCAGTCGAACATTGGTGCAGTGACCAAAGCGATTGTTCAGGTGCTGTAAGCCTGCAACGGTGGTGACAAAGGGGAAGTCATTCAATGGCTTCCCCTTTTTTGTCGCCAGCAGGCTTCCCGTGGCAAACAGGCTTCCTGTGGCGAGCGGGCTTGCCCCGCGTTGGGCTGCGAAGCAGCTCCATAAAGCCCCCCCGTGAACTTACTGAAAGAACCCGGTGCCTGAACAAGGGGCCGCTGCGCAGCCCGACGCGGAACAAGCCCGCTCGCCACAAGAGGAAAACCTCGCTGCTTGCCGCGACCAGCCCTAGACTGAACCCCAACTGCCCCTTTGCTGTGAGAGCCTTATGAGAAACGACGACCTGGACCTGCGTGCCGACCGCGACGAACTGCATGACTTCACCCCGCGCGCGCCGCAAGCCAAGCGCCAGAAAAGCCTGGTGCTGCAAGTGGCACTGGGTGTGTTCCTCGGTGGCCTGGCCCTTTGGTTGGTACAACTGGGCGCCACGGCCATCATGGCAAAACTCGCCATGGGCACCCTGCAATTTGGCGGCTGAAAACACGATCAACCGGTGGGAGCTGGCTGGCCTGCGATGGCGTCAGCCCAGCCTGCACGGCCTTGGCTGATACACCGCCATCGCAGGCCAGCCAGCTCCCACATTAGATCTAAGTGGCTACCAGACCACGTTCCTCCAACAGCTTCACAAAACTGTTCAAGCTCTGCGACACCGTGCCTCGGCGCCAGATCAGCCAGGTATTGAGGATGCGGAACGCGTCACTCAGCGGCCACACACTCACCGCCGTAAACCCTGGCATGCTCTCCAGCATGCTGCGTGGCATCAGCGCCAGGCCGGCCCCGGCACTGACGCAGGCGAGCATGCCGTGATAAGACTCCATTTCAAAGATCTTGCCCGGCACCGCGCCATCCTGTGAGAACCAGCGCTCGAAGTGATGGCGATACGAGCAGTTCGAGCGAAACGTATAGATGCTCTCCCCCGCCACATCCTGCCCGCGCGTGATCGGCGCATGG
This sequence comes from Pseudomonas sp. LBUM920, assembly GCF_003852315.1. NCBI lineage: Bacteria > Pseudomonadati > Pseudomonadota > Gammaproteobacteria > Pseudomonadales > Pseudomonadaceae > Pseudomonas > Pseudomonas edsoni (SeqCode). Next base: position 4,432,180 of record NZ_CP027762.1, read on the forward strand.
TGCAGCGGCGCAATGACCACCATCTCCTCCTCAAACACCGGCACGCCTTCCAGCGTGGCATGCAGCACCGGCCCGTCGACAAACGCGGCCGCCAGGCGTCCCGACAACACACCCTCGATCATCGTGCCGGACGGCCCGGTGCTCAGGTCCAGCTCGACCTTGGCGTGCTTCTGGTTATACGCCGCGAGCAACGCCGGAATGCGCACCGCGGCCGTGCTCTCCAGCGAACCCAGCGCAAACGCGCCCTGGGGCTCCTCCCCCGCCACCGTGGCGCGGGCTTCCTGCACCAGATCAAGAATGCGCCGCGTGTAGCCGAGGAAATTCCACCCGGCCGGCGACAGGCGCAGGCGGCTCTTCTCACGGATAAACAACTCAACGCCCAGGTCCTGCTCCAGTTGCTTGATGCGCGTGGTCAGGTTCGACGGCACGCGATGAATCAACTGCGCGGCGGCGCTGATGCTGCCTTGCTCGGCAACGGCCTTGAAGATTTCCAGCTGCACCAGGTCCAAGTCATTCTCCAATCGTGAATGTATTGCTTAATATTATTCAGTTTCCAGAAAACATGCAGCCCCGTAGGCTGAACCCATCCACTCATTCAGCCGGACGGTGCCATGAACGCTATCACTCACCAGACTCACGCCTTGTCGATCAACCCCGCCACTGGCGAAACAGTCGGCAGCTACCCTTACGAAACCGAGGCGCAGTTGGACGCGGCGCTTAATCGCGCCACTGAGGCCTTCCGCACCTGGCGCCGCCAACCAGTAAGCCAGCGCGCCGAGTTGTTGCTGGCCCTGGCCGCTGCGTTGCGTGAGCAAGCCGAAGACATGGCGCAGATGATCACCCTGGAAATGGGCAAACCCATCGCCCAGGCCCGTGCCGAAATCGAAAAATGCGCGCAACTCAGCGAATGGTATGCCGCCCACGGCCCGGCCATGCTCGCCCCGGAGCCGACGCTGGTGGACAACGGCAGCGCCCAGATCGAATACCGCCCACTGGGCCCGATCCTCGCCGTCATGCCGTGGAACTTCCCGGTGTGGCAAGTGCTGCGCGGCGCCGTGCCGACCCTGCTCGCCGGCAACACCTACGTGCTCAAACATGCACCCAACGTGATGGGCAGTGCCTACCTGATGAAGGCGGCGTTTCAAAAAGCCGGCTTCGCCGATGGCCTGTTTGAAGTGGCCAACGTGACCAACGAAGGCGTGTCCAAGGCCATCGCCGACCCACGCATCGCCGCAGTCACCCTCACCGGCAGCGTGCGCGCCGGCGCCGCCATCGGCTCTCAGGCCGGCGCTGCGCTGAAGAAATGCGTGCTGGAACTGGGCGGCTCCGACCCGTTCATCGTGCTCAACGACGCCGACCTCGACGCCGCCGTCCAGGCCGCCGTGATCGGGCGTTTCCAGAACAGCGGCCAAGTCTGCGCTGCCGCCAAGCGCCTGATCATCGAAGAAGGTGTGGTGCAAGCCTTTACCGCCAAATTCCTCGCCGCCAGCCGCGCCCTGGTGATGGGCGACCCGACCGACACCAGCACCTACGTCGGCCCAATGGCCCGCTTCGACCTGCGCGACGAACTGCACGGCCAGGTGCAGGCCACGTTGGAAGAAGGCGCAACCCTGCTGCTGGGCGGCAACAAAGTCGCCGGTGCCGGCAACTACTACGAACCGACCGTGCTGGCCGACGTCACCGACCAGATGACCTCGTTCAAACAGGAACTGTTCGGCCCCGTGGCCTCGATCATCACCGCCCGCGATGCCGACCACGCCGTGGCCCTGGCCAACGACAGCGAATTCGGCCTCACAGCAAGCATCTTCACCACCGACGCGGTGAAGGCACGGGATATCACCAACCAGCTGGAAACTGGCGCAGTATTCGTCAACTCGTTCAGCGTGTCCGACCCGCGCGTAGCGTTTGGTGGAGTGAAAAAGAGTGGGTTCGGGCGCGAACTGTCCCACTTTGGCGTACGTGAATTCTGCAACGCACAGACCGTATGGCTGGATCGCAAATAAAACAGGCAACACCCCATCAACTGTGGGAGCTGGCTTGCCTGCGATAGCGGTGCATCAGTGACAACTCTTTGGCTGACACACTGCAATCGCAGGCAAGCCAGCTCCCACCTTTGATCTGCGGAGTGTGTGGCCGTGCGTAATTCTGCAACGCACAGACTGTATGGCTGGATCGCAACTAAAACAGGCAACCCCCCATCAACTGTGGGAGCTGGCTTGCCTGCGATAGCGGTGGATCAGTGACAACTCTTTGGCTGACACACTGCAATCGCAGGCAAGCCAGCTCCCACCTTTGATCTTCGGTGTTTGTAGCCGCGCGTGAATTCTGCAACGCGCAGACTGTGTGGCTGGATCGCAAATAAACAGGCAACACCCTTCAACTGTGGGAGCTGGCTTGCCTGCAATAGCGGTGGATCAGTGACAACTCTTTGGCTGACACACTGCAATCGCAGGCAAGCCAGCTCCCACCTTTGATCTTCGGTGTTTGTAGCCGTGCGTGAATTCTGCAACGCACAGACCGTGTGGCTGGATCGCAAATAAAACAGGCAACACCCTTCAACGGTGGGAGCTGGCTTGCCTGCGATGGCGGTGGATCAGTGACAACTCTTTGGCTGACACACTGCAATCGCAGGCAAGCCAGCTCCCACCTTTGATCTGCGGTGTTTGTGGCCGTGCGTGAATTCTGCAACGCGCAGACCTTATGGCTGGATCGCAACTAAAACAGGCAACGCCCTCCAACTGTGGGAGCTGGCTTGCCTGCGATAGCGGTGCATCAGTAGGCAAATTTGTCGACTGACAGACCGCATTCGCGAGCAAGCCCGCTCCCACCTTTGATTTGCGGTGTTTGTGGCCGTGCGTGAATTCTGCAACGCGCAGACCGTGTGGCTGGATCGCAACTAAAACAGGCAACACCCTTCAACTGTGGGAGCTGGCTTGCCTGCGATAGCGGTGCATCAGTGACAACTCTTTGGCTGACACACTGCAATCGCAGGCAAGCCAGCTCCCACCTTTGATTTGCGGAGTGTGTGGCCGTGCGTGAATTCTGCAACGCACAGACCGTGTGGCCGGATCGCAAATAAAACAGGCAACACCCTTCAACTGTGGGAGCGGGCTTGCTCGCGAAGGCGGTGCTTCAGTTGGCAAATTTGTCGACCGACAGACTGCATTCGCGAGCAAGCCCGCTCCCACTCAAGCCAGCTCCCACCTTTGATCTGCGGTGTTTGTGGATTAGTCCACAGTGACCTTTCCAGTTGAAAACTCGACCTTCAAATTAAGCCTCCCTTCATTCACCAACCACGGCCGAATCGAAAACCTGCGCGCACCGCACTGATGCATCGGGTCTTGCGCGGCGATGGCCTTGGCATGCTCAAGCGACGTTGCACGAATCACAAACATGCCGTCGCCGTCCCAATACTGCTCATCCTCACTCCAATGCGGCCCGGCGGCGACGAGGATACCGTCGCGCTCGATCTGGCATTGATGCTCGAGGTGAATCGGCAGGTTCTGCATCACCGGGCCAAGCCCGTCGGTTGGCGTTGAAAACACTACATAGAACTGCTTTTGCAGCATGCCCTTACTCGCATCCAGCACTTGCTGACGCGTTACCCGGTTTGTTTGCATGGGTTTACCTGTAGGAATATCGACGTAGTAGCGCAGGCGTTTTGGCACCGCGTGTCGTGGAGCATTCCCTATCAGCCAGGGCAAGCAGTAGGCCGGTCGCAGGCATAAACCTTATGCCGGGCAGGAATACACGAGTCAGCCGTTCAACAACGGCAGCGTCACCACAAACTCACTGCCCTTGCCCTTGCCCGCGCTTTTGGCGGTGACCTTGCCGCCATGTGCTTCAACCAGCTCGCGCACCACCGTGAGCCCGATCCCCAAGCCCGAGCCGTTGAAGCCGATGGCGTGTTCATCCTGCACGTAAGGGTCAAAGATCAGCGGCAGTGCCTTGGCTGAAACGCCGATGCCGTTGTCACAAATGCTGATCCTCAGCGCGTCCGTCGCGGTCACAGACAGCACAATCGAGCCACCCACCGGCGTGTACTTGGCCGCGTTGGCCAGCAGGTTGTGCAGAATCTGCGCAAGGCGCCCGGGGTCTGCGCTCACCATCAGTTGGCCGTCAGGCAGGTGGGCATCAAATTGCTGTCTTTTCGCCCGCATCACCGGGCCGCAGGCATCAATGGCACTTCTAAGGATCTGCAGCATGTCCACATCGCGTCGATCGATGCGCAGCTTGCCGGTGCTGACGCGGGACACGTCCAGCAAGTCGTCGACCAACTGTGAAATATGCTGCACCTGACCTTCAATCAGCGCACGCATGCGCGGCAGCTGGTCGCTGGGCATGCGAACCATGCGCTCGGCGATCATGCTGATCGGCGTCAATGGGTTGCGCAGCTCATGCGCCACCATCGCCAGGATGCTTTTCTGCTGACTCAACGCGCGCTCGGCCGTGGCCTGCAGGTCTTGCGCACTGAGGGCCGCGATCACCAACTGCGCATTCGCCTCGCGAAGCTCCTGGTACAGGCGTTGTTCCTCCATGGGCGGCGGGCTGGCGGCGTCCGACTGCGCAAGGAGGATCGCCAGCACCAACTGCTGGTTAGCTTCAATCACCTGCTCGACGTGCTGGGTATCCACCAGACGGCTGCTGGCGTCAGTCAGTTGCTGCTGCAGCGCCGCGAGCGCCGCACGCGCCTCAACGGTTTTTTGGCCAATGAGGAACAGCTCGTGAGCCGCCGTGGTCAGCTCACTTTCATGCTTGCCGTCGCCGCCACTCATGAGTCGGGCTCACACATGTTTGGTTTTCGCCGAAACCTGCCGGGTCGGGTGCCCACCCAGCAACCCTTCCTGCTCCGGCAGCATGTCGCGAATCTGCAGGCCGTTATCGTCGATGTGGTACTGGCGCAGTTGGTCGGAGTGGGCGCTGGCGCGCACCTTGACCACGGCCATGATGCGCAGTAACCGGCTCTGCACCTCGATATAGCGCTGCACGATGATCGCGTCGGTCAGAAACGCCGTGCCATAAGGGCTGAAGCGCAGGTCGGTGTAACGGTCTTCGAGCTCCGAGGTCATCAACACGCTGACCCCAACGGCAGTCAGCGCCGTCACCATGCGTGACAGCGACTCGCGAAAATCCGCACGGAAGGTAGGCGCCAACGCCAGTTCAAAGCCTGACAGCGAGTCAATCACTACACGGGTGGCGTTCAACCGGCTGATTTCACCGAGCAGCAGCTGCACGATTTCGTCGATGGACAGGTCCGGCGCGCGGCTGTCCACCAGGCCCACTTTCCCGCTCTTGATCAACTCGGCCAATTGCGGGTTCTGCGAATGGTTGGGCCGTTGCTCGAACGCCGCAATCACCCCGGTTTCGCCGTTGCGCGCGCCTTCAGCGAGGAAGGTCGCCGCCAGGATGCTCTTGCCCGAGCCGGACGGGCCGGCCACCAATAGCGAATAACCCCGAGGCAGGCCGCCGCCGAGCATCTCATCGAGCGCCGGCACGCCCATTTTCAGACGGGTGATCGGGAACGTCGACGGCGCTTCAACCAGACGGTTGACGGCGGCCGGCGGGAACACCTTGACCCCCGAGGTGGCAATACGAAAGGTGTGCAACCCCGGCAACGTCGGTTGGCCGCGCATCTTCATGATTTCCATCTTGCGCACCATCGAATTGCGCTCAACGCTCTGGCGCAGCCAGATCAGGCCATCGGCCACGGTGAAAATCGGATTGGTGTCGGTCTCGGTGAAGTATTCGCCGATCAGGAAGGTGGTCGCCTGCCACGTGGTCATCAACATGCCCAATTGCTGGATGAACTGCGGCAGGTTGTTGTTCGGGTTGTGCTGGGTCTGGCTGGCCAGCACCACGGAGCGGAACGAATCGACAAACACCAGCGACGGCGAATGCGCCTCGACCTCGCTGACAATGCGCCGCAGTACCTCGTCCAGGTCGCCCGCCAGGGTGTCGTCGGCCAGGTTGATATAACGAATCGACCGGTTAATGGCAGCGTCGTCGAAAAAATCGAATTGCTGCTGGTAGCGCAGCATCTTCAGCGGCGGCTCACCGAGCACGGTAAAGAACAGCGCCGGGCGCTCCGGCGTGGCCAGGGCGAACATCATCTGGTGCGCGAGGGTGGTTTTGCCGCAGCCTGGCGGGCCGGCGATCAGGTTGAACGAAAACTCCGGCAGGCCACCGCCCAGGACCTCGTCCAGTCCTGGCACACCCGTGGCCAGACGGTTGATAGTCACTTTGGTGCTCATGGCGAAATTTCCTGCGAAGAGGTGTCGCTCGAAGAAGGCTGCCACACGCCAACCAGCAGACGTGCGGTGAGTGAAGGCCCGATCAGCGTGGTCAGAAGCTCGTAGAGGGTAGTCAGCAACACCTCACCGAAAAACAGCGCATCGGTTTCGTTCTGCTCGACGAGTACGGATTTGAGGGCAATCAAGTCCATCGCGGCCGGCACCCTGTCATAGGTGGCGGCCAGGCGTGGATGGGTCGAGACGCACAGATGGAAGCTGCGACGGTACAGCGCGGCAACGCCTTGCTGGCCGATGATGGGCGCCAGTGCTGCGCCCACATCCTGCAAAATCGAAACAACTGCCGCGGCGATGCTTGCAGTGTCAGCCTGCGGACCAACACGGTGCGCCAGAGAAGCTACGATCCGGCGGCTCTCTTCGCTAAGCGTGGGCATGTCTGACTAATATCTGATGAACAGAGACCGATGGTACACCCTATATCCGGAGATAGAGACCCCGGCGGCCTGCCAATTGCGCATGGACAGGCTCCCCCTTGCGGGCATGATCGACTACCATAACGCGCCGGTTCCCACACGGGACTAATAGGGAATCCGAAGCGCGTTCATTGCGCCAATCGGAACTGCCCCCGCAACTGTAGGTGCTGAGCCTGCTCCACATCGCCACTGGACATTGCCCGGGAAGGCCGGAGCGTGGCGACGACGCATCAGTCAGGAGACCTGCCGGCCCAGCAAAATCACTAACCGGCGGGGTGTCCGGGAAGTACCTCCGCGCCCTGCGATGCCCGCAGCGCTACAGGGTGTATTTCCGAGCCGTACCTCCCCAGTTCCACGTACGGTTTACCCGGAGATTGCCCGATGCTGCCACGCGTTACTGCCCTGATCACCGCCCTGGGCTTTTGTGCCCTGGCCCAAGCGGCGCCCACTCACTACCCGCTGACGGTGCAGAACTGCGGCAGCACCTTGACCTTTGAGCAGGCGCCTGCGCGCACGGTGACCATCGGCCAGGCCGCCACCGAAATGCTCTACGCCCTGGGCGTCGGCGACAAAGTGGTCGGCACCTCGCTGTGGTTCAACAACGTATTGCCACAATACAAGGCGCAGAACGACGCCATTGAGCGCCTGGCCAACAACGAACCCAGCTTCGAAGCGGTGATCGCCAAGCGCCCGCAGCTGGTGGCCGCCGAGCTGGAATGGGTGGTGGGCCCGCAAGGTGTGGTCGGCACCCGCGAGCAGTTTCACGAGCTGAAAATCCCCACCTACCTGCTGCCCTCCGACTGCGAAGCCAAGGACAACCTGGTGGGCGCCGACGGCACGCGGCTGGAGCCGTTTCGCGTCGAGACCGTCTATAAGAGCATCAGCCAACTGGCCGAGATTTTTGACGTACAGGCGCGCGGCCAACAATTGAACGACGAACTCAAGGCGCGCTTGGCCAAATCCATCGCCACCGCCCACAGCAAAGGCCTCAAGCAGGCCAGCGCATTGGTGTGGTTCTCCAGCTCGGAAATGGCCAGCGACCCATACGTGGCCGGCCACAAGGGCGTGCCCGAATTCATGCTCCAAACCCTGGGCCTGCACAACGTGGTGCAGTCCGATGAAGAGTGGCCCGCCGTCGGCTGGGAGACCATCGCCAAGGCCAACCCGACCTTCCTGGTGATCGCGCGCATGGACCGGCGCCGCTACCCCGCCGACGACCATGAAAAGAAACTCGCGTTCCTGCGCAGTGACCCGGTGACGCGCAACATGGACGCGGTGAAAAACAACCGCATCATCATCCTCGACGCCCTGGCATTGCAGGCCAGCGTGCGCACGTTCGATGGCCTGGAACAGCTGGCCGGCGCCATCGACGGCTACGACCTGCGCAAATGATGCGTACCCTTCTCGCCCTGGCGCTGCTGTTGCTCGCCGTGCTCGCCGGCGTGGCCATCGGCGAAACCGCCATCGCGCCGCAGGTGGTGTTGCAGGTGCTTGCCAACAAACTGTGGGCAGCCGGTTACGTGCTCGACCCGATCGACGAAGGCGTGGTGTGGAACTACCGCCTGACCCGCGCCCTGGTCGCCGCCGCGTGCGGTGCCGGGTTGGCCACGTGCGGGGTGATCTTGCAGTCGTTGTTGCGTAACCCGTTGGCCGATCCTTATCTGCTGGGCATCAGCGCCGGCGCCTCGACCGGCGCGGTATTGGTGGCACTGATCGGCGTCGGCGGCGGGCTGGTTTCGCTGTCGGCAGGCGCGTTTGTCGGCGCCATGGCGGCCTTTGCGCTGGTGATTCTGCTGGCGCGCGCCAGCGGCTCGGCGAGCGGCACCGGCCAGATCATCCTCGCCGGCATCGCCGGGTCACAGCTGTTCAACGCCCTCACGGCGTTCCTGATCACCAAGTCCGCCAGCTCCGAGCAGGCACGCGGCATTATGTTCTGGCTGCTGGGCAACCTCAGCGGGGTGCGCTGGCCGTCGGTGTGGCTGGCGGTGCCGGTGACCGTCGCAGGCCTGGCGGTGTGCCTGTGGCACCGCCGCGCGCTGGACGCGTTCACCTTCGGCACCGACTCGGCGGCCTCGCTGGGCATTCCAGTGCGCCGGGTGCAGTTTGTGCTGGTGGGCTGCGCGGCGCTGGTGACGGCGGTGATGGTGTCGATTGTCGGCTCCATTGGCTTTGTCGGGCTGGTGATTCCGCATGCGGTGCGCCTGCTGGTCGGTACCGGGCATTCACGGCTGCTGCCGGCCAGCGCCTTGGGCGGCGCGCTGTTTTTGATCGCCGCCGACGTGCTCTCGCGCACGCTGATCAAGGGCCAGGTGATTCCGGTCGGCGTGGTCACCGCGCTGGTCGGCGCGCCGGTGTTTGCGCTGATCCTGATCGGCCGGAGAAATGCGCGATGACGGTGCTCAGTTGCACGGGCCTGGGGTTCAAAGTGCGCGATGCCGAGTTGCTGCGCGATATCCACTTGGACGTTCAGCAAGGTGAAACCTTGGGCATTGTCGGGCCGAACGGTTCCGGCAAGTCCACCCTGCTCAAACTGCTGGCCGGTTTGCGTGCACCGGCGTCCGGTGAAGTGCTGTTGGGCGGCCAGCACTTGGGCCGCCTATCCCGGCGCGCCATCGCGCAGCAACTGGCCGTGGTGGAGCAGCAGGCTGATACCGACGATGCCATCCGCGTGTTCGACGCCGTGGCGCTGGGCCGCACGCCCTGGCTGTCGGCGCTGAGCCCGTGGTCTGACGAAGACGACGCCATTGTGGGTCAGGCGCTGCACGACGTAGACGCCACCCACCTGAGCAAACGCGCGTGGCGCAGCCTCTCCGGTGGCGAACGCCAACGCGTGCACATCGCCCGCGCCCTGGCGCAACGGCCGCAGATTCTGTTGCTGGATGAGCCGACCAATCACCTGGATATCCAGCATCAACTGGCGATCTTGAAGGGCGTGCAGGCCCTGCCGGTGACCACCTTGATTGCGCTGCATGACCTCAACCAGGCACTGACCTGCGATCGCCTGGCCGTGCTGGACCGCGGGCGGCTGGTGGCGCTGGGCCCGCCACTGGAGGTGCTGACGCCGCAGCGATTGCAAGAGACATTCGGGGTACAGGCGCACTACCTGACAGACCCATTTGACGGCGCGCAGATCCTGCGGTTGCGCTCGAACTGATGAGCTGACCGCGGCTCCTAACAACACCACCAATCAACTGTGGGAACTGGCTTGCCTGCGAGGGCGGTGTGTCAGTGGCATGTCAGTCGGCAGACCCGCCGCCTTCGCGGGCAAGCCCGCTCCCACAGTTTGACCGAGTACAGACCGCCACCACCGCACTGCTTTTGCTTTTCTGTGGGAGCTGGCTTGCCTGCGATGGCGGTGTGTCAGTGACATGTCAGTCGGCTGACCTGCCGCCTTCGCGGGCAAGCCCGCTCCCACAGTTTGACCGCGCTCATCTGCCAGTGCCGCACTGCTTTGCCTTTCTGTGGGAGCTGGCTTGCCTGCGATGGCGGTGTGTCAGAGGCATGTCAGTCGGCTGACCTGCCGCCTTCGCGGGCAAGCCCGCTCCCACAGTTTGACCGCGTTCATCTGCCAGTGCCGCACCGCTTTGCCTTTCTGTGGGAGCTGGCTTGCCTGCGATGCAGGCACCTCGGTGTATCAGGTACACCGGGTTGATGCCATCGCAGGCAAGCCAGCTCCCACCCTTGATTGAGTTCAGCGTCCAACATCAGGTCGGCTGTCAGGCCGCCTCGCCTTCGCTTTTGATCTAACCACTCAGGTCGGCTACCAGGCCGCCGTGCTCTGCTTTTGATCTTGATCTGCTTTTGATTTTGATCTTAGGCGCCCCGTTAAACCACGCTGGCCGAACACAGGTTTTGGAGCGTGGGTAAACCGGCAGGACGCCGGTTTAGCCGTGTTGGGCCATGGATGGCCCATCGCGGCGGCCCCACGGTCCAAAGCCTGCGTGAGGGCACACCGAGCCTAAGCGAGGTGCCGAGTGGTGGGGCAAGAGCCCTTTGGTTACTTTGGGGCTTTTCCAAAGTGACCCGCCGTAAGGGCGGAACCCCTCTCAGCCCCCCCAATCACGGATATCCACTCAGCCCCCCAAAAAACCCAGCCGCCAGCGCTACAGCGACCGCTGCATATGCGTCGTCCGCCAAACCGGATCCGCCTCGACATCAACAATCTCAAACCCCTGCCGAAGCCAAAAATCAATCGCCCCAGCAAGAAACGGATGAGTATGCAGGTAAACCATCTCCACCCCCTCCCCCCGCGCCTTCGCCTCCAGCGCGCCGTACAACTCACCCGCCAACCCGAATCGGCGCGACGTCGGCGCGACGTCGGCGCCACAAACAGGCGTACCACCTCCACCGTCTTGAGGCCCTGGTAATTCAACTGGGAGAAGCGCCCGTCGTAGTGCACATAGCCGATGGCCGCAACAATCCGGCCATCGACGCGGGCGATCAAAAACTGGCCGTCGCCATGAACATACACCGCTTCAAATCGCGCCAGATCATCCGGCATGCCGGCTGCGCTGAGCTTGGGGAAAAGCTCGCTGCGAGCCTCAAGGACAAAGTCCAGCACTGCTGGAATGTCGTCGCAGGTCACATCCTGAATGACCGGTCGCTCGTTCATACAACCCTGATCTGACTGATCCCTACCACCTGCGCCTGCTCCAGAATCTCCTCAGGCGTCGCATCCGCAGGCGGCAGGATCAACCCATTCTCCGCATCGCCAAAATGCAATTGCAGTAAATGCATCGCCGCCTCGTGCAGGGGCAGTTCAGGCTGTTTGAGTTCAAACACGTGGGTGCGGGGCTCGTCGTTGAACAGGTAGTTCAGGGTGTATTCGCGCATGGTGAGGTCCTGATGAGGGAAAGGAGCAACTGATTAACCTGACTTATCGATCAGCTTTTAAGTTCCCAACCCACATGCTCAGTGTCATTTAGTCTGCACGTAGCACAAAGCAGAGCCCTTCACGCCCGACGCATGGACGCTGACATGGCGAGTGGAAAAACCTGGCTTCTCGACGAACTGCTTCTCTTGCCAACTCGCATAGACGCCGTACTGATAACCGATGGCGCCATTGGCATACCACGACACGGCGAGCTTATACACGCCCTTCTCATCGGGGGCCTGCCACAGCGTCTTGTCGATGACCGGCTTCGCCTGATTGAACGTGCGCAGGTGGAACGTGCGAGGCCCGCCGTTTGGCTCGGTAGAACTGGACAGAAACAGCGTGTCGTCCTCGGCATCGTCTTCGGCAGCCGCCAGAATCACTGCCGGCACCCACTTCTCGCCCCGGTATTCTTTTTCGATGAACACCGTGCAGTTCAACGTGCCGTCACCTGGGGTCTTCATTTTGAATTGCCGCTCGTACTGCCCGTAGGGCACATCAAACGAGAAGTTGTATTCGGCGGCTTGAACACCCGCCACCAGCAAAAATGCCGATAGCCCTACGACTGGATGGGAAATGGTCACGTGTGCGTCCTTGCGAGAGTCTGAAAATCGGGGTGTCAGAGGTTACGCGGCCTGTAGGAGAATCGGAAAGATATCACCCACTCTGTCTTCACTTTTCAGGACTTCACGCTGGAAGGCGTCGTGAGTGAAGACGAGTGTTCATGACCGCAGATCCAGATGTTGACGTCGGAAGATAAAGCGAGCGCCGTGTGGCTCGAATGGCTAATGGCTGTAATCCAATACCGCCTGGATCCTCGCCGATATCCACCCCCGACTGTAAGCAAGTACGCCATCTGCCATCGCCACCGGAAAATGAATAAACCCGTGGGCTGATTCCGGCAACAGGTGTGCCTCAACCTGCGCAGCCGCGCCCCAGCGTTCAGCCATCTGCAGCGTGTCGTCCAGCAACGGGTCGAGTTCGCCGACAAACATCAACGCTGGCGGTAACCCCGTAAGGTCGCCATACAGCGGTGACAAGGGTGGCTGCCGACGCTCCTCATCATTCAATCCCGGCGTGAGCATGCGCAGCGCTTCGACCATTCCCGGCCCGTCCAGCAACAATGTCTGCGGCCCCGCCGTGCGCACGCTCGGTGTGCCGGTCAAGTCGTATACGCCGTAGTACAACACCGCACCGCGCACACGTTTGAGCAGATCCGGCCATTGCTTAAGCGCCAGCAAGGTTGCCGCCGCCAGATGCCCACCGGCTGACTCACCCACGACAAACACCGGCAAGTCGGCAAACTCGTCACTGCTGAGCAGCCAACGCGCAGCATGCAGGCAGTCCTCCATCAGCCCCTCAACCGGCGTGTCGATCGCCAGCCGATAATCCACCGACACCACTGCCACGCCACACGCCTGCACCATGCCCAGGTTCAGGTCGTCGTCCATCTGCGCATTGCCGATCACCCAGCCACCGCCGTGGATATCCAGTACCACGCCTTTGGCTTTGCCTGCCGGCCGCAGAATACGCACGGGCACTGCGCCCACCGTGCGGGTTTCTGCCGGCGGCGCTTTCTTGAGCGTTTGGCTGACCCGCAACAGCGCCTGAATCACACGCGGCGTGACGCGGTTGCGGATTTTAAAGCGCGGCATCCAGGCAAGCTTCTTGTTGAAGTCGCGCATCTGCGCCAGCTCAGGCTCGCTGGCAGGCCAGGGTGTGTAGGCCATCAGCGGTTATTTCGCAAAATCGAGAAATTCAACGCCGCCGCCACGCTCAGCCACGCCAGGTAGGGGAACAGAATCAACCCGGTGATCAAGTCCAACCGCAACGCCATCACCACCAACGCCGCCACCACCAGCCACAGCAGCACAATCACCACCATCCCGGCGAAGAGGTTATGCGCGCCGAAAAACACCGGCGTCCACAGCGTGTTCAGCGCAATCTGCGCCGCCCACAAGCCCAGGGCCAATTGGCTACCGGGGATCATCGTCAGGCGATAGCCCGCCCACGCGAGCAGCAGGTAGATGACCGTCCAGGCCACCGGAAACAACCAATTGGGTGGGGTGAAGCTGGGTTTTACCAGGCTTTCGTACCACTGGCCGGGCTTGAAAATAACACCGGTACTGGCGGCGGCGGCGCAGGCGATGAGGAAAATCAGGAAGATCATGGGCTATCCACTCTCAGGGTTCATTTGAAGATAGGACGTATGGGGAGTCGGTAAAAGTTCACAAATCATCCGGCGCAACGATCTTCAGCCAAGGCCAGCGCGCTTGATAACTGCGAGCCTTGGCGGCGAACAACTCAGGCTCCGGGTGCAGCGGGTTAATGCGCAACACGCCCTGCTCCACATCCGCTAAGCCATAGGGCGCATACACTTCGCCCGTGTCGATCTCCAGCCCGATGCAGGTGCCGGCCACCAGGTAACGGTCCACGCCCTGTTTAGCCGAGTGCAACTGTGGATAAGGCCGACCAAAGCGCTCGCCGTACCACAGGTGCACCCGCGCCTGGTTCTTGACCTCGACGTTAACGCCCAAATCCTCAAATAAACGTTCGGCGGCGCGGATCACTTTGTCCTCAGCTTCGTAGGACAGATCCGTGTCGAAGTAAAAGACGTCGTAGTCCTTTACGCCCTGAGCCGCAGGCAAGTTTGACTGATGGTTCCATACGGCCTGGAACAGGCAGCCCGCCGTGAGCATGCACTGCTCCACACCGAGGTCGGGCAGGCGCGCGGTGATCTGGGCGTTGATGGGGTTGGCCATGGCCAGTTCGAGCAGGGTGTTGACGGTCAATGTCATGGTTAATCCTTGGCTGTTCAGCGCGGCTCAAGCCACCGACCCTACACGACTGGCGGGAGGGTTTCGTGACAGCCATATTTCTATACACTTTGCCCGCCCGCTACCAATCGTCAAGGATAAAACGATGCGAATCAGAGAAATGGCCCTCATCACCGCCGCCGCGTTGCTGCTCACCGCGTGCAGCGACAGCCCATCGGACGCCGACATTCAAGCCGCGCTGCAACCCAGGCTGGAAGGGGCTTCCTGCGTAAAGGCGGCGATGTTCAACAGCTTCCCGGTGACCTTGAGTGACAGCGTCATGAGCGGCACCTCCAGCGCCAACCAGCCGGCCTTCGATGCACTGACCAACGCCGGCCTGCTGGCCAAAAGCGACAAAACCTACACCCTCACCGACGCCGGCCGCGCCGCCTACGTGCAGCAGGAATCCGGGTTCTGCTACGCCCAGGGCTATGAAATCGCCAAGGTCCAGAACATTGCCGCCAACACCAACCCCATGGGCGCCGCCGTGGACAAATCCTGGGTGGTGACCGTCGACATTCGCCAGAAAACCATCGCCAACTGGGCCAACACCCCGGCGATTGAAAAACTGGCCCGCAACCCGGAAAACCTCTCCGAAGCGCCAAAGACCTACCACGTGGTGGTCGGGCGCTTGAAGGGCGAGCAAACGCTGAAGCTGATCGACCCACGGTTTTCGATCATGCGTGGGGTTGGGGTGAACCAGGCGTTCTAACCCGGCGCGGTGGTGGCAAGCAGGCTTGTTGTGGGTTGAAGGCCTGCTGTGGCTTGAAAGCTAGTTGTGACTTGAAGGCCTTTTGTGGCTTGAAGGCTAGTTGTGGCTTGAAGGCCTGTTGTGGATTGAAGACTTGCGGTGGCTGAAGGCCTGTTGTGGCTTGAAGACTTGTTGTGGCTTGAAAGCCTGTTGTGGATTGAAGACTTGCTGTGGCTGAAGGCCTGTTGTGGATTGAAGACTTGCTGTGGCTGAAGGCCTGTTGTGGCTTGAAGACTTCTTGTGGCGAGCAGGCTTGCCCTGCGTTGGAGTGCGCAGCGCTCCCAACCCAGCCGCCGCTGGTCCAACAGTAAAACTCGGTCGCCTGTTTGCAGGGGCCGCTTCGCACCCCAACGCAGGGCAAGCCTGCTCGCCACAAGGGAGTTTCCTCTGCCTGGGGAATTGCGAACGGCCCGCAGCACCTTGCCCCATTGCCTACGCGTGCGTCAGAATCCGCCGGCTTGTGCGCTGGGGTGGCCGTCTCTAAGGTGGCTCGGTCGCTGAATGTTCAGTGATCGGGTTTAGTAGCCCACGGTTTAACCTAACAAGTGCACAAGCTTCATCTGTCAGGCGTTCTCGTCTGTGCTTGATGGTGGCTGTGCGTAGGGCACCCTCGGGTGCGCCGGTTTTGTTAGGTTCCACCGGTCTACTAACCTGCGTACAGCCACCGCCTTTTCGTTTAGTAGCGATGAGGTTGTAGCCCAAGCAAGGAACTTAACAATGGCTAATGTCACAACAGACTCAACCACCCTCTTCACCGTCGTCCCCGACGCCAGCACCGAAACCCTCATCACCAACAGCTACGAAACCTTCACCAGCGTCAGCACCCTGCTGCTCGACCTGTCCGAAGACCTGTGCGGCAAACACCGCGACATCGCCCTGGCCATTCACCAACTGAGCGAACTGGGCGTGCTGCTCACGGCCAAATTGCTCGACCGTGAAGCGCCTTGCACTGGCTGACCAACAGCCCACCGCAGCGCCGCTGAGGGCGCTGCCTTCAATTAACCCCAGGGAACGAATCAACGTACTGAATGGTGAAGTCTGGAAAGGAGTCAACAATCTGGATCTTGTAGTCGGGGAAGCTCTCGACTGTTTTCCACTTGCCGGCCGAATCGGGAAAACTGCTCACCTGTTTTACCTTAAGGTCAGGGAAACTGTTTACCACCTTGACCTTATAGTCCGGGAAGCTACTGACGAACTTGATGTTGCCGTAAATCTTTGACACATCAACAGTCGTATCCGCTTGAGCGCCGAAGGCACACGCCAGCAGCAGTGACGCAAGAGCAACTTTGAACATGACAGCCTCATCCTGAGAAATAAAAAGGCGCCCAGTTTACCGACCTGCGCGCGCAACGTCCTGCATTGCCGGTTCTTAACCCTTCAACTCACCCGCGCGGTTACTCGCCGCATCGTCATAAGCCACATACAACGACTCGGCGATCTGGCTTTTGATGGCTTTGGTGGCTTCCAGCCCCAACACAAAGCCTTCGGCTTTGCCGCCAGCGCGGTTGAGTTCTTCGTGGGTGGAAGCGCCGGTGATGGCGTCGAGCAGCTTGATGGCGTGAGGGCCGACGCCTTTTGGGAGGGAGATTTGGTCGATGGACATGGCGATACCTTGATAAAAAAATGATCGGGAGCGCATGGACCACTGCCGGGGGACACCATGGTAGACCGGTTGGCGGGGAAAGGGGCTGCTTTCGGCCAGAAGCGGCCATTGTGCGTATCTAATAAACCAAGGGCGGTTCACCTTTAATTCAACCTGGTCAGCCGCCCATCCTTCTCACTTATTGCTTGACTCACTGTGATTGATCAGGCCTGTTAGTGCCGCCTCTACCTCCATTAATAAGGAAATTATGAAGCCTCTCTACCTGTGCTCAGTTCTGCTACTTGTAGGCTGCGCTCCAGCGCCGAAATACCTTGTGCCGGCGGGGGCGCCCCAGGCGCTGATCCGCAGCGAATTGGTCTCTATGGAAAATTATCGAAACGGCGTGACTCTGGTCGAGGCGCCTGCCATCGGCTGCAAATACGGCAGAACCGTGGCGACTGAGTCAGGGATGGGGAAGCAGTTGGTTTCCGTTTATAAGAATGTCTCGACGCCGGAGGGATTTTTCCCAATTGAAGCCGGCAAGCCGCTGCACTTGGAAATGCGCGGCGTGGCCAATGCCCATCGCTCGTGCAGCGTAGCGTTTGTCAGCGAATTTTCGCCGGGCGCACGCTATGTGATCAAGGGAGGGATTGTCGACGTCCCGGGCTCGCTGAGCCGTTGTTACATCGACATATTCAATGTCGATTCGGGCGTGCGCGTGCCCACGGCCGACGAGCCGAAAATAGAGCGCACTTGCGCGCTGGACCGGTTACCGACGCTGTAGTGGACAACTGCACCCTACCTGACCGCACTTTTGGTAGATTCCTCAGGGTCAGCCCACGTTTAAACCAATGGTGGTCTGACCCCGATTTCATATAAACGGCGGACTGAGGCACTGGCAATCATTGAGATACCCGTTGATGAACTATCAATCACGGTCAAATGGCCAACTCCCGACCCCGAGGGATGCGCACGCTTTGTTCGTGAGCTTGCTAAATGATTGAGGGCCGCAAGTAAGAGGTAAAGGGACAGATTTTTTCCTGAAAATAAATCTGCCCCTTTTACCGGAACAATAGTGGCTTCACTGACGCAAGCTCAGAACAGCTGTTCCGATTCGCAGGCATAGGTTTGGAACACAGAAAAAATCAGGACATCAAGGGTGTATCTAGAAAACTGGTGACAGGCTTGCTTTGTGACTATATTGATAGCAACCTTGCCAGCATGACTACAATGGATTTTGTTATCACCATCAAATGAATGTAATCGGGCTCAGACCACGTTTGGGCGATTGCTTAAATCGTGACCTCACCCGATTTATGCAATTTTCATATATCGCGAAAGCGGATCGCCGCTTTTTCTCAGCACATACAAAACAAAAAGGAGTAATATTAATGGAGCCAGCAGTACAGGGAGCATTGGTTGGAGCAACTGCAGCAATTATCGGAGTAGTTTCAAGTGGTGCTATTCAATGGGGTTTAAAAATCTCTGAAGAGTCACGCCGAAAACAAGAAGCTGCAGAGCTGATGATATTTTACTGCCGTCGACTTCGAAGTGTGCTTCGAAAACTCAGCATTCAACCCAGTCTCTCTAGCCATTTAGCACTAGGGATTTCAATTAATGATGACGATATTAGCGATCTAGAATACATCCTTAAAGAACTTACGACAAAAATCCCCCAACTTAATTTGATAGCTTTCGACATCAGAAGAGCATTAAAAAATATTCAAAACTATTCAAATCAATATTGGGACCTACTAGACACCCTAAAAAAAGGAGCAGGAAATCAAAAGGATCTACCCATAATTGAGTCATGGCTTATGACTGATGCACGACAAGGCAGCATCCAAGCCCACAATGCCATACAGCTTTCATTTGAACAGCTTACAAAATCGAGAAGAAAAATAGTTATTCACAAGGTTCGCCTCGATGACACATATAGCTATAAATGAGCCCTAACTCAATAGCGCAGCCAATCTCTAGCACAGAAAATGGGGGCGGACTTACTTTCAAGGAAATTAATCTGCTTCCATTTTTTACTAGTTTTTTAGATACACGTATGCTGCCTTGTGAAAAGGCACTTTTTTCATATACCTTTTGAATGTCCGTTATTGGCCGAAAACTGCCCTTTCCAACAACCCGCTACCGAACAAACGTAAATAAACACATCATTCCCCAACCCTCCCCACCAACACCCCAAACAACTCCCCCCGCGGCATCTCACTCACCGCAATCCCCGCATTCTCAAACCACGCCTTCCCCGCCTCAGGATGCGGCCCGCTCAGCACCACTACGCCCTTCTCATACCGATACCGCGCCGCCGCCACATCCCCATTGCGATAAGTCGCAATTACCGTATACGGCGCGTGCCCATCAACCTTGGGAAAATACGGCCCGTCCTGATAGAACACACTGTCCGGCTTGCCATCCCACATCACCCGCACCGCCGCGTCTTCAACCCCGCGCACTTCAAACCCCGGCCGCCCGGTTTCGGAGTCGAGGTCCTGCGGTATCAACCCAAAGTTGCTGTTGTCCGCCAGATAAGCGCCCATGCATAACCCCAGGTAGCGCCCGCCCTTGGCCACGTATTCACGAATGGCGTCCACGCGTGCATCACCAAAGCTGTCGAGTGCGGCGGGAATGTCCTGTCCGCCGCCCGGCTGAACATAGAGGTCGTAACGCGCAAGGTTTTGCGGGGTGATGTCGATGGCTTCGTCCGCACCCACAAAGTCGATCTGGTAGTTGGGGCTGAGCCGCAGCAAGGCGTTTTTGACGTTTTCGGAACAGTCATCACAGCCCGCCGGGCCACGGTAGAGGGCGACATGGGTGATGGGCGTCGCGCCTTGCGCCCATGGCGACTGCAAGGTGGCGAGGGCAAAAAACGTGACAGCGATGGCAGGCAGTTTCATGGCGGCTGGCTCAGCGAACAGTGGGTCGGGGCTGTTCAAAGCCTATATCGAACGTTTCTGTGAATACGTAAACAGTTGTAAATCGGCTAGTGTCGCCTGAACCCATATCCGCCAGAGGGCATGCAATGGAGCTGACATTCAGCCACGTCGATGTATTGGTCGAGGACCTCGAACAGGCGTGCGCGTACTACGCCAACATTTTCAACGCCAACCTCTCCACCACTCAAGTCTGGAATCGCGGCGGCTTTCATGTGCGGTATGCGGTCGTGCTGATGGGCCAGGAGCGTTTCATGCTGGTGCAGCCGCTGAGGGGTAACTTGCGCGAGCTGTTGGACGCACACGGCGAAGGGATGATTTACCGGCACTGCTACACCACGCCGGACATCGAGGTGGCCTATGCCGAGTTGGTCGCCAAGGGCGTGCAACCGGAGGATGAGAACGGCCGGCCATTGGCCCTGGAGGATCTGCAGTCGCCATCCGGCACGCGCATCATTTGGTTGCCCAAGCGATTTGGGCATTTCTCCATCGAGATTCTGGAAGAAAAAGGCTTGCAGGCATTTATGCAGGCGGCGTTTGCTTGAGCGGCGTTGCATTACCCCTCTACATGAGGATTACTGTAGGCCGTGCCTGACTCAGAGATCGCCGCCATGTTTGAACTCGCCTCCCTCGTCACCTACGTCGCCGTGGTGATCGGTCTTTTCCTGATCCCCGGCCCTTCGGTGCTGTTGGTGCTCACGCGCACGATTCAAGGCGGGCGCAAGGTGGGCATCGCCACCGGGCTGGGGGTGGCTTGCGGCGATTTGATTCACACACTGTGCGCGGCCTTGGGCCTGTCAGCGATTTTGATGACCTCGGCGGCGGCGTTTAATGCGGTGAAGTGGGCTGGTGCGGCGTATCTGATCTACCTGGGCGTGCGGGCCTTCATGGCCAAAACCGGCACGCATGCGCGCCTTGAGTTACCGGCGGTGACGCCGCGCCAGGCGTTTTTCCAGGCGATCGGGGCCGAAGTGCTGAACCCGAAAACCGCGATCTTTTTCCTGGCGTTTCTGCCGCAGTTCGTGCACCCGGAATCGGGTTCCTCGCTGGTGCAATTTGCGGTGCTGGGTTTGATTTTTTCGGTGCTCAGCGCGATTTACACGAGCTTGCTGGCGATCTCGATTCGCCCGTTGAGTCGCGGGATCAAGGGGCTGTCAACGTTGCGTCGCTGGGAAGGCAAAATCATCGGCACGCTGTTTATGGGACTGGGGCTCAAGGTGGCCTTTCAGCAGCGATAGGCAGGCGCGATGAAATTTCACGGTTTTGTACTCGGGCATATAGAGGTTGAGGTCGAAGGACGCGCCTGTGACCTGCACAATTTCTATGTCGCCAGCGACATCCATTACGCGCTGTCTGAGCGCAGGCTGTCGCTCAGGTTTACGCGACGGACCGCGGACTGGGTGCCGCCCGAAGAGCCACGGGAAATCACCATCACCTTCCATGGCGTGAGTTATTTTTCGGCCGAAGGGCGCCATGACAGCCCGATTGAGGACGACACGGTGCTTCACGCC
Source organism: Pseudomonas sp. LBUM920 (assembly GCF_003852315.1). Lineage (NCBI taxonomy): Bacteria > Pseudomonadati > Pseudomonadota > Gammaproteobacteria > Pseudomonadales > Pseudomonadaceae > Pseudomonas > Pseudomonas edsoni (SeqCode). The sequence continues at coordinate 4,453,376 of NZ_CP027762.1, forward strand.
ATCGGCATTGTGGCGGCCGACGCCGAGACGGATACGTTCTACCTCTGCGACACCTTCCCCGCCGACCATCACGTGGTCGTGTGCTTCGCATCGGGGCTGACCTTGCGGCTGCACGCCGTTGAGGCGTGGTGTGACATTCAGGTCTAAGGCCTTTCACTTTGAGCTGATGGAAACACCTGGCTAACCCCTGAATACGCGCCGGATGATGTGATGACTTTTTTTGAATCTCAGGACCTTTGATGCCCCTAACCAAACGCGACACCGCCCGCCTCGAACGCCGCCTGGTCGCCACGCTGACCGAAGCCTGCGAAACCGCCAAGGCTGATATCCCGGGCTTCGAGTGGCTGACTCACACGGTTGATTACGCCGCGTTCCCCCAAAGCCTGCGGGTGATTTGGGTGTTCGATACGCGGGCCAACAAGGAGCAGGCCCTGGCAAACGGCGCGGATCAACGTATGCGCGAACTGACGGCTGCTGCGTTGGAGGACGCCGAGGTGGCCCCCGTGAAAATCGAGCGCTGCGTGCGCTTTGATTGCGAAGAAGCCTGCAACCTCCAGCATGGCGGTGATTGGCGCGCGCGACTGGCCTGATACTGCGGCGATTCAGGTCTTTCGGCTCGGCAGGTCGCCCGTGTTGATGCCTTCGCAGGCAAGCCAGCTCCCACAGTGATTGTGGGAGCTGGCTTGCCTGCGATAGCTATGGGTATCTACACAACTTTTGAAGGCAGCCAATTTCTCCTGTGGCGAGCAGGCTTGTCCTGCGTTGGGCTGCGAAGCAGCCCCAAACCCAGACGCTGAGTTCTTTCAGGAAAATTGCAGTGCCTTTACTGGGGCCGCTTCGCAGCCCAACGCAGGACAAGCCTGCTCGCCACAACAGTCCACCTGCCACAGACTTCGTGCTGCAGGCAAGCCAGCTCCCACAGTTGATCGTTGTTGCCCGCTGAAGCGCTGTTGGAACTGATCATTCCAGTGGCCGCAATGCCGAGGCCACCAGCAAATCCCGCGTATAGGCATGCTGCGGCGCCTCAAACAGCTGCTGCGTACTCCCCGCCTCCACCACCACGCCGTCCTTGACCACCATCAAGTCGTGCGCCAACGCGCGTACCACGGCCAGGTCATGGCTGATAAACAGGTAGGTCAGGCCGTGCTCCTCCTGCAACCGACGCAACAGGCTCACCACTTGTTTTTGCACGGTGCGGTCCAGCGCCGAGGTGGGTTCGTCGAGCAGGATCAGGTCGGGTTTTATCACCAGCGCGCGAGCGATGGCGATGCGTTGGCGTTGCCCGCCGGAAAACTCGTGGGGGAAACGGTGGCGGGTGTCGGGGTCGAGGCCGACGTCGCGCAGTGCGCTGATGACGTCGGCTTCACGCTGGGCGGCAGTGAGGTCGGTGTGCACGCGCAGGCCTTCTTCAATGATTTGCTGCACGCTCATGCGTGGGCTGAGGCTGCCGAACGGGTCCTGGAACACCACTTGCAGCTTGCGCCGCCATGGGCGCAGCGCCTTGCCTTTAAGGGCGTCGAGGGCCTGGCCCTCAAAGCGGATACTGCCCTGGGCGTCCACCAGGCGCAGGATCGCCTGGCCCAGCGTGGACTTGCCCGAGCCGGACTCGCCGACAATGCCCAGGGTTTTGCCGCGCTGCAAACGCAGGTCGATGCCGTCCACCGCCTTGATCGGCGGCTTACGCCGCAGCAGGCCGCCTTGGGCGAACCAGACTCTCAGGCCGTCCACTTCCAGCAGGTTGCCGGCCGGCGCACGTTTGAGCGCACGCCCGTCCGGCTCGGCTTGCAGCAACTGGCGAGTGTAGGCGTGCTGCGGCGCAGCAAACAGGGTCTGGCACTCGGCCTGTTCGACGATCTGCCCCGCGCGCATTACCGCCACGCGCTGGGCAATGCTGCGCACCACGTTGAGGTCGTGGCTGATCAGCAACAGCGCCATGCCCAGGCGGTGTTGTAGGTCTTTGAGCAGCGTGAGAATGCGCCGCTGCACGGTCACGTCCAGCGCGGTAGTAGGTTCATCGGCAATCAACAGCAGCGGCTCGCAAGCCAGCGCCATGGCAATCATCACCCGTTGACGCTGCCCGCCGGAGAGTTGATGCGGGTAGGCATTCAGGCGCTGGCGCGGCTGCTGGATGCCCACCAGTTCGAGCAATTCCAAGACGCGCGCGCGTGCGGCCGCACCGCCCAGGCCTTTGTGCAGCAGCAGGGTTTCGGACAGTTGTCGCTCGATGCTGTACAGCGGGTTGAGCGAGGTCATCGGCTCTTGAAAGATCATGGCGATGCGGTCGCCACGAATCTGGCGCAGGCGCGCAGGCGGCGCGCCGAGCAGCTCTTCGCCCAGGTAGCGAATGCTGCCCTGGGTGCGCGTGGTGTGCGCGGGCAGCAATTGCAGGATCGAATGCGCGGTCACCGACTTGCCGGAGCCCGACTCGCCCACCAGCGCCAGGCATTCGCCGGCGCGAATATCCAGGTCAATACCGCGCACCGCCTTATGCCCCTCGAACGCCACCTGCAGGTTACGAATTTCAATCAACGCATCAGTCACGGCACGGCTCGCTTATCAGGATCGAGGGTCAAAGGCATCGCGGCAGGCTTCGCCGATAAACACCAACAGGGACAGGATCAGCGCCAGCGCAAAAAACGCCGTCAGCGCCAGCCATGGGGCTTGCAGGTTATTTTTTCCCTGCCCGATCAACTCACCCAGCGAGGCGCTGCCGGTGGGCATGCCGAAGCCGAGAAAATCCAGCGCGGTGAGCGTGGATATCGCGCCGGTGAGGATGAACGGCAGGTAGGTCAAAGTCGCCGTCACGGCATTGGGCAGGATGTGCCGCAGCATCACCGCAAAATCGCCCACACCGAGGGCGCGGGCGGCCTTCACGTACTCCAGGTTGCGCCCGCGCAGGAACTCGGCGCGCACCACGTCTACCAGGGTCAGCCAGGAAAACAGTGCCATGATCCCCAGCAACCACCAGAAGCTCGGCTCGACAAAACCGGACAGGATAATCAGCAAATACAGCACCGGCAGCCCGGACCAAATCTCGATCAAGCGCTGCCCCAACAGGTCGACCCAGCCGGCGTAATAGCCTTGCAGCGCGCCGGCGGCGACACCGATCAAGGCGCTCACCACGGTCAACGCCAACGCAAACAACAGCGACACCCGCGTGCCGAAAATCACCCGCGCCAGCACGTCCCGCGCCTGGTCGTCGGTGCCCAGCCAGTTCTGCGCGCTGGGCGGCGTGGGCGATGGCGCGGTGAGGTCGTAATTGACCGTGTCGTAGCTGAACGGCACCGGCGCGAACAGCATCCAGCCGCCCTGCCCTTCGATCAGCTCGCGCACGTAAGGGTCGCGGTAGTCCGGTTGAAACGGCAGCGTGCCGCCGAAGTCCTGCTCGGTATAGCGCTCCAATGCCGGAAAATACAACGCGCCCTGGTAGGCCACCAGCAAGGGTTTGTCGTTGGCCAACAGCTCACCGCCCAGGCAGGCAACAAACAACGCCACAAACAGCCACAGCGACCACCAGCCCCGGCGATTACGTTTGAAGTGCAACCAGCGGCGGCGTGTGGTCGGGGAAAAAGCCTGCATCAATGCGCCCTCGCAGAAAAATCCAGACGCGGGTCCAGCAGCCGGTAACACACATCACCGAGCAATTTGATCACCAGCCCCACCAAGGTGAAGATAAACAGCGTGCCGAACACCACGGGATAATCCCGCGCCACCGCCGCTTCGTAGCTCAGGCGGCCGAGGCCGTCGAGGGAAAAAATCACTTCAATCAGCAGCGAGCCGCCAAACAGCATGGCCGTAAGCGCCTGGGGCAGCCCGACCACAATCAGCAGCATGGCGTTGCGAAACACGTGCTTGTACAACACCTGTTTTTCGCTGAAGCCCTTGGCCCGTGCGGTCACCACGTACTGGCGGCTGATTTCATCGAGAAAGCTGTTTTTGGTAAGGATGGTCAGGGTGGCAAAGCCGCCGATCACCAGCGCCGACACCGGCAGTACCAGGTGCCAGAAGTAGTCGACCACCTTGCCCGCCCAGGACAGCTCGGCGAAGTTTTCCGAGACCAGCCCGCGCACTGGAAACCAGTTCAACAAGCTGCCGCCGCCGAACACCACGATCAGCAGCAACGCAAACAGAAACGCCGGCATGGCATGGCCGATGATCACCGCCGCGCTGCTCCACACATCAAAGCGGCTGCCATGACGCACGGCCTTGCGAATGCCCAGCGGGATCGACACCAGGTAACTGATCAGCGTGGCCCAAAAGCCCAGCGATAAGGTCACCGGCAGTTTTTGCAGGATCAGGTCGGTGACCTTGGCGCCGCGAAAGAAGCTGTCGCCAAAATCCAGCCGCGCGTAGCTGCTGAGCATCAGCCACAGGCGTGCGCCCAAGGGTTTGTCAAAGCCGTATTGGCGCTCGATATCGGCTACCAGCGCCGGGTCCAGGCCACGGGTGGTGCGTGATTCAGTGCTGCCCGTTTCCACGCGGGTGCCCGCCGCGGAGGCCTGGGTGCCGATGCCTTGCAGGCGCGCGATGGCTTGCTCCACCGGACCACCGGGTGCGGCCTGCACGATAAAAAAATTCACCAGCAAAATGCACAACAGGGTCGGTACGATCAGCAACAAACGGCGCGCGCTATAGGCCAGCATGTTGGCTCACCTCGGTCAGTTCACGCATTTGCGCAGTGGTCAGCGGCGTCGGGCTCAGCTCCCACCAGGTGTCGATGCCCACCTCATTGAGCGGCGCCGTGCGCGGGCGGCCGAAACGGTTCCACCACAGCGACGACGAGCCTGGCGGGTAGTAGTTGGGAATCCAATAGAAGCCCCACTGCAAAACACGATCGAGCGCGTGGGCGTAGCGCACCATGCTCGGACGGTCGTTGGCGCGCACCAGGCCATCAATCAATGTGTCTACTGCGGGGTTGCGCAGCGCCATGTAGTTGTTGGAGCCCGGGTCGTCGGCGCTTTCGGAGCCAAAATAGTTGATCAATTCGCGGCCCGGCGAGGGGCTGACCGGGTAGCCCACAACAATCATGTCGTAGTCCCGGGCGCGCACGCGGTTGGTGTACTGGGCCGAGTCGATCATGCGAATGTTGAAGCCGATGCCGATCTGCGCGAGGTTGCGTTTGTACGGCAGCAGCAAACGTTCAAAGCCCTTTTGGCTGTTGAGAAAGGTGAACTGCAAGGGCGTGCCCTCGGCATTCACCAGTTGGTCGCCCTTGGGTGTCCAGCCCGCCGCCTCGAGCAACTTCAAGGCTTGCGCCTGCTGGGGCCGAATGCGGCCGCTGCCGTCGGTGTGCGGCGGTTGATACACCTGATCGAACACCGCATCCGGCACCTGGCCGCGCCAGGGTTCGAGGATCGCCCGCTCCTGGGCGTCGGGCAGCTCACTGGCCGCCAGCGGGCTGCGCGAAAAAAAGCTGCGCTGGCGCAGGTACATGCCGTGCATGATCTGCCGGTTGCTCCAGTCGAAATCCCACAGCAAGCTCAACGCCTCACGCACGCGGCGGTCCTGGAACTGCGGTTTTTGCAGGTTGAACACAAACCCCTGGGTGCCCTGCACCGCATCCGGGGCCAGCTGCTCGCGTTGCAGGCGCCCGTCGCGCAAGGCTTCACCGTCGTAGCCCACCGAGTAACTGGTGGCCGAAAACTCGCGGTTGAAGTCATAGCCCTGGGCTTGCAGGATCTGGCGCGACACGTCGGTGTCGGCGAAAAATTCCAGGCGCAGGCTGTCGAAGTTGTACTGCCCTTGGGTCACCGGCAAGTCTTGCCCCCACCAGTCCTTGACCCGCTCGAAGGTGACGCTGCGGCCGTTGTCCACTGCGCTGATGCGGTACGGGCCGCTGCCCAGCGGCGGTTCAAAGCCGCCGCCGTTGGCAAAGTTACGCCCGCGCCACCAATGCTCCGGCAGCACCGGCAACGAGGCGATGTCCAGCGGCAAGGTGCGGTTGTCGGCGCTTTTGAAGGTGAAGCGCACTTGGGTCGGTGATTCCACCTGCACCTCATCCACGTCGGCAAAGGTTTGGCGGTACGCGAGGCTGCCCTGGGTGGTGAACAGCTTGAAGGTGTAGGCCACGTCTTGGGCGTTGATGGGCGTGCCATCGGCAAAACGCGCCTTGGGGTTGAGGTAGAAACGTATCCACGAATGGTCGTCGGCCAGCTCCAGGGTCTGCGCCACCAATCCATACACGGTGTAGGGCTCATCCTGTGAGCGGTACGCCAGCGGGCTGTACAGCCAGCCCTGGATCTGCGTGATGCCGGTGCCTTTGTCGACATACGGGATCAGGTGATCGAACGCGCCGCCTTCCATGGACGAGCGGCGAAAACTGCCGCCCTTGGGGGCGTTCGGGTTGACGTAGTCCAGGTGCTTGAAGTTTGCCGGGTACTTGGGGGCTTCGCCGTAAACCGTTAATGCATGCACCGGTTGCGCCAGCAGTGACGGCGCCCAAAGCCCCAGCAACAGCGCTGCCAGGATGAAACGACACAGGATCACAAACGCGGCTCCTTTTTTGAAAACACTGAAGATCACGTGTGGGCGCTGGCTTGCCTGCGATGAGGCCCTGTCAGCCAGTAGTTCATCGACTGATCCACCGCTATCGCCGGCAAGCCAGCGCCCACCGTTAATGTGCTTTGTTCCTGAGGCAGTGCTTCATCCTCAGAAGTTGTAGGAAACCCGGCTATACAACGTGCGGCCAAACGGGTCGGAGTAACGCGGGTCGTAGCCACTCTGAAAGGTCGAGGTCTGGTTGCTGAACGGTGGTTCGCGGTCAAACACGTTCTGCACGCCCACCGTGACCTGCGCGGTGTCACGCCAGGTGTAGGTGCCGGCCAGGTCCCACACGCTCCAGGCGCCGACCTTGTCGTGGAAGGCGCGGTTGTAGTCGTTGTAGCCACTGGTGTAGCGGTTGGTCAGCGAGGCGCCGAGCGGGCCTTTGTTCCAGGTGCCGGTCAGGCTGTGACGCCAGCGGGCGACGGCGCCGGCCGAGGCAAAATCGCCGCCGCGAAAGTCACCGGCCTTGTCGATGTAATCGCCCTTGAGCTGCTGCTGGTACACGTAGCGATCCACGTAAGTGCCTTGCAGGTTGGTGCCGAACTGGCCCAGCCGGGACTCGGGAAAGCGGTAGTCGAGGCTGACGTCGACGCCGTTGGTCTTGACCTTGCCCAGGTTGGCGAGCCCGGTGACGATGTGGTCGATGGAGCCATCGGCCTTGCGCACGATGCGGTCCGAGTACAGGTCAGGCTGTTCGAAGACCGCCGACTCCGGGAACTCGGCGATCTGATTGGCGATCTTGATCCACCAGAAATCCAGGCCCACCGACAAGTTGGTGATCGGCTGATAGACAAAGCCCAAGGTCACGTTGCGCGCGGTTTCGGGGCTCAGGCTGGTGTTACCGCCACTGCGGCTGAAAAACTGCTGCGCACAATCGCGGTTAGCCAGGCCACCGTTGCTCGGCGAGCCGCCAGCGCACAGGCGCGGGTCGTTGTAGTTGGCCACGGTAAAGCTGGTGAAGTTGGGGTTGTAGAGTTCATACAGGGACGGCGCACGGAAGCCTTCGCTGTAGGCGCCACGCACCACCAATTCGCGGAACGGCTGGAAGCGGAACGAGTATTTGGGGTTGGTGGTGTTGCCAAAGTCACTGTATTTGTCGTGACGCAGCGCTGCCGACAGCTCGAGGCTGTCGATCACCGGCACGTTGACCTCGGCGTATTGCGCCGACACCGTGCGATCCCCCGCCACCGTCGCGGCCGGGTCGACGCCCAGGCTTTGCACGTTGGCGGCAAAGTCGGCGAAGTCCTGGTGGAAGTCTTCCTTGCGGTACTCACCGCCCAGCGCCAGGGCCGACGGGCCTGCGCCGAACCAGTCGCCGATGTCGCGGCTGATACGGCCATCGATGCTTTTGACACGGCCGACGGCAGAGCCGTAGTCGCCGTCTACCCCGCTGGCGCCGAGCAACGCACTGCCGGCCGCCGTCTGCGGACCGAACGGGTTGATCACGCCGGTGTTGATGCCGCTGGCAACCACACGGTCGTCCACATAACCGCTTTTGATCGTGTTGGTGACTTTGTTCTGGTTGTAGGCCGCGCCGACGTTGTAATCCCAGCCCGCCAGCGTGCCTTCGAAGGTCAGCAGCAGGCGCTGGCCGACGTTATCGTCTTCATGCTTGCGTGGGCCCACTTCACTTTCGCGCCAGTTCACATCGACCGGCTGCGTCGGGTCGAGCGCAAACTGAGTCGGGCCCGGTGTGATGCCGTTGCCTGGGTAGAACGGCGTGCCCGGTTGCACTTGCAGCCCTTGCAGCAAGCCGGGGCCGATCTGGGTACGGTTGAGGTTGCGTGCCCAGAAGTACTCGAGGCTGACGGTATGCTCGTCCGCCAACTTGCCGCTGGCTTTGCCGAAGAACGAAGTCTTTTCGGTTTCTGGCACCAGGTCCAGGTAGCTCCACAGCGATTGGCGGCAGATGCCGCTGCGGGAAATCAGCCCCGGTGCATTACAGCCGGACGCCGCCAACGGGTTGCTCGCGTTCGCGCCCTGGCTGTAGTTGGCCGGTGAGGCGATGCCCGATGAATAATCCAGGCCACGGCCCGGCTGGTAGTTGTAGGTGTAGTCGCGGTCTTTGGCCTTGAGGCTTTGCTGTTTGTCGTGGCTGACCACGCCGAACACGTTGAAGCGGTCTTCTTCCAGGTCGCCAAACCCCCAGCTGCCACTGAAGTTATTGGTTTCACCGCCACCGGAGCGGGTTGGCGTGCTGCCGCCCAGGGTCAGTTGGCCGTCGGTCACGCTTTTTTTGGTGATGAAGTTGATCACCCCGCCGATGGCGTCCGTGCCATACAACGCCGACGCGCCGTCGCGCAGCACTTCCACGCGGTCGATGGCGGCAAACGGGATGGTATTAAGGTCTACACCCGAGCCGTTGATTGCACTGGTGGCGTTGTTGGCCAGGCGCCTGCCGTTGAGCAGCACGAGGGTTTTGTTCGGGCCGATGCCACGCAAGTCGGCATAGGCCGCACCCCCGCTGCTGGAACCGATCGAGCGGCCGGAGCCTACCGAGGACTGGTTGGCGGAAATACGGCTGATCAATTGCTCGGTGGTGGTGACGCCCTGTTTTTTCAGCTCTTCGGTGCGCAGGATGGTCACCGGCACGGCGGTTTCCGCATCAACCCGGCGGATCGCGCTGCCGGTGACTTCGATGCGCTGCAATTGCGGGATCAGCGACGGGCTTTCTACCCCGGCGGTCACCGGCGCAATCGTTGCCTCGCGCGGTGCGGCGCTCAGCACAATGCCGCTGGCGCTTTCGCTGTCTTGCAGGTCGGTGCCCTGCAGGGCGATTTGCAGGGCTTCACCGGCGCTGAGGTCACCCTTGATCGCCGGTGCATTCAGGCCACTGACCAGGCGTTGTTCGAACGCGATCGGCTTGCCGCTTTGCTGGGAAATACTCAGCAGCGTTTTGTCGAGCGACCCGGCGGGAATGTCCAACGGGCTGGCCGCCGCGCTACCGGCGACCAGCGTGGCGGCGAGGCTGAGTAAAAAACGTGTGGGGTTTGGCGTAAGCATGCGTCGAGGGCTCCCTGTCCTTTGTCTGGGTATGCAGGGTTGTGCGTCGATGCCGGTTTTTTTATAGAGCGCCGTTTAGACCGTTAACGCATGTCCTTATGCGTTAGCGACACCTCACTTGCCGAAGTGGTAACTCACGTCCAGCCAGACTTGCCGACCATAGGGGTCGTAGTTGCCCACCGGGTAATACGGCCAGGCGGAATCATCATGCTTGTAGGTGTTGAGCAGGTTGTTGACGGTCAGGCCAACGCTGGCCTGGTCATTGACCTGATAACGCGCGCTGGCGTTGAAGGTGGCCCAGGGCGACAGGCGCCCGTCGCCGGCGCCATTGGTCACGCTGCCGTACCGGATGCCGGTCAGGGTGGTGGTAAAACGCTGGTAATCCCAGGTCAGGCTGGCGTTGACCTTGCTGCGCCAGTCGTAGTTGTTGGTGCTGCTGCGCAGGTTCTGGGTTTGCGCCTCATCCGATTCCTTGAGGTAGTGGGACAGCACCAGGCTGTAACCGATCACCGAACTGAACGCGCCGTACTCGCCTGCGCCCCAGCGGATATTGCTCTTGAGGTCCAGGCCGCTGGCGCGTTCGCTGGCGGCGTTGATGGCATTGACATACACCTGTTGCAACTTGTTCGGATCGACCGCCGCGTTGCCGGCATTACGCTGCACACGCGCCAGCACATCGGCGCAGGTGGCGGCGTCGAGCAGGCCATTGCGGCACTGGTCTTCCTGTTGCAGCAGGCGGTTGATGTCAACGGTGGTCAGCAGGTCCTTGATCTGCACGCGCCAGAAGTCAGCGGACACATCGAACTGATGCGAGGGCGACCAGACAACCCCATAAGTCCAGGATTTACCGCGCTCCGACTCAAGGTTCGGCGTGCCGCTCTGGGTGTAGTCAACGCGCCCGCGATCACAGGCGCCTTCAAGGCCTTTGCTGCAACCGTAGTAGTCGATCTGGTCCGGTTTGTAGCCTTTGCTGTCGGCCTGATAGAGGTAATTAAGGTCCGGCGCGCGAAAGCTGGTGCCGTAACTGCCGCGAAACAGCAGGCTGGTGATCGGCCGCCACTCAAGGCCCAGGTTGTAGGTTTTCTGTTGCTCGGAACGGCCACTGAATGTGTATTGGTCCCAACGCCCGGCCGCCGAGGCCAGCAGCGTGTCGGTGAGCGGAATGCTGAACTCGCCGCCGGCGGCATAACGGTCACGCGAGCCGCCGGAATTGGACGCCGGCGTGGTGTTGTAGAAGGTGCCGTCATTGAGTTGGTCATCGACATGCACGCTGTAGGACTGACGCCCGACTTCAGTCACACCGGCAAACCCCACCGGCCCGGCCGGCAGGTCGAACAGGTCACCGTTGATGTTGGCGCTGAAGGTTTGGGACACCGACTTGCTCTTCTGCACCAGGTTGCCGCGAAACTGCCGCCACTGCGCTTCGGTCAGCGGCTGGTCCAGCCGTGACGGGTCCGGGGCAAATACCGGGTGGCCGTCCTGGGTGCCCAGTTGCGGCCCCAGGTAGTAATCGCGGATGCCGCTCAACGGTGTGTAGCGGGTGTTGCGGTCGCTGGTGTACTCGGAGCGGTTGGCGGCGATCTGGTAACCCCAGTCACTGTTGGCGAACTTGTCTTCCAGGCCCAGGGTGCCGGTCCAGGACAGCTCGCGCCATTTGCTGTTGTTGGAGGTCTTGCCGCCGATTTCCTCACTGGCGAAGTTACGCGACCAGCGCTCCAGGTTGCCGGTGTTCTGGTTGATGAAGTCCGGCGAGGTAAAGCTCGGGCCGCGCGTGTTGTTCTGGGTGTGATCAAAGCCAAACATCAGGTCGGCAAATACTTTGCCGCTGTCGCTGAAATACCAGGTGCCACGGGTGTAGCCGTCGTAGTTCTCCTTCTCGGCCTGGAGGGTCGAGTAATCGTTGTAGTACTGGTTGGTGGTGCAGCGATTGCCGGTGTTGCCCAGCTTGCCGTTGTAGATACCGCCATAGGCGGCGCAGCCGGGCCCCAGGTAGGCGCCGCTGTCGAGGTTGCGCCGGTAGCCGACGTTGACCGCCGGGCCGTCTGTCATGAAGCCGCGCTGGTTGCTCCAGATCGGCTGGCGGTTGGTCAGTTCAAGGCCGAACACACCGTCGAAATCGCCCCAACTGTCGCCGCCGCTGATCTGCAGCCGCTGGTTGTCGCCGCCGCCGCGCTCGGCGTAACCGCCGCGCAGGTTAACGTCTACGCCGCTGATTTTGTCCTTGAGGATGATGTTCACCACCCCGGCAATGGCGTCGGAGCCGTACACGGCCGACGCGCCACTGCTGAGGATTTCGATGCGCTCGATCATCACCGCCGGGATATTCGCCAGGTTAGTGAAGTTGACCGCGCCGTCGTACGCCGTGGGGTAGTCGGCCACGCGCCGGCCGTTGATCAGCACCAGTGTGTGGTTGGGCCCCAACCCTCGCAGGTTGAGGGCGCTGGCGGCGGGCTGGAAGGTGTTGCCGTAGTCTTCGCCCTGGGTCATGCCGGTGTTCTGGGTTTGCGAAGCGATGGCGTCGTAGACATTCTTGTAGCCACGACTGGTGATTTCTTCGCCGCTGATTACCGTGACCGGCGACGGCCCTTCGACCTGGGCGCGGGCAATGCGCGAGCCGGTGACCACGACTTTTTCCAGGGCCACATCGCCAGGCACTGGTGCGAGGGCGACGGCCGCAGCAGGTGCCGCCTTGATGCTGGCGGCAGGCGCCTTGGCCGCGCGGCGCAGCACCCAGCCGCCGTCGCCGCTTGGCACCGCGTCCAGGGCCGAACCACGCAGCGCCTGTTGCAGCGCTTGCTCGGTGGTCAGGCGCCCCCGCACCGCGGCACTGGTAAGGCCTTGCACCAGGTCTTGCTGGAAGGCGATGGTCTGCCCGCTGTTGCGCGACAGGTTCAGCAACGCCTGGTCGAGGGGACCGCTGGCGATATCGAAGTCATAGGTCTGGGCGTGCGTGGAAGCTGCCGGCGACGGCGACTGGCCGAACGCCAGGGCGCCATGCCCGGCCAGGGTCACGCCAAGGGCCAAGGACAGCGCCGCCAGCGATGAGCGATTGCGGTGTTTGAAGTGCATGGTTGAGCTTCCCCATCAGTGTTATGCAGTTGATGGGTTGAACAACCAATCAGCGGTTTTTATAGACGGGCGTTAGGCTAAAAAGGCATGGGTTTATAACGGCGAACACGGCTGTACGCGGGCAGATAAACCTCTGCCTGCACAGGGTTGTGCAACTGCCATGGGATTTTTATAGGGCGCCGTGCAATGATTTATCGGCGCTCGATACTGACCCAGTACGGGCTGTGGTAGTCGACCTGCACCGGCAACGACTGGGCCAGCAATTGCAGGGCACGCTGGCTGTCGTCCAGCGGGAAAATCCCGCTCAAGCGCAGGCTGGCTGCCGCGGGGCTGATGCGGATAATGCCGCGCCGGTAGTCGCGCAATGCGTCCACCACTTCACCCAGTGAGCGGTCACGCACTTCCAGCAGGCCTTGCGTCCACGCGGCCTCGCCACCGCTGGCGGCTTCGAGTTTCAACAGGCCCTGCGCGTTGAACGTGGCTTTCTGGCCGGCGTTGATCACCTGCACGGCGCCGCTGCACGTGGTGATTTCCACTTGGGAATGCAGCATCGTGATTTGTGTCTGGCCGTCGCCCTGCTGCACCTGAAAACGCGTGCCCAAAGCGCGCATGCGGCCCTGCTCGGTCTCGACAATAAACGGGCGCAGCGGGTCCTTGATCACGTCCACCAACAGTTTGCCGTCGAGCAACGCCAGCAGCCGTTGCCGAGCGTCGAAATGCGTGATCACCTTGCTGCGCGCATCCAGGCTCAAGGCGCTGCCGTCTTCCAGCGTCAGGTTCAAGCGCTCGCCCGTGCCGGTGCGCAGGCCGTCGGACGGCAGCCAGTTGTCGGACAGCCGCGTGACCAGGCTCGCGCAGGAAACGAAGCCCACCAACGCCAGGGTATTGCGCAAAAAGCGGCGACGGCCCGAGGGCGCATTCAAGGTGTGCAACAGGCTCTCGCGCGGCATGCGCCGCAGGTCGTCGTTGCCCAGCGCCGACACGCCACTGCCCATCATATTGAAGACCTCGGCCCGCCGTGGGTCGCCCTCGCGCCAACGGCGGAACGCGTGGTGCTCCTGGGCACTGGCATGCCCCGATTGCAGCAACGCCATCCATTGCGCCGCCTCATCGATCATCGCCTCATCGGGCGGGTTGGTGCTCATGGTTGCGCCATCGCCAGGTAGCAACGCTTGAACGCATCGGCCATGTACTGCTGCACCCGGCTCACCGACACCTGCAGCCGTTCGGCAATTTTCGCGTAGGTCAGCCCATCCAGTTGGTGATACAAAAACGCTGCCTTGGCCTTGGCCGACAAGCCGTTGAGCAAGCGGTCGACTTCAAGCAATGTCTCGATCAGCAACAAGCGCTCTTCAGGCGACGGATGCACCAACTCCGGCGCCAGGGCCAGTGCTTCCAGATACGCCCGTTCCAGGTCCTGGCGGCGCCAGCCTTCATACATCAGGCGCCGCGCAATGGTGGTCAACAATGCGCGTGGTTCTCGAATGGCCGCCGGGTCCGGCAACGCCAGCACCCGCAAAAAGGTTTCCGAGGCAATATCCTGCGCCCCGTGCGGGCATCCCATCGCCCGGCCAACGCGCGCACACAGCCAGCTGTAATCGCTCTTGAACATCTGACCAATCAGACCGAAATGCAGGTTCTGATTAACACCCATTGCATGCTCCGTGCGGATAACGGCCATTCAGCCTTGCTGTCGAGGAACGATGGAGATCCATCGCTGGAAAGGCGGACTTTGCATGAAGGCGGTATAGGTTAGGAAAGAATAAAAAATTGCAAAGGGCTTTGTAATTGGCATATGCAGAATGCGTGGCCCAACGGCGCTAGGCGAGGCGCCCGTGCCTGTTGCCCATTGTTTTTTCTGCCGTCTTGGCCTCAACTACTGCCCTGCCCTCAGACGCGAGTATCAACCTTGGAACGCTATGAATCGCTGGTCATCGGCCTCGGCGCCATGGGTGCCGCCACGGTGTACCAACTGGCCAAAGCCGGTGTAAACGTTGCCGGTATCGATCGCCATCACCCGCCCCACTCGTTCGGCTCAAGCCACGGCGATACGCGTATCACGCGGCTGTCGGTGGGTGAAGGCGCGCAGTACGTGCCCATTGTGCGCAACTCGCACCGTATCTGGCGTGAGCTGGAGGCGTTGTCCGGGGAGGCGTTGTTCGAGCAGTCGGGGCTGTTGGTGCTGACCTCCCGCGATGACTTCGACCCCAGCGATGAAACCGACTTCACCCTGCGCACCATTGGCCTGGCGCAAACCTATGGCATCGAACACGAGTTGCTGGATGCGACGCAGATTCGCCAGCGCTTCGCGCAATTTTCCCAGGTGGCGGACAGCGCCATCGGCTACTACGAACCCGGTGGCGGCTTTGTGCGCCCGGAGCGGTGTATCGATGTGCAGCTCAAGCTGGCCGAGCAGCACGGCGCCACGCTGTATAAGGGCGAGACCGTCACCCAGATCAGTTCGGACGCGCACGGCGTGACGGTGACCACCGACAAACGCACGTTGCAGGCCGACAAACTGGTGGTGAGCGCGGGCAATTGGGCGGGCGGTTTGCTCGGGGCGCCGTTTGATCGGTTGCTCAGCGTTTACCGTCAGCAACTGTTCTGGTTCGCGCTTGAACCGGGTGCCGATCTGGTCGGCAAATCGCCCACGTATATCCTCACGCATGGCCAGGATCAAACCCACTATGGCTTCCCCGCATTGCCCGGCGAGGGCAGCCTGAAACTTGCCACGGCGCAGTATCACACCGCTGCCACGCCTGAGACGCTGGACCGCACGGTCTCGGCGGCGCAAGCGCGCGAGATGTATGAGCAGCAGGTGCAGGGCCGTATCGCCGGGGTGACGGCCGAGGTGGTGAAGTCAGCGGTGTGTGCCTACACGGTGACGCCGGACCACCATTTCATCATCGACGAGCACCCATCGCTGCAGCACACACTGGTGGTGTCGCCGTGTTCGGGGCATGGCTTCAAACATTCGGCGGCGTTGGGGGAGGCGTTTGCGCAGTGGTGTATGCGGGGGTCGAGTGAGCTGGATTTGTCGTCGTTTTCGTTGAAGCGGTTTGCGAACAGCTAGAGGCCGCTCTCGGTGGGCTGTAGGGGCTAAGGCGTTGTGAAGCGCGGGCCTCTTGCGGCGAACGGGCCTGGTGTGGCGAGCGGGCTTGCCCCGCGTTGGGCTGCGCAGCGGCCCCAATGAATGGAGCAGAACGCGGTGTGTCAGGCGGTACTCGGCGGCTGGTTTGGGGCTGCTTCGCAGCCCAACGCGGGGCAAGCCCGCTCGCCACATCAAGCCCACTCGTCACATCAGGCCCGTTTGCCACACCGGGCCCGCTCGTCACACCAGGCCCGTTTGCCACACCAGGCCCGCTCGTCACAGGGGTAACGCCTGCGCTTTTATTTGGCGAAGGCGTACTCGCCGCCCTGCTCCACTGCCTTGCGGTAGGCCGGGCGCGCCTGGAAGCGTTGCACCCACGCGGCCAGGTTCGGGTAGGCCTGCAGCTTGCCTTGGGCCTTGGCGATTTCGCCGATGAAGCTCATCTGGATATCCGCGCCGCTCAGCTCGTCACCCACCAGGTATGGCGTATCCGCCAGCACGTCGTTCAGGTAGCCCAGGTAGTTGGCCAACTCCGACTCGATGCGCGGATGCAACGGTGCGCCCGCTTCACCCAGGCGGCCGACGTAGAGGTTGAGCATCAGCGGCAGCATTGCCGAGCCTTCGGCGAAGTGCAGCCATTGCACGTATTTGTCGTAGGTGGCCGTAGCCGGATCGGGCTGCAGACGGCCTTGGCCATGACGGCGGATCAGGTAGTCGATGATCGCGGCGGACTCGATCAGCACAAGGTCGCCGTCTTCGATCACCGGGGATTTGCCCAACGGGTTGATCGACTTGAGTTCGGGCGGAGCAAGGTTGGTTTTCGGGTCGCGCTGGTAGCGCTTGATCTGGTAAGGCAGGCCGAGTTCTTCGAGCAGCCACAGAATGCGTTGCGAACGCGAGTTGTTGAGGTGGTGGACAGTGATCATAAGGGCTCCGCTGAACGAGAGTGGGTATCCAGGTAAGAGACTACGCTGTCGCGGTGGAGTGCCATGGATTAATTCGCAACCATCGCCCACAACGACGCGCCGACCCCGGTGATGCTCTCCCCGGCGATCAATCCGGCCGCCGCGGTAATCGCAAAACGTTCGGTGAGACTCGGCCAGCGGCAGCTCGCCAACCACGTCAGCACCGCGCCGAGGGCCATCATCAGCGACACCGAAGCCGGCAGCACGAAGGCCAGGCCCAAGGCCGCGGCGCTGGGCAGATACCGGGCGCGTCGGGACGACAAAGTGCTGTCGAGAACGCCCAGCAACACGCCGACCGCACCCGCCAGGCCAATCGCCCAACGAATGCTCACCGACAATGAATCCAGGCCATGGGTCAGGGTTTGCGCCACGGCTTTCCAGGTGGCGACCGCAGGCGCCGGCCACTCTTCGGTGAGCAGCATGCTTTGCGGGTCGGGGATCAACGCCAGGTAGGCAAATACGCCAACGATGCTGCCCACAAAAATCCCCAGAATCTGCGCGATCACTTGCTTGCGCGGCGTGGCGCCAATCGCCTTGCCGACCTTGAAATCGTTCATCAAGTCCGTGCATTGCCCGGCCGAGCCGCCGGCGGTGTTGGCACTCATCAAGTTGATCGGCACTTGCCCCGGCGCAACGATGCCGAAGCTCAGCTGGGACAATTGCCCGATGGCGCCAATCGGCGGAATGCCGGTGGCACCCACCACGCGCGCCGCCACGGCGGCCAGGCAAATCGCCAGGGGAATGGTCAGCAAGGCCATCCACAGGTTGATGCCGAACAACAGCGCCTGCAGGCTCACCACCAGCACAATCGCCAGTGCAAAACCGGCGGCAGGCCCAGCCTTGGGCACCGCCCAGGGCGTGCCGCCGCCGGCTTTGGTGGACGTGTGCAAGGCCCACAGACGGATCGCCAGCGAGGCCAGCGTCGAACACACCATCAAGCTCACGCCGGGCCACAGCAACCATTCCACCAACGCGGCAAATTGGGGGCCGCTGCTGCCTGCCGGCAGGCTGACCAGGCCTTGCGCCAACAGCCACGGCCCCAACCCGCCCCAGGCGAGCAAGGCGCCAAGCAGCAGGGTCAGGCCCACGCGAATCCCGATGATGCCGCCAAAGCCCAGCAACAGCAGCGAAGGGTCGGCGGTAAACGTCAGGCGCTCCAACGCCGCGCTGGGCGACCAGCGCGGCAAGGCCCACATAAACGTATCCACCCACTTGACCAGCCCGGACAGCAACGCGGCGCCGAGCAGCACCTTCAAGCGCGTGGCGGCTTCGCGGCCGTGGTTGTAGATGTGCAGCAGGGTTTCCAGGGTGGCCATGCCCTCGGGGAATTTCAGCGCGTTGTCATTGAGCAGCGAGGGCCGCAGGTACCAGGCGATCCAGATCCCGAGAAAGCTCACCGAGAACACCCAGGCGATCATCGGCAAGGCGTCCAGCGTGTGGCCGGTCAACAAGGTGTAGGCCGGGATCGGCGCCACCAGCCCGCCGGAGATAATCGAGGCGGCGGCCGAGGCAACGGTCTGGTTGATGTTGCTTTCGTGCAGTGTCCACGGCAGTTGCCCGGGGCTGCGCCTGGCCAGGCCCTGCCAGATGGCGTAGCCGACCAGCAAGGCGATGATCGACATGTTGAACGACCAGCCGATCTTGAGCCCCGCGTACACATTCGAGGGCGTGAGCAGGATGCCCAGCACGACCCCGGTAATCACCGCGCGCAGGCTGAGTTCGCGTTCCACGGGGGCGGTCAGGTCGGGTGATGGCGGGGTTGAAGGCATGCAGATTCCTTTCGGCAACGGAACAGGGCGACTTGATAAGTGAGCCCTGTTGGCGCTGAAGGTTCATCTAACGCGCGGTGCTTTCATTCAGAGCGCACCGCGTTGGGGGGGCGAAGCAGGCCCAATTAGAGCGATGGGGTTTTTCTGATAGTTCTCGTTGTTGGGTTTGGGGTCGCTTCGCGGCCCAACGCGGGGCAAGCCCGCTCGCCACAGGGGGGGATGGTCAGTCCAGGCGAAAGCGCGCGGTGTTTTCACTCAGGGCGCGGCTGCCTTTGCTCAAGGTGTCGGCCGCCTGGTTCACCGCACGCGCGCCGTCGAGCAAGCGCCCTGCGGCCTGATCGACCTGCTGGATATTGCCGCTGACTTCATCCGCCGTCGTCGCCTGTTCTTCCACCGCCGCCGCAATCTGCGCCAGGGTGTCGGTGACGTTTTGCACCGCGCCGGCAATTTCGCCCAGGCGTGTGCCCAGGCCGGTGACGGACTCGGCGTCAGTCAGCGCCTGGTCACACGCGGCGCCCATCAGCGTGACCGCCTGGCTCACCGTCGCGCGCAGGCTGTCCACCGTGCCGGCGATCTGCGCCGTCGAAGCCTGGGTGCGTTGCGACAGGCTGCGCACCTCATCCGCCACCACGGCAAACCCACGGCCTTGCTCGCCTGCGCGGGCGGCTTCGATGGCGGCGTTGAGTGCGAGCAGGTTGGTCTGTTCGGCAATGCCGCGAATGGTGTCGACCACCGACTGAATTTGCTGGCCCTGCTGGCTCACTTGCTCCAGGGCATTCGCCGTGTCGGTCAGGCGCTGGTTGAGTTGCTGGATACTCGCCGTGGTGCGCTGGCTGTCGCGGCTGCTGTCTTCGGCGATACGCCGGGTTTGCTGGGCGCTGCCGGAAGCCTGTTCGCAGCTTTTGGCGACGCCCATCGAGGTGGCCGCCAGTTGCGTGGCGGCGGCGGCGATCTGGCTGATCTGGTGTTGCTGGTCTTCGACTTCGGTCAGGGTGCTGCCCGATTGCGCGTTGAGGGTGAGCACCGCCGAGCCCAACTGCTGGGTCTCGTGGTTGACGCCCAGCAGGCTGGTGCGCAGCTGCACCACGGCGACGTTGAGCGCGGTGCTGATTGCCGCCAGTTCATCGCGACCTTCCACCGCCACTTCGACGCACAGGTTGCCATCACGCAGGGACTCGGCGAGCGTGGTGATGCCACTGGCACTGCGACGAATCGAAGCCTGCAGGCAAATAAACAGGTACAACGCCGCCAACGCCAGCAGGCTGAACGTGGCCACCACCGGAATGAACTCCCTGAGCGAGCGGTCACGGTAATAACTCAAACGTTCATCCAGCGAGTGCAGCGACTGGCTGCGCAGTGCGCCCAACGCGCCGAGGATGCTGTCGACACTGCGATCAAAGCCTGCGGTGTCGAGCTTGATGGTGCCGCCAAACACGCCGTCGTCCAGGCCTTTGAGTTGGTTATCGAGCAATTGCAGGCTGGTGTCGTATTGCGCCGTCCACGGTTGCATCCCGGCGTATTGCTTGGCTTTGAGTGACGCGGCGGCCTTGACCAACTGGTCACGTGCATCGCCGATTCGGCCGCGCAGGTCGCGCATCTGCAAGCGGCTTTGCAAGGTGAATTGCCCGGAGGCAATCGAGGACTGCCCGACGCTCGCGGTGCGGCCGACACGCTCGATCAAGTCCGGCGTGTGCTGGGTGGAAATCTGCATCAGCAAGTAGGTTTCCAGCCAGGGGTCGAGGATCAGGCCGGCGTCCAGGGTGATCTGCTCGCGCAAGGTTTGCATCGCAGTCAGGGCGGCGGTAAAGCGGTCATAACCGTCCGGCCACCAGCCCACGGTGCGCAGCGATTGGGTGTCCATGCCCTTGACCGTCGCCTGCAACGCCTCAAAACGGGCCAGGGTGTCAGCGCTGGCGTTGTGGGTCTTGAGCGCATCGCCCAAGGCTTGCAGGCTTTGCACAATGGCCGGGTTGCCGGCATCGACGTTGTCCATCGCCGCCTGCGCGGCAGGGGTTGGGGTGTGCAGAATATCCAGCGCTTTCCAGCGGGCAGCCAGGTTGCGTTGTGCGGTCAACTGCCCATCCAGGGTGTCCAGGGCCAGCAGCTGGCGCACGCCGGACTGCTCGCTGGAAATCACCGCTAATTTGTCGCGATAGTCCTGGCCGATCAGCCACAGGCTTCCGGCCAGGGGCAGCATGAACAGGAAAAACAGGATCTGGAACTTGCGCGCAAAACCGAAATGGCCAAGCAGGCGGATACCCGGTGATAAAAGACTGTGCATGGCCGACCCACTCCCCCAAACAACCTGGATATGACTAGAAGCAAAATGCCATGTCATTGATTGGGAAGGTACTAGCAAGATACGGGCCGTTGGTGGCGGGTCGCGAAATAGGCGGCTTGGCGAGGTGACGGCGCTGGGGCATGCGCGAAAATGGGGCAAAAGCACTCAGTGTGCAGAGTGGAACGGTAACCCGGCTTTCCAGGGAGGCTGGCTTGCCCTGGAGGCTCTGGGCACTGACCTGCCCGACCTGGCGCGCAAGGGCATCTGAAACAGCCCTGGACATCCAACGGCTGCTGAGGAAAGGACAACTCAACGTACAAGAGCAAGTGGAATCGGTGCCGACGAGCTATTTGACCAACATGTACTGACTGAAATTATTGATGTGATCATCCAGATTGTCCTCAAGCATCATCCGGTACTGGTCACAGAAATACTTCAGCATCGCTTCCCGCGCATCGGCCATTTCGGCGCCGGACTTGAAGTTGCGTGCACTGGCCCAGGCGTTGAAGCGCGTGGTGCCGAACATCATCGAGGCGCTGACCTCGCCGAGGTTTTCACAGGTTTTGAGTTGTTCGTTCGACAGTTCGATGTGTGCGTCTGCACGGTCGTAGAAGGCTTGATCGGTGGTGTCGGCCATGGCGGGGTTCCCAGGGTGAGCAAATGATGGCGGCTATTGGAGCATATCCGGCGGCCGGATAGGAGACGCCTCCGGGTGGAGGCGTCCTTGCACATCACGCCAACGCAAGCACCAGACGCTCAAGCCCGATGCCGAACCCGGCGCCTTCGCGGTATGCACCGCCGCCTACCACTTGTTGCTGAGCACCCAACGCGGGGCAGCGCACCTCGAAGCCATTGCCTTGCAGGTAGTAACTCAGCCCGCGTTTGACGGCCAGGTTAAGCTCATAGTCAAGGTTCAGCGTGTCGAGAAAACCGGTGCACAGCGCTTGGCTGCGCTGCAACGCCAGCGCGGGCTCAGGGCTGAGAATTTCCAGCC
Organism: Pseudomonas sp. LBUM920; assembly: GCF_003852315.1. Taxonomy (NCBI): domain Bacteria; kingdom Pseudomonadati; phylum Pseudomonadota; class Gammaproteobacteria; order Pseudomonadales; family Pseudomonadaceae; genus Pseudomonas; species Pseudomonas edsoni (SeqCode). Next base: position 4,475,091 of record NZ_CP027762.1, read on the forward strand.
CCAACTGAGTGAACTCCCGGTAGCGCCCAGCTTGCGGCCGCTCATACCGGTAACACCGCGCCACGTAGAAAAACATCGCCTCCGCGCGCGCGCCAAGCAATTGCGTGTTGCGCTCCTGGAACAGCGCGGTGGCTTCCGGGATCAGGCAACACTGACGTCCGGCCTTGTCATCAAAGGCCCACATCTGCCCGATGATTTCACTGCCGCCGGCTTTTTCGATAAACGTGTCCTGGCCCCACAGGGCCGGCACGATGACTTCTTCAGCGCCCGCGTCGATGAAGATAGCTCCGAAAACGCGCCTCGATCTCTCGCATTGTCGCGGCTTCTTTGCCCGTCACTATTCGGGTACCCCGTAGCATTGTCATCTGTTGAATCTCCCTTTTTACAAGCAATAAAAAAGGCGCCATCGGCGCCTTGGGTGGTGGTTCATCGAGTGATCAGAGGTTCTGGTCAATCAGTGAGCGCAAGCAACCGCGGCACCTTGGGCAAGGTCCGTGGGGGTGATGGCGGTTGCTTTGCGAAAATTTGGTCATGGGCGATCCTTGCACAGGTGGGCGACGCGTGACAAGCCGGCGCTAAACCAGCGGCGTCAACTGACTCAATTGCGCAGGCGTCGGAAAACCCAGCGTGCGATAGCGCGCCGGGTACAGGCTGGCCGGCGCCAGCAGGTCGCCCAACTTGGCCTCAAGCTCAGCCCATTCGACCACTTGAGTCTGGGCGGTGCCATCGGGCTGGATCTGCACCAGCGCCACGCGGTCGGTCTTGGGCAGCAAGGTGTCGACGGTTTCTGTCCAGCTACAGAGCGAGAAGGTCTTGCCGTGACTGTCCTTTAACTCGAACAACGTGTAGGTCGCGACAAACACGTCGATTTTCTGCTCATCGTGAAGGATGTCGAGCTGCTCTTTCTGCGCGTGGTAGTTGCCCTGCAGCAGCATGTGTTCGAGGCTCGCCATGCGCGCCGTGAGCGCTTCATCCTGGCTGATGAAAGGCACGATCCGTTGATCGTCATAGGTGTAGACCTGGCTGGACACCGCGCGCCCGCTTTCCATGGCCTTGAAGCTGACCTCGACCATGTGCCGAATGCCCGCTTCATCCTTGTCACCGGTCACCATCAGGATGTCGCGGGTCGGGATCATGAACACGGGGCGGCCCTTGATGGCCGCACGCTGCAGGACATCCGGCAGCAGCACGCGGCTGGTGTCATAGCCGTCATTCCAGCGGCCGAGGTAGAGGCCGGGCACGATTTCGTCAAACGCGTCCTGGGTCGCTTCACGCAGATTGCTCACCGCCACCGCCAATGCCTCGTCCAGGCTCACGCCCCACTGTGGATCAGGCCCCTCGGTCAGGGTGGACGTAGTCTCGGGGTAGTCCACCGCCAGCAGGGTCACGCAGTCGGTGCCCAGCGCCTGATGAACGGCGGTGTACGGCGCATCCCAGCCCTTGTTGCGGACGTGATGAAGGCGCACTTCTTCGAGCATCGCCAGGTTACGAATCACCGGCCGCAACAGCGGCCTGACGCCTTCGAAGGTTGGCGGGGCTGGCTTTTTGTAGCCGAGCAGGGTCGATACATACCCTTTCAATACGTCAGATTTGTGCGCTTTTTCGGCGTTCTGATAGTCATTGAATGCGTTATGCAGGTTGAAGTAGCTACCGTCGCCATGCTTGAGGCGGAACTCTTTGGGCGCGTACTCAAGAGGTTCGCTGAAACCCGCTTCGCGAGCCGCCTTGATGACTTTCTCGGCGAACGCATCTTCAGTCAGCGGGCGATTGAAAAGTTTGTCGAGCAGGGAGCCAAACATACGCAGCGTCCTCCATGAGTGCGAGCCGTCCATCATGGGCGGCGCAAGAGACCGGGTAAAGCGCCGGTCTGGGATGTGTGACCCTGTTCACTGTTGCCAGTTCAAGCCAGCAGCTGGGTGATCCAGCGCGCCTGCTGTTCAATCTCCTGCACCTTGTGCTGGGGCACCGCCTGCCGGGCCTGCTCGAAGCTGGCCAGGGTCTTGTGCTTCTGACGCAACATGCGTTGCCACTTGCCCAGGAACTGCGGGCTGCGCGCCTGCATCTGCAGCGGGCCGAAGTACAGCTGTTGCGCCGTGTAGACCAGCGGCTCAGCGCGTTCGGCGACGATGATTTCGTAGTAAAACCGGTTCTCCTGCAACAGCTCCTCGCGCACGATCCGGTAGCCGTTGTCCATCAGCCATTGGCGCAAGGGTTGTTCGCCGCCATTGGGTTGCAGGATCAGGCGTTCCTGACCGCTCAAGTGCGCCCTGCCGCTGTCGAGGATGTCGCGGATGGTTTCGCCGCCCATGCCGCACAGGCTGATCGCGGTGATTGCATCCGCCGGTTCAATGGCCGCCAAGCCATCAGCCAGCCGCACGCTGATGTGCTGCTGCAGAGCGTTGTCGCGTACCGTGCGTTCGGCCGCGTGAAAGGGCGTGGCCGCCACCTCACCCGCCACCGCCGCTGCGATCGCGCCGCGACGCATCAAGGCTACCGGCAGGTAGCCGTGGTCCGAGCCGATATCGGCCAGGCGCGCACCCGCCGGCACGTTTGCCGCCACACGCTCCAGGCGCATGGACAATGTGTGTTCGTTCAACGGTTGTTCCTTATCAGCACAACATTACACACCCGAAAACCGATCCCGGCTGTTGGTCAGGTGCAGCACCATGGCCGCGCGCGCGGCGTCCGGGTCCTGGCGCTTGATGGCATTGAAGATCGCTTCGTGCTCCAGGTTTGCCAACTGACCGAGCTTGGCAAAATCGGCGCCGCCGCGCTCGGCGCCCTTGACCTGGGTGCGCGGGATCATCGCATTGCCCAGGTGCAGCATGATTTCAGTGAAGAAGGTATTGCCGGTGGCCTCGGCGATCAGTTGGTGAAAGCGCTTGTCCTCCTCCACGCAACTGTCGTTGTTCGCCAGCGAAGCCTGGTAGTCATCCAGCGCTTCGCGCATGCGCACGAGTTGCTCGTCACTTCTGCGCACAGCGGCCAGCGCCACCGCTTGCACCTCCAGGCCCAGGCGCAGCTCGAGCATATTGCGCACGCTCGCGACGGTGTCCACATGCAGGCGCAAGCCCTGTTGCGCAGGTTGCTCCAGTACAAAGGTGCCGATGCCGTGGCGAGTTTCTACCAGGCCTGACGCCTGCAACTTGGAAATCGCTTCGCGCACCACCGTGCGACTCACCCCATGCTCAAGCACGATGGTGGATTCGGACGGCAGTTTTTCACCGGGCTTGAGCTGGCCGAGCAGGATGCGCTGGGTCAGCGCATCAACCACGCCCTGGGCCAGGTTATTGGAACGTCTACGGACCAGGGTTGCATTTTCAATGGGCATCGCTAGGGTCCACGGGGTTGGGCTGGAGGGAGCTTAACACCCCGCTCGGCGGCAACGCTGAGTTGATTCAAAAAATGCCTAGCTTGTATGACAACTCAACTCTCTAGCTCTTAGCCTAAAGGGCGTCGGTGTCGTTAGTCGGGTGGCGATCACGCCGTCTCGACACACCCTAAACGGTGCAATAGCCCAATAAACGCTGAACAAATAACCAAAACACCTATTAAATTCTCTCGCTTATAAGAACAAATACACCCCACGGCGCATTGCGAAAAAAAGAAAGGCACTTGTATGATGTCTATCAACAAAACACGCAAACCCGCATAAAAATAAATCAGGGGAGTTTTGAATTGTGACCAATTCAAACCATGCATCTGCCGCTTCACCCAGCGACTCAGTACTCACGCGCGCCGTGAGCAAAGTGAAGGGCCATGTGCTCCCACTGTTCGTGATCATGTTCATCCTCAACTACATCGACCGGGTCAATATCGGCTTCGTGCGCACGCACATGGAGCATGACCTGGGCATCGGCGCGGCCGCCTATGGCCTGGGCGCCGGGTTGTTCTTTATTGGCTATGCGCTGTTTGAAGTGCCCTCCAACATGCTGCTGCAAAAGGTCGGTGCGCGGATCTGGCTGACGCGCATCATGTTCACCTGGGGCATCGTTGCCACGCTGATGGCGTTCATCCAGAACGAAACACAGTTCTACATCCTGCGCTTTCTGCTGGGCGTGGCCGAAGCCGGGTTTTTCCCTGGGGTGATCTACTACTTCACTCGTTGGTTGCCGGGTGTGGAGCGCGGCAAAGCCATTGCAATCTTCCTCAGCGGTTCGGCGGTCGCCTCGCTGATTTCCGGCCCGTTGTCGGGCGCACTGTTGCAAATCGAAGGCTTTGGCTTTCACGGTTGGCAATGGATGTTCGCCATTGAAGGCCTGGCCTCGGTGGCGCTGGGGTTCTTCGTGTGGTTCTGGCTGGACTCCAAACCCCACGACGCCAAATGGCTGACCCGCGAAGAGCAGGACACACTGGTCGGCGCCATCGACCAGGAACAACGTGAGCGAGAAGCACTGACCACGGTCAAACCGACCATTGGCAAACTGCTCAAGGACCGCCAGATCCTGCTGTTCTGCGCCCTGTACTTCTGCATCCAGCTGACGATCTACGCGGCGACCTTCTGGCTGCCGAGCATCATCAAGAAAATGGGTGACCTGAGCGACATTCAGGTCGGGTTCTTCAACTCGATTCCGTGGCTGATCTCGATCATCGCCATGTACGCCTTCGCCTCGCTGTCGGGCAAGTTCAAGTTCCAGCAAGCCTGGGTCGCCGCCGCGCTGTTGATTGCCGCTGCGGGCATGTTCATGTCCACCACCGGTGGGCCAATCTTCGCCTTCGTGGCGATCTGCTTCGCGGCAATCGGGTTCAAATCCGCCTCGTCGCTGTTCTGGCCCATTCCCCAGGGTTATCTGGATGTGCGCATCGCCGCGGCCGTGATCGCGTTGATCAACTCCATCGGCAACCTGGGCGGTTTCGTGGCCCCGACCACGTTTGGCTTCCTGGAACAAACCACCGGCTCGATCCAGGGCGGCCTCTACGGCCTGGCCGGCACCTCGGTGCTTGCCGCGATCCTGGTGTTTTTCGCCAAGACCTCACCCTCGGCCGTATTGACCTCTGCCAGCGCTGTGCCAACGGGCGCCGCCATCAGCAAACCTCTTTGAGCTTACTTAGGACACTGCCATGAACACTCCTGTAGTCACCCAATTGCAAGTCATCCCGGTGGCAGGCCACGACAGCATGCTGCTCAATCTGAGCGGCGCCCACGGGCCATTTTTTACCCGCAATATCGTGATTCTCAAGGACAGCGCCGGCAACACGGGCGTGGGCGAGGTGCCCGGTGGCGAGCGCATCCGTGAAACCCTTGAAGATGCGCGCAGCCTGGTGGTCGGCCAGCCGATTGGCCAATACCAACGCATCCTTAACCAGATGCGCAGCACCTTTGCCGCTCGCGACGCCGCCGGTCGCGGCCTGCAGACCTTTGACCTGCGCATCACCATTCACGCCGTCACCGCCATGGAAGCTGCCCTGCTCGACCTGTTGGGTCAGTTCCTGGAAGTGCCGGTGGCGGCGCTGCTGGGTGAAGGACAGCAACGTGATGCGGTAAAAATGCTCGGCTACCTGTTTTATGTCGGCGACCGCACAGCCACCTCTCTGGCCTACCGCAACGAGGCCGACGCCGATGACGCGTGGTTCCGCCTGCGTCACGAGAAGGCCATGACTGCCGAATCCTTGGTGCGCCTTGCCGAAGCCGCCAAGGCCAAGTACGGCTTCAACGACTTCAAGCTCAAAGGCGGCGTGCTGAGTGGCGATGAAGAAATCGAAGCCGTCACTGCCCTGGCCGAACGCTTTCCAGATGCACGCATCACCCTTGACCCCAACGGTGCGTGGTCACTCAAAGAAGCCATCCGCCTGTGCCGCGACCAACACCACGTGCTCGCCTACGCCGAGGACCCCTGCGGCGCAGAAAACGGCTACTCGGGTCGCGAAGTCATGGCTGAATTCCGCCGTGCCACCGGGCTTAAAACCGCGACCAACATGATCGCCACCGACTGGCGCGAAATGGGCCACGCGATCCAGCTGCAATCGGTCGACATTCCGCTGGCCGACCCACACTTCTGGACGATGCAAGGCTCGGTGCGTGTGGCGCAGATGTGCAATGAATGGGGCCTGACCTGGGGTTCGCATTCCAACAACCACTTCGATATTTCCCTGGCGATGTTTACCCAGGTGGCCGCCGCCGCTCCGGGAGACATCACCGCCATCGACACCCACTGGATCTGGCAGGACGGCCAGCACCTGACCAAGGCGCCACTGAAAATCGAAGGCGGCTACGTAAAAGTGCCCACCCAGCCTGGCCTGGGCGTGGAGATCGACATGGACGCAGTGGCCAAGGCCCATGAGCTGTACAAAGGCATGGGCCTTGGAGCGCGGGATGACAGTGTGGCGATGCAGTTCTTGATTCCGGGCTGGCGCTTTAATAACAAGCAGCCTTGCCTGGTGCGTTAAGACTTAAGGACAACGGCGATCGAGGTGGGAGCTGTCGAGCTTCAGCGAGGCCACGAAAGCTCGACCGCTCCCACATTTGATCGTCGTGATTCGGTATCAGGGCTTACCGGCTGCCACCGGCTTAGCCCTTGTCGCCTGATTGACAGCAATCGGTTGCACAGTGAGCTCAACGCCTAACGCCAGCATCAGCTTCTGAATCGTCTCATAGCGAGTCTTTGAGCCGCCTTTGAGGGTTTTGTACAGACTCTCCCGGTTGACTCCTGCCGCCTCAGCCACCTTGTTTACGCCTTGGGCTTTGGCAACCTCGGCAAGCGCCTTCATGAATATTTGCGGATCTTGCGCCTTCATGCTTTGCGCGAGATAGGCACTGATAACTTCCGGGCTGTCGAGAAAGCGCGAAGCCTCATAAACACGGGTGCCGGACGTATCAAGATCGAGGATCGGCATGTCCTCAGGTTTGAATTTCGATTCGCTCATTTCATTAACCTCTGAGGGCATCGAGGATCTCTTTTGCCCGTGTGATTCCCCGCTTCTGGTCGGTTTTATCGCTGCCCCATAACATCAGGTAAGCGGTAATGCCCGTCCGTACAAAGTAAATTCTGTAGCCCGGCCCGACGAAAACACGCATTTCGCTCAGGCCTTCACCGACTGGCTCGCAATCGCCAAAATTGTGTTCTTCGACGCGGTCCAGGCGCGTCAGAACAGCCGTTCTTCCCCAGACATCCTTCATGCCGTCGAGCCATGTATCGAACTGCGGCGTCCTGCCGATCAAGTTGGTCACAGATTCACATGTAGCCTACTGGCTACTCCTCGCTGATGCTAGTTAATTTTTTGTCCCGGTGCGCACCGGAATAAAAAACCTAGCCCAGCCCAGGCATAATCAGCTTGTCGATACCATTAGCGCTTATTTCCGTTACGTTTAAAGCGCCCGATCAAACAGTGGCGTCACGTCATACCGCTGCTTCAGCATCTGCGCATCCACCAGGAAATCCGCCGTGGCCTGGGCTTCGCTGACAATCGTCGGCGAGATCGGCAGTACCTTGATCGCATCACGCTTGAACCACACTTTGGCAATCTCCGGCGCCGACTGGTTGGCCTTCGACCACGCCTCGGCGTACTCATCGATATGGCTGTTGCTCCACACCCGTGCGCGGGTAAGGCGCGCGACAAAGTCTTTGATGATCGCGCCTTTCTGCGCCAGCGCCGGCTCATACGCGACGATGTAGGTCGGCGCGCTCATCAAACCCTTGGCGTTGCGGATCAGGCGGCTGCCCTCTTTCTCCTGCAGCGACACGTAGGGTTCCCAGGTGCCGAACGCATCGATGTCGCCCTGGGTGAGCGCCAGGCTGGCCTCGGCCGGCAGCAGGTATTTGAAGGTCACGCTGTTGCGCGGCACGCCGGCTTCGTCGAGGGCTTTGTAGGCCAGTTGCTGGCTCCACGAACCATTCCAGATCGCGATGGTTTTGCCTTTCAGATCGGCCACCGACTGGATGCCTTTGCGCGCCACGATGCCGACGCCGTCAAGGCTGGTCTGGGTGCTGGCGACCACTTTCACCGGCGCGCCATTGGCCGCCAGGCTGATCACCGGCGTGTCGCCGACAATCCCCACGTCCAGCGCGCCGCTGGCGACCGCCGAGGCCACAGGGGAGCCAGTATTAAAGCGCTTGAAGTCGATTTTGTAGGGCAAGTCCTTCAACTCGCCTGACAGCTCCAGAACAATGCGGTTGGAGAAAAATTGATCGCCCACGGTGAGCGTCAGCGGCTCTGCCGCCTCGACCGAAGGACCGTGCAGCGTAAGCGCGGCCAGGCCGAGCAGGGCAAGCAAGTGTCGACGATTGATCATGAATGCACTCCACACACGTGAGGGCTGACTCAACCATCTGTGGGCGTGCAGTCTGGTGATGAGAAATGGGGTTGGAAGGTCGCCAAGAACGGCGCCCGTAGAAGCTAACGCAATAAAAGCACGGGGTTTAATACTGTTGCGCACTATCGATAGAACCGCCGCGCAGCTCCATAGCTATTTTTCGTATTAAAAACTTTGCGAACTGTGGGTTAGGGTGGCGGCACCAGACCACTGGACCCCAGCACCTGAGCCACTTTCTGCAAGGTCCATTGCATGTCGATTTGCGCGTTGAATATCTGGGGCGCTGCGCCCTCCTCCCGTTACGAACAACTGGCTGCTCCCTTTCGCCCGCTCTTTGCGCAGATCCTTGCGCAAGCCGCAGAGGCAGATCAGACACGCGCCAGCCTGGCACTTGTTATCCGCCAGCTCAACGAACTGGGACTGCCCCGCTGGCGCTTGCCCGTGAGCCACGGTGGCCAGGGCGCGACCTTTGCCGAACTGCTTGCGCTGCTCACCGAACTGTCCGCCGCCGACTCCAACATCACCCAGGCCCTGCGCGGGCATTTTGGCTTTTGCGAGGACGTCCTCTGTGCCAAAGACCTCCACTGGCGCGCCAAATGGCTGGACCGGCTCGGCCAGGGCGTGCTGCTCTCTCCCGGTAGCACCGAGGTCGGCAACCAGACCCGCGGCGACTTCGAAACCCGTCTGCACCGCGATGCCGAAGGCACCCTGCGCATCAGCGGCAAAAAGTTCTACACCACCGGCGCGCTCTACAGCGACCTGATCAACACCGTCGCCACGGGTGAGGATGGCACGGTGTATTCGGTCGTCGTCGACCTCAAGGCCCCTGGCGTGCACATCGTCGATGACTGGAATGGCTTCGGCCAACGCCTCACCGCCAGCGGCACCTGTATTTTCGACAATGCCCCGGTGGAGGACGACCTGCGCCCTACCCACCAACGCTTCGGCTACGGCCAGTCGTTCTACCAGATCTACCACCTCAGCACCCTCGCCGGCATTGCTCGCCGCGCGGCGCTGAGCGGTGCACAAGAACTCAGCCAGCGCGCCAGAACCTTCACCACCGGCAACGCCGACACCGCAGCGCAAGACGTGCAGTTGCTGCAAGTCATCGGCGAAGTTGCCAGCCAGGCCTACGCCGCGCACGCCATCACCCAGCAAGCGGCGCAGCGCCTGGAGCAGACGGCGCAGTCTGTGATCGCCCACAAGCAGGCGCTGCACGACGATGACCCGCACGTGGCATTGGCGGAGCTGGAAGTGTGCCTGGCAGTCAACCCGGTGGTGGACGCGACACTCGCGGCGACCACCGCACTGTTTGACGCGCTGGGCGCCAGTGCCACGGCCAGCAACAAAGCGCTGGACCGGCTGTGGCGCAATGCGCGCACGTTGGCCAATCATAATCCGCGGGTCTACAAATCGCGCATTGTGGGCAACTACCTGGTGAACGGTGCGCTGCCGCCGGCGCAGTGGCGGGTAGGTGTGGCCAACGCCTGAGCAAACAACACAGAGCAAATGTGGGAGCGGGCTTGTGTGGTAGCTGGCTTGCCTGCGAAGGCATCACCTCGGTTTAACTGCAAGGCCGGGGCGCCTGCATCGCGGGCAAGCCCGCTCCCACATTGGATAGGGGGTGGCCTTACTGGCTCACAAACGCCACCACCCGCTCTAACATCCGGTCACACGCCGCCAATTGTTCCAGGCTGATGAACTCGTCGGGCTTGTGGCCCTGCTCCATGCTCCCCGGTCCGCAGACCACGGTGGGAATCCCTGCCTGGTCAAACAGCCCGCCCTCAGTCCCGAAAGCCACAGTGCCGTAGTCGCGCGAGCCGCAAAATTGCGCAATCCACTCAGCCGCCTGGCTCTGCAGCGACGTCGCCAGGCCCGGGTAGCTGGATAACTCGCTGAAGCTGATCGCACACTGCGCGCTCACTGCCTGCATTGCCGGCAGCAGAGTGCGTTCGGCGTAGCCGCGTAACTGGTCCGCAACCTGCCAGGGGTTCTGGTTCGGCAACGCGCGCACTTCAAAGTCAAAACTGCAATCCTGCGGCACGATGTTCAAGGCCTTCCCGCCGCTTATCACGCCGGTTTGTACGGTGGAAAATGGCGGGTCAAATCGCGCATCAAGGTGCTGCTCAGCCTTGAGCGTTTCACCGAGCCGCACCAGCTCACTGATCAACCGCGCAGCGTATTCGATAGCGTTTACGCCCGACGGCGCATAGGCCGAATGGCACGCCGCGCCATGGATCTGGCAGCGCATGCCCAGCTTGCCCTTGTGGCCCAGCACCGGCTTGAGCTCGGTGGGCTCGCCAATCACGCACAGCAGCGGCTTGACCGGTTGCGCGTGAAACCTTTCGATCAACGAGCGCACACCCAGGCAGCCGACCTCTTCGTCATAGGACAGCGCGATATGCACCGGCATGCGCAGCGGCGCCTGCACCAGTGCCGGCACACAGGCCAACACACAGGCGATGTAGGCCTTCATGTCCGCCGTGCCACGCCCGTACAACTTGCCGTCCTTTTCTGTCAGGTCAAACGGCGCCACCGTCCAGCGCTGACCGTCCACCGGCACCACATCGGTGTGCCCGGACAGCACAATCCCCGGCACGCCGGCCGGGCCAAGGGTTGCCAGTAGGTTGGCCTTGCTTTTTTGCGCGTTGAACACCAACTCGCAGACCACGCCTTGGCCTTGCAAATACGTGCGCACAAAGTCGATCAAGGCCAGGTTGGATTCACGGCTGGTGGTGTCGAAACGCACCAGTTGCGCCAGCAGGTCGCGGCTGTTGCTCATCGGTCATCTCCCGGTACCGCATAGCCCGGTGCATGTTGAGGGTTGATGGCGCGGTCAATGTAGTCCTGCAGTTGGCTGCGATAGGCCTGCCACAATTGGTCGAGGGCGCCGATCGGGTCGTCATCGGCCCAGTCCACGCGCAAATTGACGATGGGCCACAGCAGGTCATCGACCACCACGAGGGCGGCCGAATGCACCGGGCCGGCTTCACCGCCTTTAGCCTGGCCCGCCTGCATCGCGGCAAGCAGTCGGTCGGCCAGGTGCCCGGAGGCATTTTCGAACGCCTGCACCATGGCCGCGATCACGCCGGGATGGGCGAGCATATTCCCCGCCGCCACGCATTGCTCACCACTCAGCGCCGCATGAATACCAAGGGTCTGCGCGCCGCTGAAATGCGCCGTGCGGCCTTGGTTATCGATCACCGTCACCTGGCGGTACTGGCTGTGATCCTGCCCGGCCAGCACCGTTTCCAGCGCCTCATTCGGCGCCAAGCCCTGCCCTAAGCTGTCCAGGATATGCGGCCCCAAACTCGGCAAGGTGATGTTCTGCGACGCCACCGCGCCCACACCGGGGCGCAGCCATGGGCACCGCGCACCAACGGCAATGCTTGAAGAGCTGATTGCAATGCCCAGCTGGCCGGTCTCGGCGCAGCGAGCGACAACGGAAAACGTCATAAAAAGCCCTCAGTCGAGCACCGAAGGATCGGCGTCGATCATCAACTGCTTCATTTCTTCAAAGTGCTGCCGCGAAAAGTCCGCGATACCTTCCCAGCCGCGTGCGGTTTTCTCCGCCACGTCATCCGACAACACCCGCAGCGGCTGCCCGGTGGACCACGCCGTCACCAGGATCTGGCAGGCACGCTCCAGGGTCCAGATATCGTCAAAGGCCTCACCAATGGACGCCGCCGTGACCATCACGCCATGGTTGCCCATCAGCAGGCGGCTCTTGCCGTCGAGCAGCGCGGCCAGGCGCGCGCCTTCGGCTTCGGTGTCAGCCATGCCGCCGTACAGTTCGTCCACGGCCACGCGGTTGAAATAGCGCGCGGTGTTCTGGTCAATCGCCGGAATGTGCGGTGTGGCCAGGCACGCCACCGCCGTGGTGTAGACCGGGTGCAGGTGCAGCACGGCGCGGGTTTGCGGCAGCAGTCGGTGGATCTGCCCGTGGATCGACCAGGCGGTGGCGTCCACATTCGGGTGGTCGGCGCAGGCCGGGTCGTCGGCGTTCAACAGCAACAGGTCGCTGGCGCGAATGCGCGAAAAATGCTTCCACTTCGGGTTAAGCAAAAACTGTTTGCCGTCGGCCGATACCGCCGCGCTGAAATGGTTGGCTACCGCCTCGTGCATGCCCAAGTGGGCAATGATGCGAAAGGTTGCCGCCAGGTCGATGCGCGCCTGTTCTTCAAGGGATAACGCCATGAATCTGTCTCCGCAAGGCGCGACCGCAAGGCTGCGGCCGCGCAATAGGCTTACTTGGGCATCAGCGCGGCGATGTCGGCATCGGTCGGCGCTTCAAAGTTGTATTTCTTGAGCAAGGCCGCGTATTCCGGGGTCGCGCGGTACTTGTCCAACCCGTCGAGCAGGGCTTTTTTCACCTCGTCGTTGCCCTTTTTCACGCCGAAGCCGTTGAGTACCGGGTAGATCAGCGAGTCGGACGAAATCACCACGCGGCTGCCGAGCTTGTCGACCACACCCCGCGCCACGGCGGCATCGGTGATCTGCGCTTCAACGGCGTGGGCCAGCAAGGCCTGGGTGGTTTGCGGGTCGGTGCTGTATTCACTGATCGCAATCGGTTTCAAGCCCTTGGCCACGCAGTACTCATCCGACAGTTTGTGCATCTGTGCCAGCCAGGACGTGGCGCCCATGGAGCCGATCTTGTGGCCGCAGAACTCTTCCGGTTTCTTGGGTTGGAACGCACTGTCCTTGAGGGTCAGGATCGACTCGCCGCTTTTCAGGTAAGGGATCATGTCGATGACTTTGACCCGCTCCGCCGTGATGTACATCGACGAGTTCGTCACATCGAACCGCCCGGCCTGCAGGCCGGTGATCAGGTTGGGGAAGCGCGTGTCAAGGGTTTCGACCTTGCGCCCCATGACCTTGCCCAGGCCGTCCATGAATTCGATATCAAAGCCTGCCGGCGTGTTGTTATCCATGTACTCGTACGGGAAGAAGGTCACGTCGGAACCGGCGATGATCTTGCCTTCCTGCTGGAACGCCGAAGCCGCCAACGAGGTCAGTGCAACCGCGGCGCCCAACAGGCACACGGCAAGAGGGCGAAGACTTTTTTGAGACGCTGTCATGGTCATTACCTGCAAGGATTTTAGGGGGTTAGGCAGTCGCGGAGTCTTGGCCGGCCTGTTGCACAAAGAACGAGGCGCCACGGGGTTTCTGCGGCAAGCGCAGGTGGTTGTCGGTGGAACGCACCAAGCCACTTTCTTCACCGGCCACCAGCAGGCCGGCGTGTGCACTGGGCAGCGGGTTTTCGCCGAATGGCAGCGCGTCTTCAGCGGCGTAGACGCTGATGAACAGAGTGCGCGGCAGTTCGGTCTCGTTAGGGCTGGAAGCATGTAGAAGACGCGTGTGCATAAAGCACACGGAGCCGGCCGGTCCATAGCAGGCGACCGGTTGCCGGCAATGTTCTTCGACCACGGCATCGTCCACCGAACCGGTAAAACGCTGGTCCTGCCAGTGCGACCACAACGGGCCTTTGTGGCTGCCGGGGATCACATTCAGTGGGCCGTTTTGCGGGGTCACTTCGCTGACCATCAGCAAGGCAGTGACGATGTCGTCGTTGCTGTGCGGCGTGAACAGAAAATCCTGGTGCCACTTCACCTGCGTCGCGGTGTGCGGCAGTTTGGAGTTGATCTTGCTGTGATGAAAACGCGCGCCGCCAGCGCCCACCAACTGCGCGGAAATCGCCGCCATCCGCGAGTGCAGCGCCACGCGCTCATACGCCGGGGAAATCTCGGTGGGCGAACTCACCCGCCGCAACGACGGGTGATCGGCGCGGTGGTCGCCTTCCAGGTCGAAACGCGCGCGGCCATCCACGGTGGCACCCCAGCCCTGGTCATGGCTGCGGCTCTCCTCCACCCACAGGTCGAAGTCGTGTTGCAACGCGGCCACTTCGTCCAGCGACAACACGCCCTCCACCACCAGGAAGCCGTCGCGCTGGAATTGTTCGATTTGAGCTTGCTCGATCATTTTTAGTGAGTCCTGAACATTGAAGAGATCACGCCAGCGAGACGTCCTTGAGGAACGCCTCCACGCGTGGGTTGTGGCCGCTGCGCAGGGCCTGGGGCGTGTCGTCGCAAACCACGCGGCCCTTTTCCATGAACACGATGCGGTCGGAGACCTTGAAGGCGAAGTTCATCTCGTGGGTGACAATCACCATGGTGATGCCCTCCCCGGCCAGGGCTTCGATGACCTGCAGCACTTCGTTGACTTTCTCGGGGTCGAGCGCCGAGGTGGGCTCGTCGAACAGCATGATCTGCGGGCGCATCATCAAGGCGCGGGCGATGGCCACACGTTGCTGCTGGCCGCCGGACAGCTGGTGCGGGTACTTCCAGGCGTGGTCGAGCATCCCGACCTTGTGCAGCAGCGCGTAAGCCTGTTGCTTGAGCTCATCGGTGCGCCCCAGGCGATGGTATTTCGGCGCCATCAGCAGGTTGTCGAGCACGCTCAAGTGCGGGAACAGGTTGAAGCTCTGGAACACCATGCCGATGTTCAGGCGGTGCTCGGCGTGCTCAATAAATTGAGGTTTCTGCGCGCCGGCCTTATGCAAATGAATGAACGGCAGGCCGTTGATATGAATCTCGCCGTTGTCCAGTTGCTCCAGGCCGTTGAGCAGGCGTATCAGCGTGGTTTTACCCGACCCGGACGGCCCGATCACCGACACCACTTCACCCGGCTGCACCTGCAGGTTGACCGAGCCCAGCACTTCAATGTCGTTGTAAGCCTTATGCAACCGGGCAGCTTGCAGCGCGGCGACGCCGGTGTTGGCCGGGCGCGCCGGCGCCGTGCGTTGTTGGGTGGCCAGGGCCAGCACTGCGGCATCCGGAACGCGGGACACATTGCGTTGGTTGACGTCGAGAAAGCGCTCCAGGCGTTTGAGCAGAAAGTCGAACACGGTGACGATAAACACGTAGAAAAACGCCACCGCCGCCATGGTTTCGATCACCAGGAAGTTCTGCGAATACAGGCGTTGGCCGACCATCAAAATCTCGGTCAGCGAGATCACCGACACCAGCGAGGTGAGCTTGACGATGGAGATGTACTCGTTGGCCAGCGACGGCAGGGCCACGCGCAACGCCTGGGGAATCACCACGCGCCACTGGGTGCCAAAGAACCTCAAGCCCAACGCCCGCGCCGCTTCACCCTGGCCTTTGGGAATCGAGAGCAAACCACCACGGTGGATTTCGGCCACGTACGCCGTCTCGCAGATCACCAACGCCAGCAGGCCGGACCAGAACGGGTCGGCCAGCACGGCCGAGGTGCCGGGCAGCGCCTGGGGCAGGTTGTAGATAAAGATCAGCAGCACCAGCAGCGGCAGGCTGCGGAACAACCAGATATAGCCACGGGCCGGGACGCTGAGCAGCCCATGTTTGGATTGTTTGGCCAGCGCCAGCAGAAAGCCCAGGGCGATGCTCAGGACCCAGGTCAGGGTGCTGAGCTTGATTACCGTCCACGTCGCCCGCCAGAACTCGGGATCGGCGAGCAAACCAAACATGTAGTGCCAGTCGAATGTCATCGTCGCGGTGCCTTGCTGAAAAGAAGTTGATCTGCATCGATGGGATGAGAGTCGTGGGGACGGGGGTTCAGGGTCAATTCGTAAAACCCGGCCCACTGGGTAGGCAGAACCTATGCAGTGATAACCGGCCAGGGGAAACCATGAAGATCAAATGTGGGAGCGGGCTGGCTCGCGAAGGCGGTGTGTCAGTCAACCCATGTTTAGCTGACATACCGCCTTCGCGAGCAAGCCCGCTCCCACATGGGGCCTTTGGTGTTTCCGGGATTGTTGGCTCCGGCCAAAAGGGTGCACCGCCGAGCAAGTGGCGCAGCCCGCGCCACCTTTTGGTGCAATCTCAGCTCACACCACTCAAGACCCGCACCGCATGCGGGTCAAAAAAGCTCGGCGGTGCCATGCCGGGGATGTACTGGTCGGACACAAACATGCGGCAGCGCTCGGCGAACGCCGACACCACACGCGACAGCTGAGTGTTGCTCGCCGTGGCGTAGCCCAGCCGCATCGGCCGGTGCGAGCCCGCCAGGCGCAGGCGAATCACGCGCTTGCCATCCTGGGACACATTGGATTTGGGCCGCGCATTCGCGAAGGAATAGCCAATGCCATTGCCGACCATCGCGCGCACCGTTTCGAGGTTGGTGGAACGCATGATGATGTTGGGCGTGGTGCCCGCCTGCATGAACAGGCTGAGGAAATAGTCGCGGCTCCAGGGCGTGTCGAGCAGCACCACCGGGTAAGCCTCAAGGTCTTGCATGCTCACCGCAGGAGAGCTCGCCAGCGGGTGATATTCGCCAACCATCACATACGGCGGCAGGTGCGCCAGGGCTTGGAAGTCGATATCGGGGCTGGTCACCAGGTCGTAGGTCAGGGCGATATCCAGCTCGCCGCTGCGCAGTTTTTCCAGCAATTCCTCGTGGTTGCCTTCGGCCTGGGTCAGCCGCACGCCGGGGAATGCGCGGCCAAAACCAAACACCAGTTCGGGGGTGATCATCGGCGCCAGCGACTCCAGGCAACCCACTCGCAACGGCCCGCGCACAGAGTTCAACGACTCCGAGGCGATGGTGTAGAGGTTGGTCATCTGCTCCAGAATCAGCTTGGCTTCCTGCATCACCTGGCGCCCCACTGCCGTGAGCGAAATGCCCTGGGCGTGATGGCGGATAAACAGCTGGATGCCCAGCTCGGCTTCCATATGGGTGATGGCGGCCGAGATCGACGGCGACGACACATGAATGCGTTCAGCCGCAGCACTGATGCTGCCCGCCTCTCCCGACGCCACGAAATACTCCAGTTGACGCTGAGTAATACGACTGAGCATTACGCCTGCCCCTCAACAATGACTGTACGCGAGGTGTTGCAGGGTTCGTGCCGGGTCAGGCGCGAGCCGATGACCTGCACGGGCTTCGGTTTTTCCTAAGCACTACCGCGCGCAAATGCTGGTTTCGCGAGATCGGGGGCGATGTGAAGCTTGTTGTATCCCGCTTCCGATGAGTTGCCCGCCATGCCCACCCACACCCGCATCCGCATGTTCAACACCAAACAGACCTACCCCAACCAGGCGCTGGACAACGACTTGTGCCAGGCCGTGCGCGCCGGCAACACCCTCTATGTGCGCGGCCAGATCGGCACCGATTTCGACGGCAACCTGGTCGGCCTCGGCGACCCGCGTGCGCAAGCCGAGCAGGCGATGAAAAACGTCAAACAACTGCTTGAAGAGGCCGGCTCCGACCTGTCGCACATTGTGAAAACCACCACTTACCTGACCGACCCGCGTTACCGCGAGCCGGTGTATCAGGAAGTGGGCAAGTGGCTCAAAGGCGTGTTCCCGATCTCCACCGGGCTGGTGATTTCCGGCCTGGGCCAGCCGGAATGGCTGATGGAAATCGACGTGATCGCCGTTGTGCCGGATGACTGGACCGTATGAAGGCGGTGATTGCCCATGAGCCGGGCGGGCCTGAGGTGCTGCACGGCGTGGAGCGCCCGGTGCCGACACCCGAGGCGGGCGAGGTGTTGATTCGCGTGGCCGCCGCAGGCGTCAATCGCCCGGATTTGATGCAACGCAGCGGCGCACCGATTGCGCCTGGCGTCACCGACGTACTCGGCCTGGAAGCGGCGGGCATTGTGGTCGCGACAGGCCCTGGCGTAGACGAGTTTGCCCCTGGCGACCGCGTGATGGCGTTGCTCAACGGCGGCGGCTACGCCGAGTACTGCGTGGCCCAGGCCGCGCACTGCTTGCCTGTGCCGGCGGGGTTATCACTTCAGGAGGCCGCAGGTGTGCCGGAAGCGGCGTTCACCGTGTGGCACAACCTGTTTGAGCTGGGCCGCCTGCGCAGCGGCGACAGCGTGCTGATCCACGGCGCCGCCAGTGGCGTCGGCAGCTTCGCCGTGCAGTGCGCGCACGCCACCGGGGCGCGGGTAATCGCCACCGCCGGCGGCGCGCAGAAAGTCGCGATGCTGCACGCCCTTGGCGTGTGGCGCGCGGTGGATAGACACACTGAAGATTTTGTCGAGGTGGTGAACGACTGCACCGAAGGGCGCGGCGTCGACGTGGTACTGGATAACGTCGGCGGCCCTTATGTCGCACGCAACCTCGCCGCCATGGCAATGGGCGGGCGGCATGTGAGTTTGTCCTTCCTGCAAGGCGCAAAAATCGAGTTGGATTTACAGGTCTTGATGCGCAAAAACCTCAGCCTCACCTCCTCCACCTTGCGCCCCAAAAGTCACGCCGAAAAAGCCCGTTTGGCGGTGTGTATTCGCTCGCGTTTTTTACCTTGGCTCGCCTCCGGCCTGGTGCGTCCGCAAATCCACACGCAGTTGCCCCTGCTTCAAGCCGCCGAGGCCCATCGGCTGCTGGAGGCCAACGCCAACGTCGGCAAAGTCGTGCTGACCGTCGCGCAATAACTGGAGCGCAAGCCATGTCCCACCGCGTGTTTTTCCTCAATGGCCCTAACGCCAACCTGTACGGCCTCGACAAAAACGGCACCTATGGCAGCGAAAGTTTCGCCAGTATCGAAGCGCGCTGCGAACGCCACGCCGCTGAGCTGGGCCTGACCCTGGACTTTCGCCAGAGCAACCACGAAGGCGTGTTGGTGGACTGGATTCAAGAGGCGCGGTCGAACGCCAACGCCATCGTGATCAACGCCGCCGGGCTCACCTACAGCTCGGTACCGATCCTCGACGCGCTGCTGGCCTTCGACGGCCCGATCATCGAAGCGCACATGAGCAACATCTGGAAGCGTGAGAGCTTTCGGCATCACTCCTACGTGTCCAAGGCGGCTACCGGCGTCATCGCAGGGCTTGGGGCGCTGGGTTATGAGCTGGCGCTTACGGCGGTGGCCACGTTGTTGAAAACCCAATGAGCCGCCTCAGCGCAGATCAACGGTGGGAGCTGTCGAGCTTTAGCGAGGCTGCGAAGGGATACTGTTCAACCTGATGAACCAGCGCGGGCAGCGTATTTCTCGAAAAGATCATTGAAAAATAGTGCTTACGATGATCGGGTAGTCCGAACACACTTCTTTATCTACCAGTGGACGCACCGTCAGCTCGTCCTCTACAGACTCGTCCATGGGAAAGAACCACGCACCAAAATGACGAAAGTCATCCAGGGTCAGCTCATACACTTGCTTATCTAGGGTGCATCAGTGATGCATCGATAATGACGCTGCTGACGACTGCCCCATGGGGTTTGGATTTTCCTAACCTCTGCCTTCAAAAAGCATAATTTCGCTTCTTCCACTGCGTGATCACACTGAGGCTGTCGATGCTTGCGCGTCGCCCAAACCGACCGAGGTCGTTCACTTTTAGGAAACGCACATGTCAGTGGAAACAATCAACACCCTGGTAGTGGGCGCAGGCCAGGCCGGCGTCGCCATGAGCGAGCACCTTTCCCTGATGGGTGTGCCGCACTTGGTGCTGGAGCGCAGCCGCATCGCCGAACGCTGGCGCTCGGAGCGCTGGGACTCGCTGGTCGCCAACGGCCCGGCCTGGCACGACCGCTTTCCCGGGCTGAAATTCGAGGGCATTTCCCCCGAAGCCTTCCCGCCGAAAGAGCGCATGGCCGACTACTTCGAAGCCTACGTCGAGAAGTTACAGGCCCCCGTGCGCACCGGCGTGGAAGTCCAACGCGTGGAACGCCACGTGGGCCGCCCCGGCTTCAAAGTCACCACCTCCGCGGGCATCATCGAAGCCGCGAATGTGGTGGCGGCCACCGGCCCGTTCCAGCGCCCATCGATCCCCACCATCGTCCCGGCCACCGCGCCCGTGCACCAACTGCACTCCTCCACCTACAAGAACCCCGCGCAATTGCCCGAGGGCGCCGTGCTGGTGGTAGGCGCCGGCGCGTCCGGCTCGCAAATCGCCGAAGAACTGCAAAAGGCCGGCAAAACCGTGTACCTCTCGGTGGGCGAACACTACCGCCCGCCCCGCGCCTACCGCGGCCGCGACTACTGCTGGTGGCTCGGCGCGCTGGGCCTGTGGGACGAAGTCAAAATTCAGCCGAAGAAAAAGCACGTGGCCTTTGCCGTCAGCGGCTATGAAGGCGGCAAGACCGTGGACTTCCGCCGCCTGGCGCACCAGGGCATCCACCTGGTCGGCGTCACGCGCGAGTGGAACGAGGGCGTCATGACTTTCGAACCGGGCCTGGCCGACAACGTGGCCGAAGGTGACCGCGCCTACTTTGATGTACTGCGCGACGCCGACGCCTACATCGAGGCCAACGGGTTGCCATTCCCATTGGAGCCCGACGCCTGGAAATTGCTGCCCGACCCGGAATGCCTGGTTAACCCGACCCTCAGCCTGGACCTGGCCGAGGCAGGCGTGACCACTGTCCTTTGGGCGACTGGTTTTAAATTCGATTTCAGCTGGTTGAAAGTCGATGCGTTTGACGAAAAAGGCGAGCCATTCCACAAGCGCGGCATCTCGGCGCAAAGCGGGATTTACTTCCTCGGCCTGCCGAATCTGGTGAACCGCGCGTCGTCGTTTATCTACGGGGTTTGGCACGACGCGAAGTACGTGGCCGACCATATTGTTTTGCAGAATGAGTACATGTCCTACACCAAGCCCTGAAACAGCAAAGTCCGAGGCGACGGCGCCTTGCTCCGTTGCCTACGCTTGCGTCAGAATCCGCCGGCTTGTGTGCTTGGGTGGGCGTCTCTAAGGTTGCTCGGTCGCTGAATGCTCAGTGATCGGGTTTAGTAGCCCGAGCGATAACATAAAGTGCATGAGCCTCATCTGTCAGATGTTCTTGTCTGTGCTTGATGGTGGCTGTGTGCAGGGCGCCCTCGGGCGCGCCGGCTTTGTGTGTTTCCCCGGTCTACTAACCTGCGCACAGCTGCCACCCCATCGTTTAGTAGCGAAGAGGTGTTGGCCCTAATCAGGTACAACACACATGTTCAAAGTCACACCCAACCCTCCGAACGAGCCGGACCTGAAGCTGAACCAGGCGGCGCATCGCGCGATTGATCGCTATCTCAGCCCGGAAGCTGACTCACCATCGCCGCCGGGCCTGTTCAGCGTTGCCGCCGACGCCAGCAACGAAACCCTGATCACCAACAGCTACGAAACCTTTTCCTCGGTAACCGCCTTGCTGCTTGACCTGTCGGAGGACCTGACCGGGAAACAGCGCGACGTGGCGCTGGCGATTCACCAATTGAGTGAGTTGGGGGTTTTGTTGATGGACAGGCTGATGGAGCGGGAGGCTGCTGTAGCGGGTCGCTGAGCTTTCAACTGCATGAGCCGAATAAACAACCGGGTTTACTCGCGAAGACCTCGGGCCGGCAATTATGAGATCGACTGACCCACCGCTTTCGCGGGCAAGCCCGCTCCCACAGGGGGATCGGCGCTTAACTGATTGGTAGTGGGGAACAGGCCACCTTTAAAGGCGTGGCCTGCCGCCTGCTCTCTCTAGCTCAACCGAATACACGGCAACCGATACCTCACCTCGACCAGCTGCACACCGCCCCTCTCAAGCGTGCGCTCACTGCCCGCCTCCTCAACACAGCCTGCCCGGCGATAAAAGCGGATAGCTCGTTCATTACGGGCCAACACCCACAGCGTTAACTGTTCAAACCCCTGTTCAGCCAAATACTGTAAGCCCGCGTTCCACAACGCCAGCCCGACGCCCGTGTGCCAGTGCTCGGCGACAACGTAGATGGCCATCACTTCACCTACGTTCTGCGCAGCAGCATCTTCATCACGGCTGGCGCCGACGGACACCCAGCCGACTACCTGCTTGTTCACCTGCGCCACCCAGACTTTTGATTCGCCCGATTCAATCGAGGCCATCCAAAATGACTCGCGCCTGGCCAAGGTCGAACTCAACGCACCCAAGTAGTCGGCGGGCATCAGCTCGCGATAGGCGTCTTGCCAACTGCTGATGTGCACCTGGGCAATCGCCCTGGCGTCTGCGGGTGAGGCGTGACGAATCATCGAAGCGTTCCTTGTTCGGCTATCAAGTGGTCAGGGTAAGCCGGCCTCAATTACGATTTTGCGATGTTGTTAGATTTTCCATGTTCTGAGGTGTCAGGCACCTTATGAGTGCGGGGAAATAAAGGGAGAACGTCATCGTCTGCACCTTCGACGGCTACTGGCGTAGCGATTCAGCCATTCGGGCCGCCACTGAGGTTGGACCGCAAGTGAATGGCTATTCACTGATGTCTTCCATCCCCGGACTATTTAGGTCACCTCTCGTATTTGCACGGCATACGGGGTCGCGAATATGGACATCAGCTCCCTCACGTTCCAACAAATGCTTCGCCCTGGAAGCGACTTAAAAGGTTGCACGGTGGCCGAGCGTTGTTCAATTGATTTTCTGATTAATCAGCGTTCGTTGCTCGATACGCTCGTCACCGCGGGCGGTGACCACGCAGACTATATGAGCTGTTTCGTCAAAGGCTTCTGCGAGGCAAACAGCCGGTCCAGCGCTCGCCTGCTGTTGCGCGAACCCGCCGGAACGGAAAGTGGACGTGTCCTCCTGTACGCGTGCCCCGAGTGCGGCGACATCAGTTGTGGCGGCTATTCAGTGCATGTCAGTCAAACCGATAACCGCTTTACGTGGCACGCCTTTGCTTACGAGAACGGGTATGAAGAGCCAGTCATCATCGATGGCGTTGGCCCCTATACCTTCGAGAAGCAGGCCTATGAAGCAACCCTGAACAAGGCCGAATGGCTGATGAAGGAGTAGTCGTGTAGCGCGCTTTTCTATTTACAGCGGACTGACTCTGTTGGCCACTCAGCACTTGAATATGGAGATCCGCCCAGGGGGATCGGTTGATTCAGCATGAGTGCCGCACAAATCACCGCGATCGATCTGGTTTATGACTGTCTGCGCAAACGGAAGAAGGCGTAAAGACGGCGATTCGCGAAAAGGAATGCATAGGGCTCACATCATTTCACCCGACGGGCCAGTTACGCCGCGCGTCGTAAGGTGCTGACGGACGTAATAATTGTCGAACTCACTGCTTTCGACGAATTGGAAACCATGGCGGGTATAAAACCGGTTCGAGGCGCTTTCTTTGAGAGCACCTACTTTGATCGGCAGTGCAGCGGCATCCGCTTCTTTGAAAACCTGAGCAAGCACCGCAGCACCTACCCCTGCCCCTTGCGCACTCGGCCTCACGTACAGGTGGTCGAGCACGAGTTGATCGGGCTCGTGCTTGACCACGACAAAGCCGACCCGGTCTCCAGCGACCTCAATGTAACGGGTGCTGTGGGCTTCGAAGCCGCTGACGAACCGCTCACGCGCCCGCACCGGATCAAATCGCCCGACACGCTCCAGACTGTCGCGCATCGCCTCGATTCGAATGGCAACCAAATCGTCCACGTCGCCGGGTTGAGCGAGGACTAACTTCACTGGGGTGTTTTGATCGCGTGTAATGGGCATGACGTTGCACTCTACTTCGGCGCAGGAGTAAGACCACGTTCACAGGTTTCCTGGAGCGTGGTCTACGTTGTTTTTCGAGCGCAACTCAGGCTCAGGCGCGCTTGGGCAACTTCCAGTTCGGCCGGATGAAGTGGCAGGTGTAGCCATTGGGTATGCGCTCCAGATAATCCTGATGCTCCGGCTCCGCTTCCCAAAACGGCCCTGCGGGTTCTATTTCAGTCACCACACGGCCTGGCCACAACGTGGAGGCATCCACGTCGGCAGCAGTGTCTTCGGCGATGTCGCGTTGCTGTTCGCTCAGGTAGTAAATCGCTGAACGATAGCTTGGCCCAAGGTCATTGCCCTGGCGGTTAGGCGTGCTGGGGTCGTGGATCTGGAAAAAGAACTCGAGAATCTGCCGGTACGTGATCACCGCAGGATCAAACACGATCTCAATCGCTTCAGCATGATTGCCGTGGTTGCGATAAGTGGCGTTCGGCACATCGCCGCCGGTGTAGCCGACTCGCGTGCTGAGGACGCCGGGGTAGCGCCGCAACAGGTCCTGCATGCCCCAGAAGCAGCCGCCGGCGAGGATCGCGGTTTCGGTTTGGTTGGTCATGGTCTGCCCTTGTGCTGAATGAGTACTGGGATAGTTATGGGGCTGTGCTGGGCAATAGCAAGGGTGAACGTCGGGTTGCGCTCGCCTCACTGATAAATTCCCGGCCAGCAAAATGGCCGCACAGCGCTGCGCAGCCGTGAGGCAATGGTTCATACACCGCTGCGCGCTGATATTCGCATGGCTTAAAAATGCCGCCATGGCGTCATATTTCTGCAATGAAACCATGCGATTTTTGTCGGCGGAAATAGGACATAACAGCCAGCTTTAGCACGCTAAACCGCTGTTTTTATTATGGAAAATGGATTTTAAGGAAAATCGATGTCGATGTTTTGTCAGATTATGGATAAATCTGAGAGTGGTGGGTGCGGGTGCAAGATCCCATCCAGCGTGTTAACGAAGATTCTGTCGCAAACTGCAGCGGCCAATACGGTCTCGGATGACAAAGTGGTATTGGGCTTTGAGTCTTCTGACGACTGCGCCGTCTATGACGCAGGTGAAAAATACCTTTTATTCACCACCGACTTTTTCTCCCCGATAGTCAACGACCCTTATGTCTTCGGCCAATTGGCAGCCAGCAATGCTGTGAGCGATATCTTTGCTTCAGGCGGAAGTCCACTGATTGCCAACTCGATCATGGCGTTCGACCCGGAACTGGTGTCGGCCGAACAAGTAACGCAGATGATCCTGGGCGCCCAGTCGGTGATGAACAAGTTCAACGTCAGCATCGTCGGTGGCCACACGATCAAGAACAGCCAGCCCTTGTACGGCTTCTCGATCATTGGTGAGGTGGAAAAGCACCGCTTGAAGAAAAACAACACGGCCAAGGCCGGTGATTGGCTGGTCATGACGCGTCCGATTGGTGTCGGCATCCTCGCCAATGCCCTGAAGACCGGCGTGATTGAACAAGAGGACATTGCTGCGTCGACGCTTGCCCAGATCACCGGCGACAACGCGTTTGGGCGCACGCTGAGCGAAAGCCCTGAAGTCAGCAGTTTGACTGACATCACCGGGTTCGGCCTGATCGGCCATATCAGTGAGATGGTCGGGCTGGGGCAACTGGATGTTGACCTCGATACAAGCGGTCTGGTTTTTTATGACGGTACAGAGTCATTGGCAGTGGCGGTGACGTCGGCTGACAGCGGTATTTTTTCTAACATTAAAAAGTACGCGCAGCACGTGGAGTACCTGGCTGATATTCCCTTGGCTAGAAAGTTTCTGTTGCATGACCCGCAAACGAATGGCGGGTTGCTGTTCACTGTGAGTGCCCAAGGGTTTGAAACGAACCGTCGGACGTGGCAGGCGCTTTGCCCTGATCTGATTGTTATCGGTCGGATGACGCAAGGGACCGGCAAGATCAAGGTCTGCTGAGATGGTAGCCATGACAATCTACCCGGTTATGGTCGGTGTGGGCGTGATGGCGGGTTTCATGTCAGGCCTGTTCGGTATTGGTGGGGGCATCATCGTGACGCCCCTGTTGGTGCTGATTTACCCGATATTGTCCGGTCAGAAACTGCCAATTGAAGTCGTGACGGGGTTGTCCTCTGCACAGGGCTTCTTTTCGTCCCTCGTGTCGTTCGCGTTGCACCGCATCAAGTTTCAGCCGGATTGGCGAGTGATCAGAAGCTTTGCCGTTCCGATGGCTGTCGCCAACTTTTTTGCCTCGCTCCATGCTGATGCCTTCAGCGAAAACTTCATCCTGTTCGTCTTCGGCCTGCTGGGGTTGATGTCGTTGTTGGTCACGTACCTGTTCCGTAAACCGGTGGCCCTGCTGTGCAACCATCAATCGCTGTCGTTGCCACTGATAGGGCTGGTGCTTGGCGTACTGTGCGGGCTGGTTGGACAGGGCGGCGGGTTCATCTACCTGCCTGTACTGATCAGCTTGTTTGGTCTGCAGATAAAGCAGGCCATTTCGACCTCGGCGCTGATCGGCATCATCGGAGCAAGTGGAGCGTTATTCGGCAGAGTGGGCTCAACCATGGATTTTCTCGGCTACACCGGTGAGTTGGTACTGGGGATATTGGTGGGGGGATTGCTCGGCGCCATGCTTTCTCATCGGCTGGATTCGAGGCATTTGAAGCAAGCGCTGAATGCTTTCGTTTTGCTGTGCTCGCTCCAGCTCATGCTGCGCGTGCTTATTTGACCTGTGAGTCTGTGTTCGCATCTGCGAGCAGCATCCTGAATGACATACAAAGAAAACCTGGAAGTGTTTGATATGGATATTGCTGTGGATGCAGTTTATGCCGACGTCTGTGGGTCGGCTCCGGTTTCAATGGGTGTCAGCAACATGCTTCAGGCGTTGTTTTCGACCCGCCAATGCGCCAACCCCAATGCCAATCACGCCCTGGGCGTTCAGTTGCTCGAACGCGTCGAACGGGCGCGTGGCAGCATCGCCAGCCTTTTGAACGTGGACGCCGACTGCCTGATTTTCAACAGTGGCTCCAGTGAGGGCTGTGCTCAGGTGTTTCATGGTTTTTTCGAACGCTACAAACATGAGCAACCCTTGGTGTTGTACTCAGCGATCGAACACGCCTGCACCCTGCAGAACATAAACCGCTACGGCCTGGAAGGCCTGCAGGCCATAGCAATCGGGCATCAAATGAACGGACTGCTCGACACCGAACAATTGGAGCAGTTGCTGCGCGCCCATGCCGGTCGCCCGACGTTGGTTTGCGTTATGGCCGTGCATAACGAAACCGGCGTGATTCAACCGATCGAAGACATCGCCCGACACGTGAAGGCTGGAGGTGGTTGGCTGTTTTCGGACATGACCCAGGCCATCGGTAAAATCCCTGTGGACCTGCACGCATCCGGCGTTGATTTCGCCATTGCGTCAGGACACAAGTTCGGGGCGTTGCCCGGTGCCGGTTTTCTGTACGCCAGGAGCCGCTACGGGTTGTCGCCATTGATTGTTGGCGGCGGCCAGGAAGGTGGGTTGCGCGGTGGTACTCAGAACTATCCGGGCATTCTTTCGATTGAAACCGCGTTGCAGGAGAAACAACACACCTACGGCACCGGCAAAGTCGCGGTACAACAGAGCCGGGAAACGTTTGAACGTACGCTGCAAGCGATGCTGGGCGAAGTGGTCGTGATCGGTCAGCAAGCGCCGCGTGTGCCTTGTGTGAGTTTTGTTGCATTGCCAGGGGTCAATACAAAAAAACTGCAGTGGGCCTTGAACACGCAGTCGATCTACATCACCGGTGGGTCGGCATGCTCGGACAAGCAACGGAGCCTGTCCAACACGGTTATACAACTGGGATATCCCGACCGGATCGCCGGGGCCACGGTGCGCATTTCCATCGCCGAAGCACAGTGTCAATTGGCGTATGAGCGGATTCTGGCGGGTATCGCCCAAGCGCTGAAGCTGTCTTCGACTGTCCCGGCAGCTCACGCTGTGACCCATGCGTCATGAGGGTAGTGACCTCAGGCTCGGCGTACCTGGACATCGACGCGTATGCCTGTTGCATTGCGTACGCCGAGCTGTTGAATCACCAGGGCGTTGATGCTCGGGCCGTCAGTAGCGCCCCGCTCAATGTCAGCATCTCCAGGACCGTGCGCGGATGGCAATCATCGCTGGACGATTATCGGCCGAGAGCGGGTGATGAGTTCGTGTTGGTGGATGTCTCCGACTACCACCATTTCGACCCGCTGGTGGTGCTTGAACAGGTGGTGGAAGTCATTGACCATCACCCAGGCTTTGAAAACCATTGGGCGCAGAAGCTCGGACCTGCGGCCCACATCCTGCCGATCGGCGCAGCGGCAACGCTGATTTTTCAGCGCTGGGAAGCGGCAGAGTTGTTGCCGCTGATCAGCGAAACAAGTGCCGCGTTGCTGGCCACGGCCATTCTGGACAACACCCTGAATTTCACCGGGCAGTTGACCACCCACTCGGATATCCGGGCGTATGAAGTCCTCGCAGAGCGGGCGAAACTGGAGGCCGATTGGCCCGAGCGGTATTTCTCCGAGTGTCAGGCCACTGTCGAATCAGACCTGATTGGCGCGTTGGCGGTTGATGTGAAGCGGCTGAAAGCCGAGAGCAACCTGCCGCAGGTTTTCGCGCAGCTGGCGGTATGGGATGCCAGTGCGCTCATCCGAACCCATCGTGCAACGATGGGACACTGGCTGGCGGCGCAGGGTGAAGACTGGCTGTTGAACGTCATCAGCATCCGCGAGTGCAAAAGCTACTTTCTGGCTGAGCCCTTGGTCAGCCAACAAAAGTTGAGCCATTTACTGTCGATCGAATGGCAGGCCGCAATGGCGGTGCTGGAGCCCGCGCTGCTACGCAAGGAACTGTTGAAGCTTGGGTTGGCCGCGTCTGCGTTGTGAGTAAACCGCAGCTGGTTTTGTAGCCGCGTTGAAGGGCTGTTTTTGGCCGATTCTGTTGAAAAAGTCGTACTCGCTTAGCCAAGGTGACCGCCTGCATCAATGAATAGCTTGCGGAGTTTTTTTCGAGCTGCCTTTGAAAGACGCGGTGAATAGCGTTGAAACTCTTCTTAGGCTGTGTCGGGCTTGCCGTTCATGGCCAATACAAACGCGTATGCAAGAGGATGTTGTATGTAGTTGTAGAAACCCAGGCCACCAGTCGACAAATGCTGCTTGACCCGCTCGAAAGCATCAGGCAGGTCGGCTATCGAACGAGCCTCGTTCCAAAACGATTCAGCTTTTGGAATTGCTGCCCGGAGAATATTGGGTGCGCGGGTTGCTATGACATCAGGTCCGTAGCTGCATGAGATATCAAACGCTCGATCTCGCACATCGAAAGTCAGATCAGGTCGTGCTGATTTTGACGTCCTGTGCCATTTGATTTCATTGCCGGAAAGATGGGGAACGAAGTCCAGTGACAGAGCCCATGACGGCGCTAGCGCGCCGCCTTTGCACTGCTCAAGGCGAAAGAGTTGGCGAATGGGAGCATTGACGCTACGAAGCCAGGACAGCGGGCCCTGAACTTCGAACCCTAACGGCTGTAAAAGTGATTCTACGGTTGGCGAAACAATTTCGTGGATTTGATCTATTCGCACTATTTCGAACGTTTTTCCCTGCATCGTCGGCCCCATGCCCAAAAGTAATCCCACTTCGACAACTACGGTCGTTGGTTCGACCTCAGATAATGGATGGAGTCTTCTTCATCTACATTCGGGAATCAAGGCACACGAAACCTCTGTCGGCGAACTGCCTTTTACATCAGCAGATGATGAACTGTCCTTTTGCAAAAGTAGCTCTCCTGATTGGTCTAAGGCAAAATCTGCCCGTCGGCCAGCGGGAGAGTACGCA
Source organism: Pseudomonas sp. LBUM920 (assembly GCF_003852315.1). NCBI lineage: Bacteria > Pseudomonadati > Pseudomonadota > Gammaproteobacteria > Pseudomonadales > Pseudomonadaceae > Pseudomonas > Pseudomonas edsoni (SeqCode). The sequence goes on from NZ_CP027762.1 coordinate 4,504,603, forward strand.
GCATGATGGGACAGTTATCGAGTAAGCAGGATCGGCTGTTTTATTCGTTCAATCTTGAAGAACACATCCCAAAAAATCATCTCCTGCGTAGCATTGATCGGTGTCTCAATCTGAGCGACCTGCGCCACTACCTCGCCGATTTCTATAGCCCGATTGGGCGCCCTTCGATTGATCCTGAACTGATGATCCGCATGCTAGTCGTGGGCTATTGCTATGGCATTCGCTCCGAACGGCGCTTGTGGAGAAAAACAGAAAAACGGGGTCAGACCACAATTACTTTAACTGTGGTCTGACCCTGTTTTTTTGGGGAAGGCCGAGCTGGAAGGGCTGATAGGCAACTAGTATGCTTGAGTCCCTCTAATGATAGGAACCTGACATGGGACATGATCCCTCGTTGCAGATCGAACGCGCCGCTTATGAGGAGTTCGTCTGGCTTTGGAGTCATGGAAGCTTCGAGCATCAGCGACTGGGCCAAGCGTTTTACAACCACTTCAATCTACACAAACTCACCGATCAGGCCGGATTACACGGTCTATATGAGGCCGACGGTGATAAAGCCTCACGCTTGATCTTGAGGCTTTTCCACCTTCACTGAGTGGCAGCTATCGACCCGAAGCGGACGCCATAAATTGCAGGCGGGGATAGTTTTCTGATGTCTTTGGGCGCCGTATAGTGGCAATATTTATTCAGTCAAAGGAGTGGCTATGAACCCGTTAAGCGGCCTACCTGTCGGTGTAAACGTCACTACTCACTGCGCGAAAAGGGCAGTTCAATGCGTGCAAGAATGATTTTTGCCGGGATCGGCACGCTGTTGGCGCTGCTGTCTGCATCGCCAGCCCAGTCTGCGCCCCTGCCGCCAGGCACAGTGAACAAGGGGGGTATCTCGGTGCAGGTACAAGGCTCGGGCACAGATATCATCTTGATCCCAGGATTTGCGTCGTCCTACGAAGTATGGGCAGATTTGGCCTCCAGATTAAGACTCAGCCACCGGCTCCATCTTATACAGGTAGCTGGATTTGCCGGCTCGCCTGCTGTATCCAATCCGGACGGGAGAGTAGTCGCGTCTACGGTCGAGGCGATCGCTGAATACATCCGCAGCCAGCGCATCGAGTCGCCGGTCATCATCGGGCATTCGTTGGGTGGCGAGGTGGCACTCATGCTAGGTGCTCGTCATCCTGATCAAGTGGGACGCCTGATGATTGTCGATGCGATGCCCTTTTACACTTTGCTCTTTGATCCCTCCGCGACCAGTGAAACGGCGGCCCCGCATGCGGCTGCAATGCGTGATGCAATGTTGGCGGCAACGCCTGAGCAGGCGCAAGCCATGCAGCATGCATCCATCGCCCGCCTCGCCAAAACTGAAGCGGTCAGGCCAGGCCTGGTCGCGGCGGGGTTAAACTCGGACCGAAAGACCATGGCCGATGCCATGTATGAATTGATGGTCTCAGACCTCCGGCCTGAGCTTGGGCACATTAAGGTGCCGGTTGAGGTCGTCTACGCCTACGATGCGCTTTTCGGCGTAGAAGCGTCCCACGTCGATGCAATGTTCCGTAACGCCTATGCTTCTACCCCAAACATCAGCTTCAGGCGCCTTGACGGCAGTTTTCACTTCATCATGCTCGACCAGCCCGAACTGTTCGCCAGTGCTGTCATCAAGTTCCTGAACCAGTGAACGGCGACGGAGTTGCCAGAGTGGTGAGTCGCCGTAAAACGGTACAGGATTCGTAGCCGTGCTTGCAGGTCACCGACCGTCCGCTTTTGGCCGATTGCTGCCCTCCGTAAAGGGCAGCTTAGGGTCGAGAGCAGCCTATCTCGCAGCGCATAACGCCATAAAAACCGGGTCAGGCCACCCTTTATAACAGTGGTCTGACCCTATTTTCTCGAGGAGCTATCCTTGAAGACCGTCCAGCGTGTCTCTGCGTATGCTTCAAATTTATTAGCCCCCTGTTCTTCCCGTTTTCACAGTGGCGTGAAAAACTGCGCGCACTTTGCCGCTCACCTTTTTGTCTGTTTCGATGGAACTGCTGATGGACATCATGGATACCCAGCAAGAAAACAACCTCGAAAAATCACTCCGGCTGGCGGCGAATGAACCGGCTCATCGTCCAGACTTTTTCAAGACTTTGTTGAATTCCTCCGTCTACGTCCTCGGCACTGCCGGCGTTGGCGAAGGTCAAGTCAACATCGAGTCTGGTAGCAACATCAGCATTGCGCACTGGCAAAAACCTGACGGCTGCGCAGTCATCCCGTTTTTTTCTTCGTTGCAAACACTCCAAAGATCCATAGATAGCAAAGAATCCTACATAGAGATCTCGGCCAGATCGCTGTTTGAAATCACACTAGGCACCCCTCTTTTCCTCAATCCAAAGTCTGCTTACGGCAAAGAGTTTTTCCCGGAGGAAGTGCGCCATCTGCTCTCTGACGGGATCGGCCAGGAGCCCGTGCAGCGCACAGTAGAAAAAGACACCAACGTGCTGCTCGGACAGCCGTCGCACCATCCGTCGAAGATGGTCAACTCGCTCACGCAATTACTCGCCAAACATCGCAACGTAAAGCGTGCATTTCTGGCGTTGATGCATGACGCATCGTCTGATCAGAAGCCTCATCTGATCATTGGTATTGAAGCGGATGGGGATATTGAACGGGTCATGCGCGAAGCCGGTAACGTTGCCGGGGATAGCGCTCCGGATGGCGAACCCGTTGACCTCTACCGCGTTCACGCGGGGGAATCAGGCCTTAGCGATTACTTCCTCACACAAACCGCACCCTTCTATGAACGAAAGTCGGCAGGCTGGCTGCGTTCATTGCTTGGCTTTGGCAAAGCGTGACAAGGATCAACTCCTTGCTAACCGCAGAGCAGGCCTGCGAAATCGTGCTTAGCCTGTTTGACGGCGTCATGAGAGATGGCAAACCTGAGCGTTTTGTCATTCAGTCATGTGAGCTTTCCGGCAACGGTGATTACTGGGTTATTCGCAGTAACAGTGAGGATTACGTCGTCCACGGCATGACGGAGTTCTGCTACGTCGGCGTTAATGCGCACTTGATCAACGTCATGACGGGAGAGCGTGAGACGGTCGTCAGTTGCATGAGTGTCGATGAATATCTGCAAGACAAATACGATCTGGAGGCAGCGTCGGGCAACAAGTATGTACTGACCCCAGCAATTGACCGAGGCGACAAACCGGCTCTGGTCAATTTGCGTCGAAAGCTGCAGTGCACTTACCCGCAAACCCTTGCGTTGCTGACGGGCAAACAACGCTATTGGCTCACAGGTAAACGCAGGCTGCTTGAAGACGCGCAGCGACTGCTTTTCGAACAAGCCATAGCCACCCAAATTGAGTTAGTGCTTGATGCCGGCGAAGCGGTCGCCATCGGTGTCGAAACCTGGCACATAGAAGCGGTATTGAGGGCTGTGCGCGAGAGGTTGTGCTGAATGATTGGCGAACAATGAGCGAGGTGAAAATTCAGCGAATCCCATTCTTTGTCGGTGGAACATGCGTTTCGTGATTTGACCGTATTGGGTCTAAAGCCGGCTATCTCGCAGCGCATACCACCATAAGCCAACAGCCCCCCGTGAAGCCAAAGCACCTCGACCAGATATCAAACGCTTCACACCTATAAAGCTGGTAAAAACACACCAACCAAACCCCATCTTTCTCGGAACCTCGCCATGCCGCGCCTTCTCCCCCTTCTGCTCTTGCTTCTACCCAGCCTGGCCCACGCCCTCCCCGTCCTGAAAGACACCACGCTCTACACCACCACCGCCCACGACTGCGTGGACGTCAACCTGGCCACCTGGCAGCATCCCACCCGCACGTTACTGGAGAAGAACAACTTTCAGCTCGAACGCATCCAGCTGTGCAACGGCGGTCATTACCCGATTTTCCAGGTGCAAGCGCCCTACGACCCACGCGGTCAGACCAAGGATTTTTTCCTGCCGTTGTATGAGCACATGCGTAAGGCCAACGGTAAATGGCCTTACGCATTGGTCGACAGCAGCGACGCGGTGGTGGTGTACGTCAGCTACCCGAAAGACGATGAGATCTCCCTGGATTACGAGGGTTTCGAAGCGCCGTAGAAGCGCGTTTCAATCGTCGCAGGTGACCCGGCAGGGGATGCATTGCGAGGGCATTTCAGGTAATGATGCGCCACCCACATCAAGGACGATAAAAACAATGAAAACCGCGCTGCGCGCCCTGTTGCTGCTGTGCCTGTCCACGCCCGCCTTCGCTGCCGAAAGCCCGGTGGGCTTCAAGACCGCCACGCTGCCCGATGCCACACACCAGCGCCCGCTGGAACTGGTGGTCTGGTACCCCGCTACCTCCACAGCCCAACCCAAGCTGATCGCCGACAACGCGGTGTTCATCGGCGCCCTCGCCGTGCCCGACGCGCCACCGGCTGCCGGCGAGCATCCGTTGGTGGTGCTGTCCCACGGCTACGGCGGCAATTGGGGTAAACAGGTGTGGCTGGCCAGTGCCTTGGCGCACAAGGGTTATATCGTGGCTGCGGTCAATCACCCCGGCACCACCACCAAAGACCGCAGCCCCCAAGCCGCCGCGCAACTGTGGCTGCGCCCGGCCGACCTGAGCCGCGCTATCGACGCGGTCCTGGCTCAGCCGCAGCAATTTGGCGCGGTTGCGCCTACCCGGATTGCTGCGGTGGGCCACTCCCTCGGCGGCTGGACCGTGATGGAAATCGCCGGGGCACGCTTCGACCCCGACCTGTTCAGCCGCGACTGCGCCGAACACCCGAAGTTGGGCGGCTGCATCGGCTACCAGCAGATGAACCCCGCCGCCACGCCCGCCGGCAAGGCCCAGTTGGCCGCTGACTTGAGCGACAAACGCATCACCGCAGTTGTGTCACTGGACCTGGGCCTGTCGCGGGGCTTCACCAGCGCCAGCCTGGCCGCACTGCCGGTGCCGGCGCTGGTGATCGCCGGGGGCGTGCCAACTGAGGACATGTCGCCCGAATTGGAATCCGCCGACATGGTCAAGCGCATGCCAACACCCTCCACGCAGTACGTGGAGATCAGCGACGCCACGCACTTCAGCTTTATGCCGATCTGCAAGCCGGGTGGCATGGCATTGATTGAAGAAAGCTCGCCGGGCGATGGCATGATTTGCCGGGATGGCGAAGGCGCGCGGCCACGGGCGGTGATTCAGCAGCAGGTGGTGGCGCTGATCAGCGGGTTTCTGGCCAGGGCAAGCACGCCGGGTCAAAAAACCACCGAACGCTGACAGGCCGATGTCGCCACGATCTTCCCGCGCTTGAGCACCATCAACCGCGTCGGTAAATCGAGAATCACATCACTGACTGCGCGCGTATCCAACAACACCAGGTCAGCAGCCTTACCCACTGCCAACCCGTAGTGCTTCAAGCCCAGCGCTTTGGCCGGGCTTGTGGTGAGCATCGACAACACCGTGGCCTGGTCGTCCGCCCCGCCCAGGTGGCAGGCAGGAATTGCCAGTTGCGCAATATTGAGCAAGTCGCCGGTGCCAAACGGGGTAAAGGCGTTGCGAATATTGTTGGTGGCCAGGCACACATTCACGCCGCCATCACGCAGGGCCCGCACCGGTGTCAGCGTGCGGCGCACGTTATGACTGTCGCCGCGCGCACCGAGGTGCAGGTCGGTGGCAGGCAGGCACATGACGCTGATGCCAGCCTCGCGGATCAGCGCAATGATCTCGTGCTGTTTGTGCGGTGGCACGGCGCCCAGGCTTGTCAGGTGGCCGACACACACGCGGCCTTGATAGCCTTCCTGAAGGGTCTTGCGCGCGAGGTACTCAATGGTCATGTGTTCGGCGTGGTCGGCGAAGTCCTGGTGCAAATCGATGTCCTTGCCGTAGCGCTTGGCCAGGGCGAACACAAAGTCGATATGTTCATGCGCCGAGTCATCGTTGTAGGGAATGCCGCCCACCACATCGGCGCCCTTTTCCATGGCCTCGACCATCATTTCCCGCATCCCTGGCAGCTTCAGGATGCCTTCCTGAGGAAAGGCGACCACCTGAATATCGATGACGTCGCGAAATTTCTCCCGCAGTTCCAGCACCGCATCAAACCCGGTGAAGCCTTGTACAGGGTCGAACTCGGCGTGGGCACGCACATGAGTAGTGCCGGCTTGCACCAGCGCACGTAAGACCTGGGTGGAGCGCTCCAGAATGTCGTCCCGGGTCAAGCTGGGTTTGAGTTCGGCGGTCACCGCAATTGCCTCTTTCAACGTGCCGGAGCGATTGGCCTTGCGGTGCATGACATGGGCTTTTTCCAGGTGCAGGTGGCCTTCGACAAAACCGGGTATCAGCACGTTGCCCTGACCCTGAATTTCCTGCTGGGCATGCGCTGAAATGCGAGGCGCAATTTCAATGATTTTGCCGTCGTGCACCGCCACGTCCATCAGCGGTTGTGCGTCGTCGACGCGTACGTTGCGAAAGATTAAATCCATGGGTATGGCCCTCAAGTTGCTGCCCTCAGGCGCACCGGGCGCAGCGGTAAAAACACAAACAATGGGTGGCTTAACCGTTGGAACAGCCGTTACCCATCACGTGGTATTCAAGAATGTGCTGCTGGCCCTTCGAGTCTTCGTAAGTCATGCGCACAGGCACCACTGCGCAGACGTCTGCAATGTCGCTGATGGAAATGACGTGGGCGATGTCCAGGTGCTGGGCATAGCTGTATTGCTCAACCGGAAGCAGCTGGTCGGCCATCGCCGCGCTGCAAAAAAACCCAACCACCAGTGCAAGTAACGCTTTCATGCTCAGATAACCTCTTCGACATCGTGAGGAGAGTGGAGCCCGGCGACCAGGCGCCGCCGGGCCCTTTGCGGACGTGATCAGAACGGTTTGGTCGGCAAGTACTTACCATCCAGGGTGATCACCGCGCGCGAGCCGCCGTCCGGGTCTTCAACCTTCTTGACGTCGAGCTTGAAGTTGATCGCGCTGATAATGCCGTCGCCAAACTTCTCGTGAACCAGTGCCTTGAGCGTGGTGCCGTAGACCTGAATCATTTCGTAGAAGCGGTAGATGGTCGGGTCGGTCGGGATGCCGTTGCCGATGCTGCCGCGCACGGGGATGGTTTGCAGTAGCAGCACAGCGTCCGCGTCGAGGCCCAGGGTGTCGGCAACGGTTTGGGCGGCGTCGGCCGGCAGCGGGTGTTGGCCGAGCAACGCAGCGGTGACGAAGGCTTCGTGCAGGCCGGTGCCCTCGGCGATCTGGGCGAACGACAGGTCTTTGCGGGCCTTGGCCAGCAGGATGACGTCGGTCAGGGCAAGGCGAGTGTTCTGGCTGATGTGTGATTGGATCATGGGGTTATCTCCGTGAGTAAAAACAATGGGTAAAACGGTTGATGGGGAAAGCGCCAACTATCAACTGTGGGAGCTGGCATGTCGGATCGCCGCACCGCTGCAATGCAGACACCTCGGTGCATCAGGCAGGGTAATCGGCCAGCGGCACGAAGGTGCCGGTGCGGCTATCGAAGGCCTGGATACAGCCGCTTTCGATGTCGTAGACCCAGCCATGCAGGGTCACGCGCTTCTCTTCGAGTGCCAGGCGTACCGAGGGGTGCGTCTGGATATTGGCCAATTGCGCGATCACATTTTCGCGGACCATGGAGGCGACTTTGGCGGGCTGGTCGACATGCTGGCGAGCCTCGTTGACCACCCGGCCGGAGTCGGCGTAGCGCAGCCAGCTGGCCACGGCGGGCATGTGGTCCAGGCATTTGCAGGTGGCGATAGCGGTCATGGCGCCGCAGTCGGAATGCCCGCAGATCACGATGTCGCGAACCTGCAAGGCCGCGACGGCGTATTCCACTGACGCCGACACGCCGCCCGGCTCCGGGCCGTAAGAGGGCACGATATTGCCGGCGTTGCGGATGACGAACAGGTCGCCCGGCTCACGCTGCGTGACCAGCTCGGGCACCAGACGGCTGTCGGAGCAGGAGATGAACAGCGCGCGTGGGCTCTGCTGGTTGGCCAGGTCTTTGAACAAGCCGGCGCGCTCAGGGAAGGCACTGCGCTGGAATTTCAGGAAACCGTCGATGATGTCTTGCATGGGTAACTCCTTTGAATCGCGATGCGATGGAGCAAAGGTTACGGAGCCCGTGCAATAAGGTAAAAGTCTTATATATGATCCTGCACATTAGATAATCTTATGAGTACAAATATGCTGGCACGCCATATCCACTACTTCCTGGCCGTTGCAGAACACCAAGGCTTTACCAAAGCGGCGGCGGCCCTGCATGTCTCGCAGCCGGCACTGTCCCAGCAAGTGCGGCAGTTGGAGGAGAGCCTCGGTGCCCAGTTGTTTGATCGATCCGGTCGCCAAACGCGCCTGACCGATGCCGGCGAGGTGTACCTGCGTTATGCGCTGCGGGCGGCGCAGGAGCTGCAGCAAGGCAAGCGCGCGATTCATGACGTGGGCGACCTGAGCCGGGGCACGCTGAGGATTGCCGTCACGCCGACGTTCACCACCTACCTGGTGGGGCCGCTGGTGGAGGCCTTTCACGGCCGCTATCCAAACATCACGCTGAACGTGCGTGAGGTTGCCCAGGAACAGATGGAAAACCTCCTGCTGGCGGACGAACTGGACGTGGGGATTGCGTTCGATGAGGTGCACGCGCCCGACATCGACGCCACGCCCCTGCTGGTCGAAACCCTTGCGCTGGTAGTCGGCAAGCAGCACCCGCGGGCTGAGGAGCGGGTTATTGGGCTGGAGGCGTTGGACGGTGAATCACTGATTTTGCTGGGCAAGGAATTCGCCACCCGCGAGCAGATTGACCGCTATTGCAGCACGCACGGCATTCGCCCACGCGTGGTGATGGAGGCCAATGTGATTGGCGCGCTTATTGAGGTGGTGCGCCGGACTACGCTGTCGACGCTACTGCCCGCCGCGATTGCGCGGGCGCATCCAGAGTTGGTGGCCATTGAGCTGGGGCCGCAGCGGTTACAGCGCACCGCCGTGTTGATGCAGCGCAAAGGGGGTTATCAGCCTGCGGCGGCGCGAGCGTTTTTGGCGCTGGCCAAGAACGTCGCCGAGGGGCTGACCTGACAAGGCAAACGGGCCTACTTACCAGGCCCCCAAACAATGGCCTGAGCCACCACGACGTACTCGCCGTTGAAGGTGGCCGCTGGCGAGCCATATAACTGATAACCCAGCGCAAGGGCTTCAGAGACGCGGTGACAAAACGCGGCGTCATCCTTGCCCGTCAGTAGCCGGTAAACAGGTAATCCATCGGGCGGCGAGGTTTGCATGGTGTGGTTTTCCTGGTCGACATGAAAGTATCAGGCCCCAACGCATCGTACGGCCCGTGAACGAATCGACAGCAGCATCCATGATTTCAAGCTTCGGCTCAAATCTGCCAATCCGATAAGCACAGCGGCACGCGCGCTCGTCAGGAATGTTAAGGGTGTACGGCTTGATGATGGAGGGCTGCCGTTGAGTTCCGTATCACATCGTCTTGAGTAATACTGGCCCGGCCCCAATCCCGATGTATTCCCCGTGTAACCTGGTCGAGTAGCGCGAGTAGTCATGGATAGAACTAAACACAGCGCGTTCGCTTATCAGGCGGTGTACCGCTACCTGATCGAGTTGATCGACGCCGGCCCGCCAGACGGCGAACGCAAATTGCCATCTCTGCGCCAACTGGCCGAGCGCCTGGGTGTGTCAGTGTCGACCACCAAGTACGCCTACGCGCTGCTTGAAGATCGAGGGCGGATCTACGCCAAAGCCAAGTTCGGCTACTTCACCCGATCGCTACCGGCGCCGTTATTGACTGAAGGCACATCAAGCCTGCTCGACCAGGTGTTTGCCACGGCCCGCCAGCCCGGGATGCTGGCGCTGAGCAGCGATGCCCCGGCGCTGCTGCTGTCGCTGGAACACCCGCTGCTGATGCTCGAACGCGAACTCACCCGCCAACACCCGCGCTCGCTGGCGCCGCTGTACCTGCCGTTCGGCGAGCCCGAGTTGCGCACCGCATTGGCCGAGCGCTACACCCAATCCACCGACCATTACTGGCAGGCCGACCATGTGTTTATCGGCTCGGACTTGCACGCGGTGTTGGACGCAGCGCTCAACGCGCTGGACCTCGCCGGCACGGTGGCGTTGGTGGAGTCGCCGTGTTCGTGGGCGATCCTGCGTCAGCTGCAGGCAGCGAAGATCCGGGTGATCGAATTGCCCCTCGACGCGCACGGGCGGTTCGACCTGGCCGCGCTGGAAGGAGTACTGAAGCGGGCGCCGATTCGATTGGCGGTGCTGTCGTCGACGGTGAATATCCCCCAGGGTGGCGTGATGCCCGCGCAGGATAAACAGCAGATTTGCCGCTGGCTGGCAGAGCGGGATATCTGGCTGTTCGAAAACGACACCTACGGCGAGTTGTATTTCGAGCCGCGACCTGCGCGCTATCGCGACTTTGCCGACCCGCAGAAGCTGTTGGTGTTTTCGACCTTCGACAAAGTCATCGGCGCGGAAGCGCCTTATGGGTACGTACTGAGTCGCGGGCAAGGCTCGCAGTTGCAGCGAGAGTTTCTCAAGCGCGGGTTCCGCCTGTCGCCTATCCGTCAGAAGGCGATCGCCAAACTGTTCACGTCCAAGCGTATCGACCCACATTTGAAAGCGCTGCGGGCACTGCTGCACAAGCGCATGACCCAACTCGACGCGCTGCTGAGCGAACACGATCAGTGGCAGGTACACCGCCCCCACGGCGGCGCGAGTTTCTGGCTTGAGGCTTCGCCCGCCGTCGACATGCGCAAGGTATTCGAGCGTCTGCGGGCCGAGCGCATCGTCATTGCGCCCGGCGAGCTGTTCAGTCAGCAAGGCGCCTGGCGCCATCACCTACGCCTGAGCTACACCCTCGACTGGGGCAAGGATATCGCCCAGGCCGTAAACCTGCTGGCCCAGGCGATGCGTCAAAGCCCGTAGCAATGCCGCGCCTCGGGGAAACGCCCGTGGCGTACGTCATCGGCAAAGCGCTCGCAGGCATCGCGAATCACCGCGCCGACATCGGCGTACTGTTTGACGAAACGTGGCAGGTGCTCACCGCTCAGGCCCAGCACGTCTTCGGTGACCAACACCTGGCCATCGCAGGCGGGCGAGGCGCCGATGCCGATCGTCGGCATTTTCGCGTCCTGGGTAATCTGCCGGGCCACACCTTCGGCCACGCCTTCCAGCAGCAGGCTGAAAGCGCCCGCCTCCAGGTTGGCACGCGCATCTTCAGCGATCACCGCAGCGGTTTGGATCGTGAGGCCCTGCGCCTTGAAGCCGCCCATCACATTCACAAACTGCGGCATCAGCCCCACATGGGCCATCACCGGAATGCCGCGCGCCACCAGAAACTCAACCGTGCTGGCCAAGGCCTGGTTGGCTTCCAGCTTGACGGCGTCGCAACCGGTGCGCGCCAATACCTGGGCGCAGTTGCGAAACGCCTGCTCGTGGGATTCCTGGTAGCTGCCAAACGGCATGTCGGCGATGACACAGGCCAGGCGCGTGCTGTCGACCACTGCGCGAGTGTGGCCGATGATTTCTTCGAGCTGCATGCTCAAGGTTGAAGGCCGGCCATAGCCGACCATGGCCGTGGAATCACCCACCAGAATGAAGTCGACCAACGGGTCGATCAGCGTGGCGATGGCGCTGGAATACGCCGTCAGGGAGACGATTTTCTGCTGGCCTTTCATCGCGACCAGTTGCGGGACGGTGATGCGTTGGGTGCGGGTATGCGTGCTCATCAAATGCCTTCCGTTTGCGCTGAATACCCGGCCTGATTATTGGCAAAACAGCCGGTGATTCAATGCACAGATCGGCGCTGAAAAGCGACCCAGATGCCAAGACGTTCCGTTGTGGCGAGGGCCGTTGCGCGTTCGCCAACAGCACCGGGGTCACGCAGAGGGGTTTATTTGCCCTCGATCAACCGCAGCGCCAACGGCGCGCTGAACGTGCCGGCCGCCGGCCCACCATGGCAGTCGGCGATGGGCGAAGAGGCGCCGTCCGAGTTGCCCGGCAGCTTGATCCACAGCGCCAGCAGGTTGGGCGTGACGGCGTGCGGCAGCATGCCCAGCTTGCGTGCAGGCGGGTTGCACCAGTCGCCAGGGACGGCGCCGTTGCCGTTGCGGCTGGTATCGACGACCACCGCCTTTGTGTAGGCGTGATTGGCAAAGAGCCTGGCGTTGATCCTGTCGGCGTAGTCACGGGATTGATCGAGCGTGTAGAAATTGGAGACGTTCAGCGCAAAACCGCGTGCGTTTTTTATCCCGGCCGCATGCAGGGCATCGGCCATCTGCGCGGCGGGCTTCCAGTGCGCGTTACCGGCGTCCAGGTACACGTCGGCCTGGGGCGCGCGTTGCTTGAAAGCTGCGACTGTGTAGTTGAACAGCGCCAGGCGCTCGTCTCGCTGAGACTGACTGAGGCACTGCATGTCCGGCAAGGCATCGGGCTCCAGGATGATGATCGCCGGTTTGCGGCCAACGCCGTTGATCAGCTGGCCAATCCAGGCGCGATACGCTGTCGCATCGGCCGCGCCGCCTGCAGAGGCGCCGCCGCTGCAGTCACGGTGCGGCAGGTTGTAGGCGACCAGGATCGGTGTGGCGCGGGCCGTGGCGGCGGCGGATACGTAGCGCTCCACACGCGCCTCAAGCTGATCGCTGCCCTGGCTGCTGCCGGTCAGCCACAGGGCACTCGGCACCTGCGCAATGGCCACACGGATGATTGCCGCATCGGCCGCCTGCGGGTTGTGTTTTAACCACTGAGCAGCGGTCGATTCAGGATTGACGTAGAAAGCGTCGCCGGCGTGCGCAGCCGGTAGCACCGCTAACACCACCAGACCGGCAACCCCAACGATGAACCTGAGCATAGGTTGACTCCACAAGGCCGAGGCCTGACGCACTGCCTCAAGCTGATATCATGCGAACACTTACCCGCTGAGTAGCACACCATGAACCGCCAGAAAAAACTGCAGCAGCTCTTCAAGGCCAAAGCGAAAAAAGCCAGCGCCAAATTGGCCCCTAAGAGCAAAGATAAATACATCAGCAAAGCCGACCGCGCCAAACTCGAAGCCCAGGACGATCAAGCGTCAACCACCACCGACACGCCCAGCTGACGGCGTCCCCGCTTCATATTTGCCCCAGATACGCCGCAGATGCCGCGCCGAACCAAAGCCCGCGCGCTCGGCAACGGTTTCAATGTCCAGGGTCGATTCAACCAGTAATTCACGCGCCACGGTTAAACGCAGGGTGTGCAGATAATCCAGCGGACTGATGCCGACGTGTTCGTGAAACAGTCGCGCCAGGTGCCGGGTGCTGGTGCAGGCCAGGCTGGCCATACGCGCGACGGTCCACGGCTCACACGGGTCGGCAGCGACGGCGTCCTGCACCCGATGCACGGCGGGATGCAGGTGGTTGCGCCCGGCGATCCAGGCCGACAGCTGTGGATCGGCGCCGCTGCGGCGCATGTACACCACCATGTCCCGTGCAACCGCGCAGGCCAGTCGCGGCCCGGCCAGCTCGGCCACCCAATGCAGCATCAGGTCGATGCCGGCAGTGACGCCGGCGCTGCAACTGATGTTGCCATCGGTGACGTACAAGCGGTTTTCCAGTACTCGAGCCTTGGGCGCCAGGGTTTGCAAAGCGGCGCACAGCGCGTGGTGCGTGGTGCATTGGCGTCCGTCCAGCAGCCCGGCGCGGGCAGCGCTCAAGGCGCCCGCACAGACGCAGACCAGCTTCTCGCCAGACGGCGCGAACACCGCCTGCAGCCACTGGGTCAGCACGCTGCTGGCCGCTTCAAATGCCTGCTGCCCCGCCTTGCTGACCTTGGATGTAGAGCCCACCAATACCACGAGCGTGCCCGGCGCCAGATTTGGCGGAAGCGGCGCCAACCCGGTCAGGGGCAAGCCGATGGACGTTGGCAGCGTTTCAACCGGGCTGACGTATTGCAAGTCGAACTCAACGGCCGTCGAGTCCTCGACCTGAGTGGCCAGGCGCAGCACTTCGGCGGGACCGGCCAGGTCCAGCATCAGCACGTTGGGCAGCAGTACAAACAGCACCGGCACGCTCACGGGGTCAATCCTCCAATGCCTGGGCGACCGTGACGATGCGCGCAAAGCGGCCTTCCAGCACCAGCTCCGTACGCTCGCGTATTTCGGCTGCGGTATAGACCCGGCCGCTGCGCGCGTGGGTCATCGGGAAGGTCAACGTCGCTTCGCTGACAAACTCCACACTGAGGCCACTGTCCGACGCCTGCCGCGTGGTGGTTTCACAGCACTGTTCGGTGCGGATGCCGCTGATGATCACTGTGGTCACTCCCATTTCCGTGAGCCGCGCCGCCAAGGGCGTGCCGGCGAACGCGCTGTGAAAGCGCTTGTGAATGACCTGGTCAGGGTTGATCGACAACTCGCTCAATGCCCGAACATTGCCCGAGGCCAGCGAAAAATGCCCCTGGTCTTCCACATGGAAGACTTGTATCACCGGGATGCCCTGTTGAACACACCCATCAATGAGGGCCTGTTGCTTTTCCAGGTAACCCGGCAGGTCATTTTCGGACCAGTAGCTTGAATGGCGGAACGAATGCTGGGCATCGATAACAATAAGGGCTTTGCGGCTCATGAGGTGTCCTGTTGGCGTGCAGTTCAGTGAGTGATGCAAGCCATACTAGGCAGTGCGGCACGCGAGCGACAGGCACATGACGGACCACATGCGGACGTATTCGGACATTCATTCTCAGCGGCGCAAAGCGCCTTGGGAGGTTTCACGCAAGGTGGTCAAGGCAATCAACGCACAGACCGCCGCGCCGGCCATGAAAAACCCCGGGATCAGCAAATTGCCGGTCGAGCCGATCAGTGATGTGACGATGTAAGGCGTGATCCCGCCGCCCAGGATGGCGCCCAGATTGATGCTGATGGCCATGCCGGTGTAGCGGACCCGAGTGGGAAACTGCTCGGCATAGGTCGGGTAGCCCACCGACTGGATCACCGGCATCGGCAGCGTCGCCACAAAAAACGCCAGGACCGCGATGAACAGGCTGCTGTTGTTCATCAACACCATCATCGGAATCACCAGTACCGCATAACCGACAAAGCCGATGGCCAGGGCTTTCTTGCGCCCGATGCGATCCGACAGCCCGCCCCAGAACGGCATCAGCGCGGCCATGCACAGGCTGACGCCGGCGATGACCCAGTAGATCTTGGACTTCTCGAAATGCAGGTAGGTGGTCAGGTAGATGTTCATGAACACCAGGCCGATGTAGTAGCCGGCGTTCTGTGCAAAGGCGAACACCACCACGCGCAGCACCGCCGGCAGGTTCTGCGTGAGCACCTCCTTGACCGGCGCGGTGGGCGGCTTTTCCACGGCAAGAAAGGCTTTGAACTCAGGCGTCTCCTCGACGTTGTGGCGCATGATGCACGAAAAGATCACCAACGGAATCGCCAGGAAAAACGGGATACGCCAGGCCCAGGCTTGCAGCTGCTGCGCATCGACCAGGCCGGTGGTGATGCCGCAGATGATCGCTGCCATCGACCCGCCAATCGCAACACCCACCGGCGTGAACGCACCGTAGAAACCACGGCGGCCCTTGGGTGAAGACTCGGCCAGAAAAGCCGCAGCCCCAATCACCTCGCCGCCGGCGAAAAAGCCCTGCGCCAGCCGGATCAGCACCAGCAGGATCGGCGCGGCAATCCCCACGTGGGCGGCCGTCGGCAACAGCCCGATCATCGCGGTCGCGGTGCCCATTCCGATGACGGTGCTCAGCAATACTTTGCGCCGACCGATGCGGTCCGCCAGCCGCCCGAGCAGAATGCCGCCCAACGGCCGAATCAAGAATGCGCTGCCAAACACCGCCAGCGTGGCCAGCAATGCGGCGGCGGCGTTATCGCTGGGAAAAAACAACGGCGCGATAATCGTCGCCATAAAGCCGTACACACCGAATTCGTAATACTCCACTGCAGTGCCCGTCGCGGCAGCGATGGCTGCCCGCTTGGCGATCCTGGTGGCGCTGCTGTCAGCGGTCTTGTCGAACTCGCCCAAACGCGGCGATGGGATGGGAGTAGCGATCACGCGAGACATAAACACCTTCCACTCTGACCGTTGGTCATTTGAGTTATTGAGGTGGACAGTTCCACCCAGAAGTAAACCCGTCAGGTTGCGAGGGGTTTTAATGCTCGACAGTAAGAAATGTGAACGTGGGCTTAATCATCTAGCGCTCCTGTTTTTATTATCGGTAGCGACGGCTTTTGCTCAGTGGGCGGCCTCCAGTCGTTCCAGCGCGTGTGCACGCGCCACGAACAACGCTTGAGCCGTGGGTAAGTCAATCAGCGAAAATCGAATCTCATCGCCGGGCAACAGTTGCGCAAGCCTGGGTAAATCCACACTGGCCACCTGGGCGATGCGCGGGTAGCCACCGGTGGTTTGCCGGTCGGCCATCAGCACAATCGGCTGACCGCCGGCGGGCACTTGCACGGTGCCGAAGGCCACGCTTTCGGACAGCAGCTGGCGGGGCTGCGTCAGGTCCAGCGCGGCGCCGTCCAATCGATAACCCATGCGATCCGAGGCAGCGGTCAGCTGATAGGGCTCATGCAGGAAGTCATGGCGAGCCGTTTCGGTGAAGTCGGCCCATTCGCGCCCCGGCAGCACCCGAATGGACGCGGGACGTGTCGGCGCGCCAAGCCGCCAGCCCGCAGGAATATTCAACCGCACGGGGTTTGCGAACGATGAGCAAATGGGGATCACATCGCCGGCTTGCAGTGCGCGCCCCGACAGCCCGCCAAACCCTCCCCGGCTATACGTGCTGGCGCTGTTCATCACCGGCGTGAGCAGATAACCGCCGGCCACGGCCAGATAGGCCCGCGCGCCGTACTCACGCGTCTCGAAGCGAAGCATCGCGCCCGGTTTGATACGCACGGCGCGCCCGGGTTGCAGCGCAACGCCGTCCAGTCGCGCGCCCAGGTCAGCCCCGGCCAGGGCGATCAGCGCCTGTGCCTGAAAGCACAAGACCGGGCCTTGAAGGGTGATTTCCAGGGTCGCAGCGGTGGTCGGGTTGCCCACCAACAGGTTGGCCAGCGCATGCGCGTCCTGGTCCATGGCGCCGTTGACCGGCACGCCCCAATGCTGGAAGCCCACGCGGCCGATGTCTTGAAAGGTGGAAAACAGACCGGGCCTGATTACTTTGATGGTCATCGCTGCGCTCCGGCCAGTTGTTCAAATTCACGGGCGGTGATGGGCACGAAGCGCACCTGATCGCCACCGCTCAACAGGCACGGCGGCTGATTGGCCGGCGAAAACATCGACAACGGTGTGCGGCCTACGATGTTCCAGCCACCTGGCAAATCAGTGGGGTAAATCACGCTCTGACAATTGGCCAGGCCGACGCTGCCGCGCGTGACCAGCGTGCGCGGTACGGCGCGGCGCGTCAGTTTCAACGCAGGCTCGTGCATGCCGATATAGGGATGGCCCGGTGCGAAACCGACCATCAATACGTCGACCCACTGCCCGCTGTGTGCGGCGATGACTTCGTTGGGCGTGATGGCGCAGGCGTTGGCGATGTCCAGCAGATCCGGCGCGTAGTCGCCCTCGTAGCACACCGGGATCTCCAGGCGTTTGGGTGTGATGCGTGCCAGGTTGTGCTGTTGAGTCAGGGCGTTTTCCAACACCTGGGCAATCGCGTCGTAGGGCAATAATTCGGGGTACAGCCTGGCGATGATAGGCGGGGCATAATGCACGCCCACGGACACCATCGCCGGGATCACATCGGTCACGCCGCCAAGCAGCCCACGCGCCAACAGGTCATGCAGCGTGGCACTGAACGCCACGGCACGGCGGTTGGCCTGCGCGCTGAACAGCGTTGCAAACACTACCACGATGCAGCTGTCGCCACACGGCTCGAACTGCCAGCGCTGTTCGGCACGCACAGGCCGAAAATCACAGTCAACGTCAGACATCACGTCACTTCTCTCATGCGGCAGGCATGCAGCTTCACGTCTTATTAACGCCGTCGCTCGGGTGGCGACGGTCGCGCGGATGGCAACTACTTGGCGAACAACTGGCTCATGTCCTTGAACGCCTTGAACTCCAGCGCGTTGCCGCACGGGTCAAACAGGAACATGGTGGCTTGCTCGCCGACCTGGCCCTGAAAGCGGATGTAGGGTTCGATCACAAACCGGGTTTCACGCGCTCTGAGCCGATCGGCCAGGGCTTCCCATTGGTCCCAGTGCAGGATGATGCCGAAATGCGGGACCGGTACGTCATGACCATCGACAGGGTTGGAGTGCACCGATGCCTGGGATTCCGTCTTGGGGTGTTCGTGGATGACCAACTGGTGCCCGTAAAAGTCGAAATCGACCCATTGCGCGCTGGAGCGACCTTCGCGAAGGCCAAACACGTCGCCGTAGAAGTGGCGGGCGGCGGCGAGGTCGTAGACGGGAATAGCAAGATGAAAGGGCGAAAGGCTCACGGTGGCTACCTGCGGGTTCTGTTATTCAGAACTCGATTCTTCACCAGAAAGACCGAGCGATAAAGCGCATATCTTTCGTCCTGAGCCTCAATTTTTTCGATGCTCGCGCCCTACTTCGGCGCACCGAGCACTTCCATGATGCACGCCCTGAATAACGCGAAGAGCGGCAGTTGACGCTGGGTGTACTTGGTGAGCAAGACGATTTCGCGATGGAAGGTCAGGTCGTCCAATCGCAAAACCCGCACGTCGCTTTCGTGTTCCAGCCACAAGCCGGCCAGTGGCACCAGGGACACGCCGAGGCCGCTGCGGACCATCTTGACGATGGCGTCCAACTCATCAAGCTCAAGCGCCTGCTGGGTCTGGATCTTTTGTTCCTTGAGAAACTGCGTGACCTGGCGGCCACCGAACGAGCCCCGGTCGTATCGCACAAACGGCTGCTCGCGCAGGATCTGCAGCGGGTCATCGCCCGGCACGTCCTTGGCGGTGATCAGCACAAAAGGCTCGCGGGCGATGACCTCGACATTCAGGTCCTTTGGCAGGTTGAACGGCGGGTGAATCATGATCGCCAGGTCCAGTTCACCGGCATCGACCTGGCTGAGCAGGTTCAGCGAAACCCCCGGCACCAAATTGACTTCAATAAACGGCGCCCGCTGTTTGAGGGCCACCAGCGCCTTGGGCAGGATGCCGGTCTGCACACTGCCGATGGCGCCGATGCGCAACGAACCGTGGAAGTTGTTGGCCCTGTCGGGGGTGCCCATGCGCGAGAAAATATCGAGGATTTCCTCCGCCAGCGGCACCGCGCGCTGCCCGGCCGAGTTGAGGGTGGCCGAGCGGCCGGTGCGGTCGAACAGCTTCACCCCCAGCGCGTCTTCAAGGTGCTTGATCTGCGCGCTCACGGCCGATTGCGTCAGCCCCACCTGCTGACCGGCAGCGGCAAAAGTGCCGCGCCGCGCCGCGCTGACGAAAGTCCTCAGTTCTCGAATCATGCCGCATACCTCACTGGTTCGTTCAGCAGCCGCTCAACGCCACCTGCGGCCGCTCGCCCGCAAAGAAGAAGGGACGCAACCGCACGCCCACGCTGTTACCGATAAACGCCGCCACCAACCAAACCCAGCCATGCAGGCTGCCCGAAGCGATGCCGCTGAAGTACGCGCCGATATTGCAACCGTATGCCAGACGCGAACCGTAACCCAGCAGCAAGCCACCGATCACCGCCGCCACCAGCGAGCGCGCGGGGATTTTCAGGCTGGGCGCAAAACGCCCGGCCAGGCCGGCCGCCAACAAAGCGCCGAGAACAATACCGATGTCCATGACGCTGGTGATGTCTTCCCACACCGGTGCGGCCAGGGCCTTGGCATTGCCCGGCACCTGCCAGAACGCCCAGCTGGCCACGTCCACACCCAAACCGCTGGCGACCTTGGCGCCCCACAGCGCGAACGCCGAGGTAATGCCCCACGGCCGCCCAGCCAGCGCCAGGGTGGCGTAATTGAGCAGCGCCAGGCCTATCGCGCCCCATACCAAGGGCCACGGCCCGCGCAGGAAACGGCGCAGGCCGCTGTGTTCGCTGGTCACGCCCTCTTCCAGTTGGCCGTGACGGCCCTTCTCCAGGCGCACGGTGACGGCTGCAATGATCGCGAACACCGCCAGGCTCAAGAGCAGCGCCGGTACGACGCCGAAGCTTTTGACGATGGACACCGCAGGAAACGCCGGCAGTGCAAACCACCAATCGACATGGTGGGTGGCGATCAACGAACCGCAAATGAAGAAGAACAACGTCACCAACATGCGCGCATTGCCGCCGCCCACAGTGAACAACGTGCCCGAGGCACAACCGCCGCCCAGCTGCATGCCGATGCCGAAGATGAACGCGCCAAACACCACCGACACGCCGGCCGGCGCCACCAGCCCGACCACCGGCTGACCCAACAGCGTGCCCGCCCCCAGCGCCGGGAAAAACAGCACGACCGCCACCGCCAGCATCACCATCTGCGCTCGCAAGCCGGCGCCACGCCGATCATTGATGAACACGCGCCAGGCGGAGGTAAAGCCAAAGGCGGCGTGATACAGGGTCAAACCCAGTGCCGCGCCGACCACCAGCAACAGCACCTGGCGTGAGCCGACACTGCTTTGCAGAAACACGGCGCCCGCCAACAGGATGATAAAAGCCACCAGCGGCGCGATAGGCTTGCGCGCAGGCGTCAGGGAAACAGAGGTGCTCATGGGGTATCTCGGTTTGAGGGTGTGCAAGGTGCGGTGAGTATAAACCGAGGGGGTCGGTGGATCGTCGTGTAAATGATCTGTGAGGGGTTGAGTCGTGCAGGTTTGCTGTCGCGAGCGGGTCTGCCTCGCGTAGGACTGTGAAGTGGGCCAGTGCGGGGGGTGCGACGTATTAGTTGAAATGCGCTGCGGGTTTTGACGGCCGCTTCGCGGCCCAACGCGGGGCAAGCCCGCTCGCCACGGGGTTATTAGCAGCCGCCTCCACGGGTGCACATAGGCATGCCATGCGCGATTTATGAAAAAAAATTAATACAGCCAAACTGTACAGTTTGACTGCAGGGCGCTACGGTTAAGGCATGACCGAGCCCTCCCCGACTGCCGACACTCCATCCGCCGCCACCCTGGCCGCCGAACTGCGCATCTCATTGGGCAAGCTGATCCGCCGCCTGCGCGAACAGACTCACCCCGATGATTTCACCACCGCGCAAAAGTCGGTGTTGCTGCGACTGGACCGTGATGGCCCGACGACCGTGTCCGCCCTCGCCCGCGCTGAAAGCGTGCGGCCGCAGTCGATGCGCATCACCGTGGCCGGGCTTGAGGCAATGCAAGCCGTCAGCGGCAAGCCGGACCCATCCGATGGCCGGCAGACGCTGATCGAACTGACGCCCGCCTTGCGCAAACACCTGACCCAAAGCCGCGCCGCCAAAGACGATTGGCTGCTGCACGCGCTGCAGGAACAACTGTCGCCCCAGGAACAACACGAACTCGCCGCTGCGGTGAAACTGCTGGAGCGCCTCGCCGACTTTTGAATCACCCGATTGAGGAAATAGCATGGCTGTCACCTCGCTGGATGCAACAACCGCCCTGATCATCGTGGACCTGCAACACGGCATCGTTGGCTACCCTTTTATCCATCCCATTGGCGAGGTGATAGAGCGGTCGCGTGAACTGCTCGACGCCTTTCGCGAACGCGGGCTGCCGGTGGTGCTGGTGAATGTCAACGGCTTTGCGCCGGGACGCACCGAGCGGCCGCGTCGCATCACTGACCTGCCACCCGATTGGGCTGATCTGATTGCGCAACTCGGCCACCAGCCCAGCGACATTCTGGTGACCAAACGCTGCTGGGGCGCCTTCGCCAACACGGACCTTGAGGCGCAGTTGAAGGCGCTCAATGTCACGCAAGTGGTGATCACAGGTGTCGTCACCGGCACCGGCGTCGAAGCCACCGCGCGGCAGGCGTACGAATTCGGCTTCAACGTGACCCTGGCCATCGATGCCATGACCGACGTCAGCCCCGAGGCCCATGCCTACAGCCTGCAGCACGTGTTCCCCAAGCTGGGCGAATCGGGCACGGCGCAAGCCATCATCGAGTTGCTCGACAACCGGGGGAACTGAAGCCGTCATGAGTTTCCTCGGCACGTTCCGTTCCCTGCGCAGCCCCAACTACCGCATCTGGGCCGCCGGCGCGCTGGTGTCCAACGTCGGCACCTGGATGCAACGCACCGCCCAGGACTGGCTGGTGCTGACTCAGCTCACGCCGCACAACGCCGCCGCGGTGGGTATCGTAATGGCGCTGCAGTTCGGGCCGCAGTTGTTGTTGCTGCCGTGGACCGGGTTTGCTGCCGATCACTACGACCAGCGCAAGCTGTTGATCTTCACTCAGGCGGTGATGGGCTTGCTGGCGCTGACGCTGGGCGTGTTCACCATCACCGGCTTCGTGCAGCTGTGGCATGTGTACGTGTTCGCGTTTTTATCCGGCTGCGCCTCGGCATTCGATGCGCCGGTGCGACAGATTTTCGTTGCAGAACTGGTGGGCGAGAAGGACTTGTCGAATGCCATCGCGCTCAACTCCACCTCGTTCAACATGGCGCGCATGATCGGCCCGGCCGTGGCCGGCGTGACCATCGCGTCGGTGGGCACCGGCTGGGCGTTCCTGCTCAATGGCTCGAGCTTTTTTGCGGTGCTGGCGTCGCTGTTTTTCCTGCGCGTCTCAAGTCAACACACCAAGGTGCGCGCGCTGCGTACCAAAGGCAGCCTTACCGAAGGCATGCGTTACGTGTGGGCGCGGCCGGACTTGAAAGCCATCCTGCTGATGCTGTTTCTGATCGGCACCTTCGGCATGAACTTCCCGATTTTCATCTCGACCATGGCCGTCACTGTGTTCCACGCCGACGCGCGCGGCTACGGGCTGCTGACCTCGACCCTGGCCATCGGCACCATCGCCGGTGCGCTGATTGCCGCGGGCAGCGAACGCCCCCGGTTCAAGTCTTTGCTGACCGGTGCGGCAGTGTTTGGATTTGGCTGCGTGCTGGCAGCCCTGGCGCCCAATTACTGGACGTTTGCGATTGCGCTGGTGGTCATCGGCGTGGGCGCCATGACCTTCAGCAACACCACCAACAGCTTGATGCAACTCACCACCGAACCCGCGATGCGCGGCCGGGTGATCGCCCTGCGCGTCGCCGTCGCCCTGGGCGGCACGCCAATTGGCGCGCCCATCGTCGGTTGGGTCGCCGACCACTTGGGCCCGCGCTGGGCGCTGGTGGTCGGCGCGGTGTCAGGCATCCTGGCGGTGGGCGTGGCGCTCTACACAATCAAGCGCCAGCTGGATCGGCCGCAGGTGATCACGTCCGACCCACCGACCCCGTGACCGGCAGATTGCCCAGCAGCTTCAGCCCGGTACTCTTCACAAACGTTTCGTAGTCCATCGGCTTCTGGATGCGCGTTTCAGCGTTGGGCAGCACATAGGCCCAGGCGCGTTTCGACGAGGCGTCGTACACCAACTTGAACAGGCGCGTCGGCACCCAGACCTTGTTGTCGCCGATGGTGCTGTAGCCCGCGTCGAACAACGGGCCGGTGAACACAAACACATCGCCGCCGGCACGCACGGCAAACTTGCGCACATCCGCCTCGACCTTGCTCCAGATCTTGCGGTTGTTGGTGGGGTCTTGCGGCACCATGTTCGACAGCGCGAAGGATTGCGCCATGGCATTCGCGCTCGGCGCGTCGGCCGCCGGAGACTGATGACCACGGTCCACGGCCGGGTGCTGGCTGCGGTAGTCGCTCAACTCGGCGCGAGCGCCTTTGGGGATGCGCGGGTCTGCGTAGAACTGGTTGGTGCGTTCCTCGCCTTTGGCGTCCTTGAGCTGGGCGGCGTTCAAGCGCTCGACCACCACCAGCGGCGTCTTGCTCGTTTGCGAGTAGAGCACCGCAAAGCTATCGGAACACAACGCCATGGGTTTCATGGTGCTGGGCACGGTGGCGGTGTTGATCGGTGTGGCACCAGGGAACAGATCGGCGCAGCTGGCGAACGAGGGCTGCTGTTGCTTGCTGGAATAAAGGTCGAGGGCCGCGCGCTGGCTGGTCGAGCCTGCGCGTGAGGTGTGTTCCTGGGCGGGAGGCTTGATAAGGTCGAGCAAACCACGGGCATCTGCCCCGGTGGAAAGCAAAACAAGGGCTGACAGCCCGACTGCAATTTTGCGCAGGTGCATGCATGACTTCTTTGAAAGGGAGTAAGGCGGCAGGCTCCGCTGGCGGAGCCAAGTGGATGATCTTGCGAGGTTTATTGACCCTCGAAAGGCATTTTAGTGCGGCCGCTTCACGCGCTTTATCGCGTCAATGTTGAATCAGCGGTACAGGTAATGCGAAGGCCACCACGTAGTCGCCTTTGAGCGTGGTGGCCGAGTTGCCACCGGCGCTGATGACCAGGAACTGGCGGCCGGTCTTCGGCGAACTATACGTCATGGGTGTTGCTTCTGCGCCCACCGGCAAACGACCTTTCCACAGTTCATGGCCGGTGCGTACATCAAAGGCGCGCAGGTAGAAGTCCTGGGTGCCGGCCATGAAGACCAGGCCAGTGGCGGTCGTCACCGGGCCGCCGCGCGTTGGCATGCCGATGGGCATGGGCAGATGGGTGGCGAGCCCCAGCGGCCCGGTTTGCTCGGTGGTGCCCAGGGGCATTGACCAGAGCACTTTGCGCGTGGCCAGGTCGACCGCGCTGAGGGTTCCGTAAGGCGGCGCCTGGCATGGGATGCCCAGCGGTGACAGAAAGCGTCCTTGCTCAATGCCCCACGGCGTACCCGCCTGGGGTGCATTGCCTTCGTGCCCGCCGCCGCCGAGCGCTTTTTCATCGTAGACGGCACGCGGGATCATCCGGCTCCAGGTCGCCACGCGCGTGTCGTTGACGATCAGGTAGCCGAGGTTTTCGGCAATCGACACAGAGCCCCAGTTCATGCCGCCCAGCCAACTCGGGTATTGCAGGGTCAGGCGCTCGCTGGGCGGTGTGAACTCACCCTCGTAACGCGCCCGGCGAAATTGAATGCGGCACATCAACTGATCCAACGGCGTGAGCCCCCACATGCGTTTTTCGCTCAACGGCTGCGTGCCAATCGAAGGCATGCCGACCGAGTACGGCTGGGTCGGCGACGTCCGGTCATCAGCCACACCACCTTGCGGGACGGGTTGTTCCTGCACCTGCGCAATCGGGCGACCCGTGCGTCGGTCAAGCATGAAGATCTGCCCGCGCTTGGTAGTCTGGAGCAACGCCGGGAGCGTTCCGCCGTTGCCATCCGGCACGTCGTACAACGCGGGCTGCGACGGGACGTCGTAATCCCACACGTCGTGGTGCACCGTCTGGAAACGCCAGCGTTCGCGGCCGGTGGCAATGTCGAGGGCAACGATAGAGGAGGAATAGCGGTCGTCGGCGTCGGTGCGATGGCCGCCCCAAAAGTCTGGCGTGGCGTTGCCCGTGGGAAGATAAATCAAGCCCAGTGCCTCATCGAACGCAGGCGTCGACCACACGTTCGGCGTGCCCGCCGTGTAGGTGTGGCCCTCGGGTGGCTCACGGGTAATCGCCGGGTTGCCCAAGTCCCAGGCCCACACCAGTGCGCCCGTACGCACATTGAAGGCGCGCACCACACCGGAGGGCTCGCCGGTCTTCTGGTTGTCCCAGACCAGCCCGCCGACGACGACAAGATCACGCACCACGGTGGGCGCGGCGGTGGGGAAATAAAGCGCCTGATCGGCGCTGCCCATGCCGCTGTGCAAGCTGACGCTGCCCGCGTCGCCGAACCCTGCGCACGCTTGCCCCGTGTGCGCGTCCACGGCAATCAAGCGCGCATCCACGGTGGTTGCAATGATCCGCCGCGTGCACGCTTGGCCCGTTGAGGTTGAAGCCTCAGGCGCGGCGTAATACCCCACGCCTCGGCAGCGCGGGTAGACATTGTTCGCCTGCACGTGTGGGTCGTGGTGCCAGATTTCCTGACCGGTGTCGGCATCCAGCGCGAACAATTGGCTGGACTGTGTGCAGCCATACAGCACGCCGTCCACATGCAGCGGCGTGACCACATGCCCCTGGCTGCCGCGGGGAATTTCGCCGGTGCGGTAGGTCCAGGCCACTTGCAGCCCGGCAACATTTTGCGGGGTGATTGCTTCGAGCCGCGCATGTCGGGTTCCCGAGGGGCTTTGGCCGAAGTAACGCCAGTCGGTCGCCGGCTCCACGTTGCCGACGGCCTTTCCGGCTACCGGCGCAGGCGCGCCCGTAGCCGTTTGAATAGGCTGTGGCTGCAGGGCCAGGTAGAGCGTGGCCGCCAGGCAGAGGCTCACGAGCGCAGCCCCCGCGTAGGCGGCCGGCCGAGCCTTGGCGCGCAGCTGCGCAGTGGCACGCAGCACCGGCACCGCCAGCACCCCAAACGCCATCAAGCGGGAAAACAGCGGCCAGAAATCCAGGCCGACCTCCCACAATGACCACGCGACGGTGGCGGCTGATACGCCCAGGTAAATCACCACACCTTGCAGGCGGCGGCGCATCAACAACACCCCGCTGGCAGACAGGCCAAGGCCCGCGAGCGCGAAGTACCAGGAACCCCCGAGGGCGATCAGATAGCCGCCACCGCCCAACAGGCACGCACCTGCCAGCGCGAGCATGAGGCCGAGCCCGATGAGCATGAGCGCAGCTGTTTTGGAAGAGGCTGATGGCGGCATCGGCTCGGTACTCCTTGTGGGTAAATGTCGGGCGCGGCTTGCGTGGCGTGACGCCGGTGCTAGCGCATGACAAAACCCCCGTCCACCGAAATGGACTGGCCTGTGACATAGCTGGAGGTCGAGCTGCTGAGCCAGAGCACGGCGTCGGCGATTTCTTCCGGTCGACCGTGACGCCCCATCGGTATGCTTTTGACCATGCCCGCCAGCGCGTCGCCCTGGCCGGCGGCAACCATCTGGTCAGCCATTGGCGTCCAGATCAATCCGGGGCATACCGCGTTGATGCGGATGTTTCGGGTGGCGTATTCAAGCGCCGCGCTTTTGGTCAGCCCGATCACGCCATGCTTGGCCGCGTGGTAATTGGCGCGCTGCGCCCCGCCGACCAGACCGCCCAGAGAGGAACAGTTGACGATGGTGCCGCCGCCCTGGCGACGCATGTGCTCAAGCTCGAACTTCATGCAGCTCCAGACGCCGCGCAGGTTGACCGACATGACCCGGTCGTAATCCTCAACGCTCGCATCGGCGGTTTCTGCCAGTACGTTCTGGATGCCGGCGTTATTGAATGCCGCATCAAGTCGGCCAAACGTCGCGACGGTTTCCTTGACCATGGCCTGTACCTGGTCAATGTCGCAGACGTCGCAGCCAAGACCAATCGCTTGATAACCGGCGGCCACCAACGCCTCGGCGGCCGCGCGTGCAGCCTGCGCGTTGACGTCGACAATCGCCACGGCTGCACCGGCGTGCGCGAATGCGTTGGCGGTCGCCAGACCAATGCCGGACGCCGCGCCGGTGACCAGCGCAACCTGATGCTGGAATGAAAAACTCATGGGTATCTCCTCGCTCAAACGTAGCGTCACGCTAAGTGACGCAGCAGAGGATGAATACCGGGTGAAATCGGGATGTACTGATGAGCGCTGCTCAGCAATCACCGAGCGGCTGCACTTCCCGGATCAGGTCGATCAAAAGCCTCAGCCCCATCGGCAATTGCCGATGGCTGGCGTAATACATATGAAACCCGGGGCCCATGCTGGCCCAATCGTCGAGCACGCGCACCGCCTCCCCGCGCGCCACCAAAGGGGCCATGGCCGGTTCCGGCGCATACATCAGGCCAGCGCCCTGGCGCATCAGCGACAGGCCGACGCGCGTTTCATCCAGGGTGATGGCGCCTGGCACTGCAATCGCCAGGTGCTCGCCGCCTTTTTCGAACTCCCAGTCGTACAGGCAACCGTTGCCCAGACGGATGCGCAGGCAGCGATGGTCGAGCAAGTCATGGGGATGGCGAGGCACGCCAAACTGCTGCAGATAACTCGCCGAACCGGCCACCACCCAACGGATATCCGCGGACAACCGCTGAGCGATCATGTCTTCCGGCACCGTCCCGCCGTAGCGGATGCCCGCATCATGCCCTGCGCCAATGACGTCGACGAGCTGGTTGGTCACGGTCAGGTCGATCTGGATGTCCGGATAGCGCGCGTTGAACAATGGCAACACCGGGCCCAGCAGCAGGTCGGCGGCATCGCTGAGCAGGTTCAGGCGGATGCGCCCGGTGGGCTCGTCACGAAAACGATTGAGCGCTTCGACCGCCTGGCTGATGTCATCCATGGGCTGACTGATGACGCTGTGCAACTCCTCGCCCGCAGCGGTCAACGTGACGCTGCGGGTGGTGCGGTTCAACAGGCGCACGCCGAGGCGGGTTTCCAGACCTTTGATGGCATGGCTCAGCGCCGACGCACTGATGCCCACCTCCAGGCCCGCACGGCTGAAGCTCTGGTGCCGGGCAATGGCCAGGAAGAGCACGAAGTCGGCAAGGTTGGCGCGGCTGATCTGCATGGCGAGGTCCTGGGCGGTAGTGACGACTGGCCGGAGTTTACCCCGTTACTCAGCAGGATTAATGAGCGTCACTCAGCAACCACGTCAATGCCCCGCTACGGCGGGCTTGCCCGCCCCGCGTGCGCCAGGCTTGAACGCATGGGTGCGTGCGCGCCAGGCAATCGCAAACGACAGCGTAACCAACAGCGCCATTGCCCAGGGAAATGAGGCAACGCCCCAGGTATCGAGCAGTACGCCGCCCACCACGCCACTGCCGGCAATCGCGCTGTTCCATGCCACCACGTTCAGCGACAGCGCCACGTCTGCGCCGTCACCCGCCGCGTCCGCGAGGGCTGTTTGCAGCAAGGTCGCCGCGCCGCCAAAACTCAAACCCCACACCGCCACGCCGAGGTAAATCACCTGCGGCATATTGCCCACAAAACCGAACACCACGCTCACGGCCGCAAACGTCGCCAGGCTGACCAGCACGGTACGGCGCAACAGCGGCTCGACCAACTTGGCCGTCAGCCAGATCCCCGCCAATGCAGCACTTCCGAACACCAGCAGCACCACATCCACGCGGTCGCCCAAGCCGGCGGGCGCCACGAACGGGGCGATATAGGTGTACAGAATGTTGTGCGCCAGCATCCAACTGATCACCACCGCCAGCACGGGCCGCACACCGGGCGTGGTCAGCACCTTGGCCAGCGACACACGCTGGTGCGCGGCCTGGGGCGGATAGTCCGGGACTTTTACCAGCACCCACACAATCAACATCAGCGTCAGCGCCGACATGAGGCCGAACGTGGTACGCCAGCCCACCAGCCCGCCCAGCCACGTGCCCAGCGGTACGCCCAACGACAGCGCAATCGGCGTGCCGACCATCGCCAAGGCCAGCGCCCTGCCCTGTTGATGCGGCGCGACCATGCGGCGGGCGTAACCGGCCAGCAGGCTCCAGGCCAACCCTGCCGCCACGCCGGCGAAGAAGCGCGCCACCAGGGTCACGCCATAGTGCGACGACAGCGCAGTGATGGAATTGAACAGCAGAAACCCGACGATGGTCAGCAACAGCACATTGCGCCGGCGCCAGCCGCGGGTGGCAATGGTCATGGGGATCACCGCCAGCACCGAACCCAGCGCGTAGGCGGTGACCATCTGCCCGGCCAGCGACGGCGAAATCGCCAGGCCCTCGCTGATCAACGGCAGCAGGCCGGCGGGCAGGGTTTCGGTAACGATGCAGATGAAGCCGGTCATGGCCAGCGCGAGCAATGCGCCGATGGGCAGGCGTTCGGACGAGGCGGATACGCTGAGTGAGGGTGTCACAGGCAACTCCTTAAAGCTGAGGCGATTTAAATACTGATCGATACAGATGTTGCGTGCAGCGTGAGCGCGTTGTCAATGACTTATGTATCGACTAGTATTTATATCGATCTGCACAGGAGAAACGAAATGGCACAAATGGGGCGCCCGCGTAACTTCGACCGTGACCAGGCCGTGGAACAGGCCATGCATCTGTTCTGGCAGCACGGCTACGACGCCACCTCCCTCGCCCAGCTCAAGGCCGGCCTGGGTGGCGGCATCTCCGCGCCGAGTTTTTATGCGGCGTTCGGCTCCAAAGAGGCGCTGTTCGATGAGTGCGTGCAGCGCTACCTGACGACCTACGCCCAGGTCACTGAATGCCTGTGGGACGAAACCCTGCCGCCGCGCCAAGCCCTCGAAACGGCGCTGCGCCAATCGGCGCGCATGCAGTGTGACAACGCCCACCCCAAGGGCTGCATGGTCACGCTGGGGGTGATGAGTGCGCCGAGCCCGGAAAATGCGCGGGTCACCGACGCATTGACCCACTCACGCGCACGGACCCGGGCAGGGATTGTGGCGTGCGTGGCGCGAGGGGTGAGTGCCGGGCAGTTGCCGGACACAATCAATGTGACGGCAATGGCGACGGTGTATGACAGCTTTCTGCAGGGTGTTTCCATTCTGGCGCGTGACAATGCGTCGTTTGAAACCCTCAATGCAGCGATCAGCCAACTCCTGCTGACATGGGACATCGCCGCGTCTACGGCGCCGCCCACACGTCCCGATACGCCAGCAAAAAATCCACAAACGCCCGCACCCGATGCGGCACATAGCGCCCGTGGGGGTACAGCAACGTAAACGGTCGCGTGCGCCCGCCAAACGGCTTCAACACCTCCACGAGCGTGCCGTCAGCCAGTTCGTGTTCGACGATGAACTTGTAGGTCTGAAACAGCCCCGCGCCATGTTTGGCCAAGGTCACGCCGCCCAGCACGTCATGAGAAACGCTGTAACCCGCCTCCCCGGCAAACGCCTGTTCCTGGCCTTGCACCTGGAACAACCAGGGAATGCGTCGGCCATTGCTGGGCAATTCAAACTGAATGCACTCGTGCGACGGCAGATCCTCCAACGTCTGCGGCGTGCCGGCGCGCTGCAGGTAGGCCGGCGCTGCCACCACCACCAATTCAGCGTCTTCCAGCAGCCGGGCGATCAGTGATGAGTCCGGCTGGGCGCGCACGCGAATCGCCAGGTCATAGCCTTCGGCAACGAAGTCGATATTGCGGTTGCTGATATGGATGTCCACGGTCACTTGCGGGTACAGCGCGCGAAACGCGGGCAGCAACGGCAACAGCCGATGATGGGCGTAAGTGGTCGGCACGCTGATGCGCAACTGGCCGGACGGCACCGACTGCGCGCCCATGACTTCCTGCTGCGCCTCCACCAATTGCGTCAGCGCCTGGCGGCATTGCTCGAAGAATGTACGGCCGCTGTCGGTCAGGCGAATGCTGCGCGTGGTGCGCACAAACAACTGCGTACCCAGGCGTTCTTCCAGACGCGAAATGCTGCGGCTCACAGCGGCCGGGGTGACCCCGGCAATCTGTGCGGCAGCGGTGAAGCTATTGGCTTCGGCGGCCAGGCAAAACAGCTCGATGCTGCCCAGCTGCACATCTTCGAAATGGCGTTTCATGATCAATGACACCCGGTACCAGCTAGAACGGTTACCGAGCTGTTTATCAGGCTGCGCCACATAAATACAGCTACCACACCTGCTGCGTGTAGGTGATCAGCACCCGCACCTCGTCCGCATCGCGGCTGAAAGAAGACCGATAGGTCGCATCACGCACGCGCAGCGCGAGGTTTTTGAAGGCGCCACGCGGGTTAGGAAGGCTACGACGCTGTGATTCGTGTCTGCCCGACTTTGCCATCGCCACGCACGTGCCGCCAACACGCGGGTGCAAATCCTCAAAGACTGTTCACGCGCCTCTGTTCCCCGAGCAAGCATTAACGCCTGGCTCAACGGCTGAGGCGCACGCGCTCGCAGACCACCTCCCAGGCTTCAGGATTGAGCAAGTGCGGCGGCCGTTCGCCGCGCAGGATCGCGGCAATTTGCGCCGCCGAAGAGCGTGCCACATTGCGCCGCCCTCCGTGGGTGACGCCCGCCGTGTGAAAGGTCGCAACCACATTGGGCAAGCTCATCAGCGGCGCGTTCTGCGCAGGCGGCTCGCACGCCCACACGTCGAGCCCGGCGCCGCTGAGGTGGCCTTTTTGCAAGGCTTCGTACAACGCCGCTTCATCATGAATGCTGCCGCGGGCGGTGGACAAGAACACCGCGCCGGGCCTCATTGCCGCGAACTGATGCGCGCCCATCAGGTGCCGAGTGCTGGCGTCCAACGGGCAGTGCAATGACACGAAATCACTGCGCCTCAGCAGTTCCGGCAATCACGGGTGTGGCGCCGTGAGCGAGAATCTGTTGGTTGCGCAGATGCGGGTCGTAGGCCAAAACATCCAGGCCAAAACCTTGGGCAATCCGCGCCACACGCCGACCGATTTCCCCCAGGCCGACCAGTCCCATCGTTCGCCAATAAATCTCTTCGCCCATCAGGTCTTCACGGCTGTCGAGCGATACCCAGACGCTTCCCACACGACGCTAAGCAACAAAAATAGCCAGGCTCACTGCCACCTCTATATAGTAACGCTTCGCATTTGGCGGTTTACCCAAGGAACGCGCGCCCTCGCCCAGACGGCGCGCGTCATCGTTTAGAAGGATCTTTATGCAAAGCGTTACGCTCTTCCCGGCGCGCCTGTTCGGTGCAGCGGTGGTGGTCGTCTGCGGGCTGTTCAGCGCACAGGCAAATGCCGATTACACCGACCGTTCCCTGACCGTCGAAAAAAATAGCCAGGCCTACGTGGTCAATGCCGACGGCAGTTTTGTGCTCGACTTCGAGCTGGTCTCGCGCATCAATGAGGAACGCGCGATCAAGCCCAACGCGCAACGCTCGGTGAGCTTCAACCGCTCGCTGGAAACCGTGGACATCGTGGAGGCCTACACCCAGAAAGCCGACGGACGCAAAGTGCCGGTGGCTGCCGACCAGATCAAGGAACAGCAGGAGCAGGCCTCAGCCGAAGCGCCGATGTTCCAGGACTCACGCGTCAAAGTGGTGATCTTCCCTGACGTAGCCGTCGGTGACCGCATGGTCTTGCGCTACCAGCGCCATCGCACCACCGCGATGTTCCCCGGACAGTTTGAAGACCTCTACGCGCCGGACTTCTACGAGAACCAACAGATCCACTTCACCTACGACATGCCAGCCGACATGCCCTTGTTCGCTGACGTAAGGGGTTTCAAAGCCGCCGAGCCCACCACCGCCAACGGGCGAAAAATCTATCGCTGGGACCTGCAACCCACGGAGAAAAACCGCGTTGAAGTCGGCTCCGTCGCCTACACCGATTACGGGCAACGCCTCGCCGTGTCGACCTTCACCGATTACAAACAGCTTGCCCAGGCATATGCCGTCAGGGCGCAGGTTGAGGTGACGCCCGCCATTACCCAACTGGCCAGGGAACTCACCGCCAACCTGGACTCCCCACGCAGCAAAGCACTGGTGCTGAGTGACTGGGTGCGCAAGAACATTCGCTACGTCGCGGTTTACGTCGGCAATGGCGGCGTGGTGCCGCACGCGGCGCAGGCGGTGCTGGATAACCGTTATGGCGACTGCAAGGACCATGTTGCCTTGCTCGAAGCGCTGCTCAAGGCGGTGGCCATCGAAAGCTCGCCCGCGCTGATCAACCTCGGCGACGCCTACGTACTGCCGAAGGTGCCGACCCTGGGTTTGCTTAACCATGCGATCACTTACGTCCCGACCCTCGACCTTTATCTGGACTCCACCGCAACCCCCATCGCCGCCGGCTACTTGATGATTCCGGAACTGGGTAAACCCGTGTTACTGACCCAGAGCGGCGAACTGGCGCGTACACCTTCACACCAATTGGGCAAGGTGGACGGCACGCTGCACTTCAAGATCGACCCGAGCGGCGCGGCGGACTTCACCAACGGCACCACGGTGGAAGGCTGGGCCACGGAACTCAATCGTTTCCTGTTCAAATCCATCATGCCTGCCGACCGTGATCAACTGACCCAGAAAGTCCTCAGCATGTACGGGCAAAGCGGCAGCGGCAAGATTGAAACCGACCCCTTGGAAGGCAATGCCGCCACCTTCACGTCCACGGTCAAAGGGCGTACCGAGAACCTGGTCAACCTGCCCGGCCCCACGGGCGTACCGACGCTCAGCAGCCTCGCGGGCGGCATCGGCCAGAACGTGTTCAGCCTCATGGCGGAACAAGACCGCACGCAGGCCTTCATCTGTACCTCTGGCACGATTGAAGAAAAAGCGCGCTTCGACTTCCCCAAACAATTGAATATCCTCGCGGTGCCCAAGGCTGTAACGCTCAACACCGGTGGATTCAACTACCAGACCACTTACGTCAAGGAAGGCAACAGCGTACTCATCACCCGCAGCTATGCGTTCAGCCACCCCGACGCGCTGTGCAGCCCACAGGAGTTTGTCGCCATGAAGCCGGCGATTGAAGGCATGGTCAACGACCTGAAAAGCCAGATTATCGTGCAGACGTTGTAACCCCGCCTTGCCGAACCTCGCGTGATGGGCTGTTGCACCGCCGCGCGAGGATCACAACCGTTGCCTCTAGAACTTCGCCTGCACTCCCACCCGCAGCGTACGCCCCGGCGCCGGCATGAAACTCTGCGCCAGTGGATCCAGGTAGTAGCGATCGGTCAGGTTTTGCAGCGACACGTTGAGGCTGGCGTCTTCCTGCAACTTGTAGTTAAGGAACAGATCGACCAAGGCCACTTCGCGGTAATTCAATTGCGGCGTGGTGGCGCCGGTCTGCCAGGGTTTGTCGGCGGTGACGGTGGGGCCTGAGGTGTAGGTGATGCGCGTACCGAGCGTAAGGCTCTGGTCGAAGAAGCGCAGGCCTGTGGTGAGGTTGCCTGCGAACCGTGGCGGGTTCTGGGTGTTGGTGTAAGAACCCATGAAGCTGCCCGGCGTGCAGTTCGGCGTATTACTGGTTTTCTGGTAGCTGTCACTGGTAGCGCGCAGTGTGGCCGCGAACGCCGCATCGCAGGTTTCGGTCTTCAGGTAGTAGGTGGACGACAGGTCGGCAAATACACGCCCGGCATCGTAGCGGGTTTGCAATTCCAGGCCGCTGGTCTTGTAGCTGTCGGTGTTGCTGAAGCGCATCAAGCCCCACAAGCCCGGGCTTGGGTCGTAGTAGCGGGTGATGTAGTGTTTGATGGTGTTGTTGAAATAGGCCAGCTTGATCGCCGCCGAGTCGTCATCGAACAACAACCCCTTTTGCAGCGTGCTCGCGCCGACCTCCCAGTTACTTGAACGCTCAGGCTTCAGGCCCTTGCCGGGCATGGTCTGCAACACGCCCTGGCTGGTTTCGAACAGCGAAGGCATACGAAAACCCCGGGTGTAGGAGGCGTAGACGAAGGTGTCCGGCAGCACTTCGATATTGATGCCCACGGCCGGAGCGAAAGCGCCTCCGCTGTTGCTCGCCTTGCCCGAATACTCATAGCCGGTAACCACGCTGCCGACCTGGGACGGATAGACCGTCGAATCGACCGCGCCAAAATCGTTGTAGCGAACGCCCTCAAAGGGGTAGTTGGTGTTCTGGAAGACAATCCCATTGGTCAGCCGCGGATCGGTGGCGTCGGTGTACTGGCCGTTCTGGTCCGGGAACCACATCATGTTGCCGGAGCCGCCACCGTTGTAGACCCGCAGGTAGCGCAAGTTACGCTCCTCCTCGCGCGCCGTGGCATTGGCGATGTGGTCTTTGCTGCGATAGTGGGTGTAACGCCCGCCGCCCCATAACGTGAGGCGGTCCACCGGTTTGTACTCCAGCTTGCCATTGAAGCTGAACTCTTGCCGCGAGCCTTCGCGCAGCATGCGGTTGGCGTTGATATCGTCCTGGTTGGTGACCACGCCTTTTTGCGGGCGCAGCTCTTCGAGCTGGAACGAGCCGCCCAGGTCCAGTTTCAAGTCGCCGTAGTCGGTCGCCCAGTTCGAGGTGTTGGCCAGGCCGCCGCCAATACGCTGGTTAGCCTGACGACTCCAGGCGCGGTCCGAGCGATACGCCTGGGACGCCGGCGCGCGTACCGAGGTGAGCTGGCTGGTTTGCGCATCGGTGAGCCACAGGTCGGCAGTCAGGTCCACCAACGGGTTACCCGCAGGCAAGTAGTTGTAACGCGCGGTGTAGGTGTCGATTTTGGTGTGGCCCAAGGGGTACTGATAGATGCCGCCGGTGCCGAAGCGGAAGATATCCGAAGGCATGATCTCGCCGATGCGCCCGTCATAGCGGCGGTAACCCAGGTCGAAAGTATGGCCGTCCGCCGGACGCAGGGTGGTCTTGAGCAGCAAGGATTCGGTCCTCGACGAGGAGTTCAGCACTTCTTCGCCAGCGTTGTAGGTGGTTGCCACGCTGGTTTCTTCATCGCCCCAACGGTCGTAGGTGCGGTAGCGGTCCTGGCCCTTTTTGCCGGCGAAATAATTGCCCTGGTTGCGCTTGGCATAGGCCGCCACGACGTCGAAAAAGTCATGGGTATAGGCAAATGCCGCGCTGCCGGCCTGCGCCTCTGAGCCGAGCAGCCCACCGCGACTCTGGTGCGGTTCCGAGTACAGGTCTTCGGTCTTGGAATGCGGGTCTCGGGAGGCTGGAGCGACGCCGTTGTTCCACAGGTCGCCCTTGAGGCGCAGGCCGATGGTCTGGCCGTCCTTGAGGATGTCGTCGACCGTGAGGGTGCGCATTTTCACCGTGCCGCCGATGGCACTGGAGGTCAGGCTGGGGCCCTTGTCGACCGTGATGTCGCTGATCATGTCCGGGTCGATGTAACTGCGCTGCTGGGTACCGGCATAACCACGATAGACATCCAGTGCCTGCTGCGACCCGTCCACCGTGACCGCCACCCGGCTCTGGCCCTGGATGCCGCGGATATTCACATCCAGCCCGCCACCATTGCGGCTGTCGCCGACCTGCACGCCCGGCTGGCCCTTGAGCACGTCGCCCACAGAGACCACGCCAAAGCGCTGCATGTCTTCGCCGGAGATGTACACCGATGAGCGCGGCGCGCGGTAGACGTCTTCCTCGTCGAGATTTTCGCCCGTGACCTTTTGCGTCGGCAGCAGGACTGCACCTTGATGCGCACGCAAGACATAGCCGCCGTCGGCCTGGCGCTGATAGCCCAGGCCAGTGCCTGAGAGCAGTTGGGTCAGGCCCGACTCAATGTTGTACTCCCCCTGCAGCCCGTGGCTGGTCTTGTCGGCCGTAAGCAGCGCACTGCCCGCCATGCTGATGCCCGCCTCGGCACCAAAGCGCGACAGCACTTGATCCAGCGGGCCGGCGCTAATTCGGTAAGGGCGTTCGCCGGCGGCAAAAACCAGCTCACCGTAGAGCGGCTGTAAACTCAAAAACAGCAAGCTGAATGTATGGGTACGCAAGACACGAGCGGGGGAAATCATGCAAGGCTCCTAGGGGTTGAAACCCACCTGTGCCGGTGGGTAATACCTAAAGGCCAAGCCAGATCGAAAAAACTATCGCGCCGCGAAAAAAAAACTTCACGCAGGCACCACCGTCACCCAGTAACGCGTTCTTCGCTCGATACGCACCGGCAACGTGTTGGCGACCAACGCGAGCGCAGCATCGGTATCGTCCAGCTGGAAACTGCCAGTGATGCGCAGGGCGGCCACCGCCTCGCTGCAACGCAGTAAGCCTGGGCGATAGCGCGACAGCTCAGCCAACAGGTGGTCCAGGCGCATGCGCTCGGCAGGCAGGAAGCCGCGCATCCAGGCCTGGGCCAGCACCCGATCGACGGGGCTCGGGCGCCCTGCCCCACGCTCGTCCACCTGCATCTGCCAGCCTGCCTGCAACGGCACCGGCGTCGGCTGATGCCGCGTGCTCACTTGCGCCAGCCCGCGCAACACCGTCACCCGGGTGCCTTGGCGATCATGACGCACCAGCAGGTGGGCGCCATGGCTGTAGAGCACCGCGTTGGGGGTCAGCAGTTCCAGCGACGCAGACCCGGCCGGGGTATCCAGGGCCAGTTCGCCCTCGACCAGCTCCACGCTGCGTTGCCCTGCGCCCAAGTCCAGGTTTACCGCACTGGCGGTGTTTAGCCACAGCGAATAGCCATCCGCCAGGGCCCAGTGCCGCCGCTCCCCCACACGCGTGCGATAGCTCGCCAATGCCGAACGCACCAAGGTGGAATCCGCCGTTTGCCAGGAGATCCCACCCAGCAGCCCCAACGCCAGCAAACACTTGAGCACCTGGCGACGACGTTGCGGGTCAGCCCCGGCCGCCTGCAACGCCCGGCGCGCCGTGGCATCGGCTAATAGATCGGCGCCCGGCTGAAGCATCAACGGCAAGCTGCTTACCCGCTGCCACGCATGCTCATGCTCGGCACTCGCCTCACGCCACTGCCGCAGCGCTTGATGATCACCGGCGCTCATCAACCCGGACTGGATCCGCACCAGCCAATCGATTGCACGGTCGCGCACGCGCGGGTCAACTGCAGCGCCCCTCATTCAAAGCGACTCGCGTAGCACACACTGAATGCTTTGCCCATGGCCCGCTGCACCTGGGCCACCGTCAGGCTCAACTGCGCAGCGATTTGCGGATAGGTCAGGCCATCGAGCTGGGACAAAAAGAAAATCTGCCGAACCCGCGCCGACAACCCGACCAGCAGCGAATCCAACTGCAACAAGGTCTCGATCATCAGGTGGCGCTCCTCCGGCGAAGGCTCCTCAGCCAGCGGCCGCGCCGCCAGTGCTTCCAAGTACGCCCGCTCGATCGCTTGGCGACGCCAGCGATTGATCAGCAAGCCATTGGCGATGGTGGCCAAAAACGCCATGGGTTGGCGCAACTCGCGCACATCCTCCTTGGAGCGCAACACGCGGATAAACGTGTCGTGTGCCAGGTCTTCGGCATCGGCACTGTGCCCCAGCCGCCGATGCAACCAACCCCGAAGCCAGCCATGGTGATTCGTATACAGCTTGGCGACCGGCGAGGCGATGCTGTCGTCGTGCATGTCAGATCCGCATTAAATGATAATGCTTCTCATCTTATGGCTTTGGGGTGGGCGTTGTATAGGGGTTGGGGTGGCTGCCATCAGTCAAATCCAAGGCAAAAAAAAGCCTGCATCTCTGCAGGCTTTTCTCTATCTGGCTCCACGACCTGGACTCGAACCAGGGACCCAATGATTAACAGTCATTTGCTCTACCAACTGAGCTATCGCGGAATGCGCCGTATGTTACTGATTAAAAAGAAGAAGTCAAGCACTGAGGCATATTTTCCAGAATTACTTCGGCCAACCGCTGTGAACGTCTATACCGGGCTGGCCATTTCCTTGGCCAGGTCCAGCCAGGCGCGGGCGGCGGGCGGCAGGTGCGCACTGGCGCGCCACGCCAGGGCGATGTGCCAATCAGTGTGCGCCTCGTCCAAAGCAATCAAGGCGATGCCGGGTTGTTGATGCTTGTGCGCAAGCATGCGCGGCAGAAAAGCGACGCCTAGCCCCGCCGCCACCAAGTCGACGATAAAGTCGATCTGGCCGCTGCGGGCCGTCACCCTCGGCGTCACGCCTTTGCGTTCACAGGCGGCAAGAATCTTGGCATTCAGGGCAAAACCCGCTTCGAACAGGATAAACGGCGAATCCGCCAAGTCGTTGAAATCAATACGTGTGCGTTGGGCGAGTGGATGGCTCATGGGCAGCACGGCCATCAAGGGTTCGTTGCGCACTGACTGATAGTCGAAATCTTCATCCATGGGCAACAGCAGCGC
Organism: Pseudomonas sp. LBUM920; assembly: GCF_003852315.1. Lineage (NCBI taxonomy): Bacteria > Pseudomonadati > Pseudomonadota > Gammaproteobacteria > Pseudomonadales > Pseudomonadaceae > Pseudomonas > Pseudomonas edsoni (SeqCode). Next base: position 4,544,163 of record NZ_CP027762.1, read on the forward strand.
CGCCAGATCGACCTCCCCGGCTTCCAGGCATTCACGCAATTTCTTGCTGCCATACTCGGTAAGCTCGATATCGATATCCGGGTACAGCCTGCGGTAAGCGGCGAACATCGCGGCAAACAACACGCCGCAGCCCACGGGCGGCAAGCCAATGCGCAATACGCCGCGCTTGAGCCCGCGCAGGTCGTTGATCTCGGCCACCAAATCGTTGCGTTCAGCGAGCAACACCAGCGCGCGGCGGTAGGCAATTTCGCCAGCGGCGGTCAGTTCGTTCCTGTGGCCCAGGCGATTGAGCAACGGCGTACCCAATTCATCCTCCAGCGTCTTGACCGCCTTGCTCACGGTGGACTGTGTCAGGGACACCACTTGGGCCGCCTGGGAGAAACCGCCCTGGCGCACCACTTCGACAAAGGCGCGCAGCGTTCTGAGGTTCATCGGTATTCCTTTAGCGACTGGCTACTAGCGATAAAAGTTGTTTTTATCATGCCAGATATTTCCTTATGCTGAACCCACCTTGCCTTGTGGAGACACTGTTGATGATCATCTCGTCCGCTTCCGATTACCGCGCCGCCGCCAAGCGCAAGCTGCCGCGCTTTCTGTTCGACTACATCGACGGCGGCGCCTACGCCGAGCACACGATGCGCGCCAACAGTTCGGACCTGGCCGAGATCAGCCTGCGCCAGCGTATCCTGCGCAACGTCGACAACCTGAGCCTCAAGACCCACCTGTTCGGCCAGGAACTGGCCATGCCCGTGATTCTGAGCCCGGTGGGGCTTACCGGCATGTACGCGCGGCGTGGTGAGGTGCAAGCGGCAAAGGCAGCGGCGAACCAGGGCATTCCGTTTTGCTTGTCGACGGTGTCGGTGTGCTCGATTGAAGAAGTGGCATCGCAGAGCCCGCAGTCGATCTGGTTCCAGCTCTATGTGCTCAAGGACCGTGGATTTATGCGCAATGCGCTGGAGCGCGCGCAGGCTGCCGGGGTCACCACACTGGTATTCACCGTGGACATGCCGACGCCTGGCGCGCGTTACCGCGATGCCCACTCCGGCATGTCCGGGCCGTTCGCGGCGTCGCGACGCATGCTGCAGGCGGTCACCAAACCGCAATGGGCCTTCGACGTAGGCCTGATGGGCCGCCCCCACGATCTGGGCAACATCTCAAAATACCTCGGCAAGCCGACTCATCTGGAAGATTACATCGGCTGGCTGGCCAACAACTTCGACCCGTCGATCAGCTGGAAAGACCTGGAGTGGATCCGTGAATTCTGGAAAGGCCCGATGATCATCAAAGGCATTCTCGACCCACAGGACGCCAAGGATGCGGTGAGTTTCGGCGCCGACGGTATCGTGGTCTCCAACCACGGCGGCCGTCAGCTTGATGGCGTGCTCTCTACCGCCAGAGCCTTGCCGCCGATTGCCGATGGGGTTGGCGATGACCTGACGGTACTTGTCGACTCGGGCATCCGTTCCGGGCTGGATGTGGTGCGCATGCTCGCACTGGGTGCCAAGGCCTGCCTGCTGGGACGCGCGACGGCCTATGCGCTGGCTGCCGATGGCCAGCACGGCGTTGAAAACCTGCTGGACATCTTCGCCAAGGAGATGCGCGTGGCCATGACACTGACCGGCGTGACGTCGATTGATCAGATTGACAGCACTACGCTGGTTCAATCAGCCAAATAACTGACGTCAGTACCCAACGACTGTTTTTACTCTGTAAAATGGTCGTTGATTTATAAGGAGTTTTATTAAGTTAAACGAAATGGCATGAATCTCGCTCTAATCCCTTTCAAGCAGGTTAAGCGATGACAAGACGTGCGGCAGTACCCAGGGGTTATAACCCCTGGTAAAGCGGTTTAAACTGTTACCAATGTTTTACGGAACTGAAGGAACAGTAAGACGCTTGGCACTCGCCACTCTCACGCAGCCTGTAAGACAGTTAAGTGCTTAGAGGCAGATAGCTTATGAAAACACCGACCCAGACTCACGCAATTGACTTCGACAGTGCCAAATTGCAACGCCTGGGCTTTGGTCAGCCGTCTCTCCTGCCACCCCGTCGACCAGCGTCGTTCGCCCAACTTCGTCAGCAATTGAGCCAACAATTGCAAGTCAGCCTGGAGCCCCAGCGGATCCTTGGGCTGTTCTTTCGCGAGATTCAGCGCCTGGTGCCTTTGGATGCGTTGCAGTATCGCCACGAAGCCAGCGACCTGCGCCTGGAATTTGGCCATCGCGGCCACCACTCGGTGAGCTATGCCTTGAGCCATGAAGGTGAGCACTTGGGCGAGCTGATATTTCGACGCAATCAACGCCTGCTGGAAGACGAACTGGTCCAGCTTGAAGCGCTGCTGGCGACGTTGCTTTATCCGATGCGCAACGCCCTGCTCTACCGCGCCGCCACTCGCAGCGCTCTGCGTGACCCGTTGACCGAAACCGGTAATCGCGTCGCCATGGACCAGACCCTGCAACGCGAGATCGACATGGCCCGGCGGCACATGAACCCGTTGTCTCTACTGATGCTGGATATCGATCACTTCAAGAAGATCAACGACACTCACGGCCACGCAACCGGCGACACCGTACTGCGCGCTGTGGCCGGGGCGATCAAAAGCCAGCTGCGCAATGTCGACATGGTGTTTCGATTTGGCGGGGAAGAGTTTTTGATCCTGCTCTCCAACACCGGCCGGGACGCGGCAGGTATGGTCGGCGAGCGCCTGCGCAAGGCAGCACAAGCTCAGGACTATTGGGCAGATACCACGCGGGTGGAGCTGACCGTGAGCCTGGGGTGCTCGACGCTGTTGGCCGCAGAGTCTGCCGAAAGCCTGTTGCGCCGTGCCGACAACGCTTTGTACGTGGCCAAGCGCGAAGGCCGCAACCGCTTGGCAATGGCGGGGTAAACACCCCGCCATCACGCTTACATCATGCCTCGCTGGCGACGCGAACCTGACGCTCGCGAGCGGCCGCAGGCGCCTTTGCTTTTTCGTTCTCCAACTGCATGCAGCTTTCCAAGAACAGATACATGTAGTCGTAGCTCTTGCATACCGCCTGGCGCAGCTCTACCTGCAGGGCTTTGCTGGGGTTCATCCCGGCCAGGGTGCAGATGATTTCCAGCGCTTCCCACGGGTGGGCGTCGTCATACTGCGCGTGCATCTTCAACCACTTCATGGCGCGCTTGCGGTCTTCCTCAGGGAAGGCTGCCGCGTACACACCGGTCGAGCACACCACCGCTGACCACTCCCCGGTTGCACCTTCGATCGCGTAGTTGGTTGCGGCAATCGCGACAATCAACGAATCGGCCGAGCTGGTATGCCAGCACCAATGGCTCAGTGCGTGCAGTTCAGGCGGTACGTTCTGCGCTTGCAGCTCTTCGAGGCTGACGCCGTGGGCGCGGGCCCAATGCACCCAATAGTCGGCGTGGTTGAGCTCCACGCGAATATTGCGCATCAACCACCGGCGCGCCATATCCTCCCCAGGATGACGGGCAAACTTGGTCTTGGTCAGGTTTTGTGCCATGTACAAGGCAAACTGTTCCACCACTGGCCAGCCACCGATCAGGTAATGGCGCATGGTCTTGGCGCTGAGCGTGTTGTCACGCATGCGCTGATACAGTTCGTGTTCGACAACTCGGCGCTTGCTCTCGCTACAGTCCTGGATCAATTGCTGCGCCCAGGCGGGGTAACTCGAGGCTTCCATAAGCGGGCCGGTTCTGTTGAATGTGTCGATCACTGTAAGGCTCCTTTTTAAGTGTGATTGTACAGACCAGCAAAGTTTCAGCGGAATGTGCCGGGCGCCTTGAACAACAGAGGCTGCGGCCGCACAGGTCGACACTGCAAGCTATCAAAGGTAAACAATTGCGGGCGTTCAATCAGGTAGCCCTGAGCGTAATCCACACCTATCTCCAGTAACGCCTGTTCGATTTGCGGTGTTTCAACAAACTCGGCAATTGTGCGCTTACCCATGACATGGCCGATGTGGTTGATCACTTCGACCATAGCGCGGTTAATCGGGTCGTCCAGCATATCCTTTACGAAACTTCCATCGATCTTCAGGAAGTCTACAGGTAAATGTTTCAGATAGGCGAATGAGGACATTCCGGCACAAAAATCGTCGAGCGAAAAATGGCAACCTAAGGCTTTGAGTTCATTAATAAAGCGAATTGCACTGCCCAAATTCGCTATAGCGCTGGTTTCGGTTATTTCAAAACAAATCATTTCAGGCGGAATGCTGTAAGCCTCGAATTTTTCACGTAAAAACCCAAGAAAATCGTCATCTCCAATAGTTATCCCTGACAGATTTATCGCACACATGGCCATAGGTCGGCCTGCACGCTCGTGCATGCAACGGGCGATGATCTTGAATACGTTTTCTACCACCCAGCGGTCCAGTGAAGTCATTAAACCGTAACGTTCGGCGGCCGGGATAAAGCTGTCGGGAAGGATGATCCGGCCGGCCTCGTCGTGCAGACGCAGCAGGATTTCAATATGGCCATTGCCGCCATCGGTTTGGCCAAGCGGGGAGATTTCCTGGGCGTAGAGGCAAAAGCGATTCTCCTCCAACGCCATGTGCAAGCGCTGCACCCAAGCCATCTCGCCAAAACGCAGGGACAACTCCGAGTCATCCGCGTGGTAGACCTGCACGCGGTTGCGGCCCTTTTCCTTGGCCATGTAGCACGCCATGTCGGCGGCTCGCAACGAGGCTTCCAGTGTGGTCGGGGTTTGCGAAATGTGCACCAGACCAATACTGACGGTGGTCATGAAGGGCCGCCCCTTCCACACAAAATGCAGGCTTTGCACGGTATGGCGCAGGCTTTCGGCGATCTTTTCCGCCACAGGTGCCGGGCAGTTCTCCAGCAGAATGCCGAACTCGTCTCCGCCCAGCCGCGCCAGCGTGTCGCCCTCACGCAGGTCCGATTGCAGCAGTGCGCAGATGTGGCGCAGCAATTCGTCGCCCGCCGCATGACCGCAGGTGTCGTTGACCAGCTTGAACTGGTCAAGGTCGAGGAACATCAACGCATGCCGCCCGCTTTGCTGGCGCCCTGCCGGGTGCAGCACTTGCTCAAGGCGATACTCGAATTCGCGGCGGTTGGCCAGGCCGGTCAATGCATCGTGGGTCGCCTGCCAGGAGAGGTTGGCAATGTATTGACGCTCCTGAGTCATGTCGTGCAGCACCAGCACCGCACCGCTGACCTTGCCTGCACTGCGGATCGGCGCGCCCACCAGCGTCACCGACACGGTACTGCCGTCCAGGCGCTGGATCAGCTTCGAATGTTCGCTGCCGCCACTGAGCCGGCCCTTGATGATGTGTTCCAGCAGCGTAAAGCCGTCCGGCTCGGCGTTTTCGTCCAGCAGCTTGAACAGCGCCGCCAGGGGCAGCCCTTGGGCCTGCGATGAGCGCCAGTGAGTCAGTGCCTCCGCCGCGGGGTTCATGTAGGCAATGGCGCCGTCGACGTCGGTGGTGATCACGCCGTCGCCGATCGACTCGAGGGTGATCTGCGCTCGCTCCTTCTCCACCTGCAAGGCGTCGGCGAAGGCATGGCGCTGGGTCAGCAACTTGTGGGTGCGCAGCAGGGCCAACGCGATCAGGCCCAGTGCGGTGGCCAGGTTAGTGATCAACAGCAGGCGCAGGATGACACGCGAGCCCTCGCCCAGGGCATCACTGAAGGCTTTGGCAGCCGGCGTGACGCCGTCGTTGATGGCGTTGATGCGCGTTTTCCAGGCCTTCACGTCGGTGCTGCTGGCCTGGTCAGCGCTGATCGCCCGATGCATCGTGCGCGCCAGGTCATCCAGTTGCACCAGGTAACCATCGCCCACGGTCCACAGCTCGATGGCTTTTTCCAGATAACTGAAATGGCGGAAGTTGAGGTACAACCAGATCAGGCTGGAAACGTCATCAGGGTGGTTGCCGCCCTTGAGGATACCCAGGCGCGCGGCCGTCAGGTCGGGCGTGGGTCGGTCAAGGGCAATGCGCAATTCATGCCCACCCTGGGGCACGGCGATGGCTTGCTGGTATTTGAGGTAAGTGGCCGGATCGCGGTTGTCGGCGTAAAGGGTCAGGTAGTAGATCGCATCTTTCTGACCCTTGGACCACAGGCTTTCACCGGCCACATAACCGCGTACTGCCGAGAGCATGTAGAGGCTGACGCAACCCAGCAATGCCTGGAACAGGACTACCGCGATAAACGGCCAGACGATGCCCAACAACCGAGGCGTACTTAGCGTCGTTCCGAGAGTGCGCTTTTGCTTCATGAGGTCCCTTGCACAAGCACCACCAAAAACAGGCGAGTGATTAACGCTCCTGACAGCACAATCTTGGCTAAATTCGCTCGATCCGCTCAAGGGCGTCGGGTCTATTCAGCGCCTGAACCTTGAACGGCGCAGGAAAGCCGCTATTTCCTGGGGAGACTCTCGTACCTGCCAGAGTCAATCATTGCAAACCCAACGTTACCGAACTTGCTGCAAATGCCCGTAGAGCTTGGCGTACAGGCCACCGTCGGCGATCAGCTGCTGATGATCGCCATCCTCGGCGATGTGCCCACCATCAAACACCAGTACCCGGTCAGCCTGTTTCACCGCTGAAAGCCGGTGCGCGATGATCAGTGTAGTACGCCCACTGAGAAACCGCGCCAGCGCCTGGTGCAGGTTGTATTCGGTGGCGGCGTCCAGGGCGGACGTGGCCTCATCCAGAATCACCACTTTGGGCTCGGCCAACACCATTCGCGCGATGGCCAGGCGTTGACGCTGACCGCCGGAAAACCGTACGCCGGAGCGCCCCACTACGCTGTCCAGCCCCAGCGGCAGTGCCTTGACGGTAGCATCCAGCTGGGCGATTTCCAGTGCCTGCCAACAGGCCTGATCGCTGCGGGTGCGACCCATGGTCAGGTTGGCGCGCACGGTGTCGTTGAACAACGCCGGGTGTTGCAGCACCACGGCGACGTTTTCGCGGATAGTCGCAAGCCCGATTTCCTGCTGGGTGGCCCCGCCGAAGCGAATGCTGCCGGCTTGCGGCGTATACAGCCCCAGCAGCAGTTGCACCAGGGTACTTTTGCCGCCGCCGCTGGCGCCGACAATCGCAACCTTCTCACCCGGCGCAATGGCCAGGTTCAACTGATCGAGCACCAGCTCGTCGCCGTAGCCGAAATTCAGGCCGCGCACCTCGATGCCGACGGTCTCACGCCCGGTGAACGGGTCTGCGCCGCCGGCATACTGCGGCTCGTCGGCGCGCGCCAGCAGCTCGTTGATCCGCGTCAGCGCCCCGCCCGCCGCGTAGTAAGCGTATTGCAGGTTCAACAACTGCTCCACCGGCCCGATCATGAACCACAGGTAGCTGAACACCGCGAGCATCTGGCCGATGGACAAGTCGGAAAACAGCACCGTGAGCATCGCCGCAGCGCGGAAGATGTCGATGCCAAACTGAAACAACAGGCCACTGGCACGGCTGGAGGCGTCGGTTTTCCATTGGGAATGGATCGCGTAGTCGCGCACTTCCTGGGCGCGCTGGCCGAGGCGTCCGAGGAAAAAGCCCTGGCGGTTTCCCGCACGCACTTCCTGGATCGCGTCGAGGGTTTCGGTCAATGCCTGGGTAAAGCGCGACGTGCTGTCGTTTTCAAGCTTCTTCAAGTGTTTGACGCGTTTGCCCAGCTGTACCGTGGCGTAGATCACCAACGGATTGAACAGCAGGATCAGCAGCGCCAACTGCCAGTGCATCCACACCAGAATCGCCGAAGTGCCGACCAGCGTGAGCATGGCCACCAGGAAGCGGCTGAGGGTCTCGCCGACAAACTTGTCCAGCGTATCCAGGTCGGTGACCAGGTGCGTGGTAACCGTGCCGCTGCCCAGGCTTTCGTATTCGCCAAGGGAAATGCGCTTGAGCCGCTCGATCAGGCGCACGCGAATGCGGTAGACAATGTCCTTCGCCAGCCGCGCAAACAGCCGCGCCTGCACCACGTTGAATACCAGTGCGCCGCAACGCAGGCACAGCGTCAGCAACAGCATCAGGCCGATATAACCGGCCGCCTTCTGCCAGCCCAGGGGCAACGCGTTGTTCATCACCTTGAGCGCGGCATCGCCACGGCCCAGCAACACTTCGTCTACCAGCAGAGGCAACAGCAATGGAATCGGCACGCTGCACAACGTCGCCAGCACAGCGACGCCGTTGGCAATCCACAGCGATTTTTTGTGGCGCAGGGCCAGGCGGCGAATCTCCGCCCAGGTCAGTCGGTCGGTACGGTCGGGCTGGTCATGCACAGGTGGCTCGCTCCAACCAGCGGGCGAGCAATGGCGACAGCTCGGACAGCGGCTGGTAGCCGTTGGTCAACAAGGCCAACTGACCGTTCCGCTCAGCCAGCAGGGTCGGGAAACCGGCAATGCCCAGATCCTGCACCCAGGTGAAATCAGCGGCCGTCGCGGCGTGCTGCTCGGCGCGGTCGAACGCGCCGGCAAACTCGATACGCGGGATGCCCGCCTCCTCGGCCAGATCTACCAGCACGCTGGCCAGCGTCACATCGCGGCCCTCGACGTAAAACGCGCGCTGGATCAGCCCCAGCAGCTTCCACGCGCAATCCGGCGCCAGGCTGCGCGCCGTGACGATGGCGCGGCACGCGGGCTCGGTGTCATAGACAAAACCATCGGGCAGTGCGCCTTCACGCGTGAACGGCTGACCGGTGGCCTCGGTGACCGCCTGCCAGTGCTCAAGGATGTAGCGCCGGGTGGTCGGCTCCAACGCCGCGCCACTGCCGGTGCGCAAACCGCCCACCACCAGGTGCAGCTCCACGCCCGCAGCCTGGGCCTGCTCGACCAACGCCTCGGCCACCGGGGCAAAGCCCCAGCACCAGGAACACATCGGGTCCATCACATAGAGCAGGCGCGCGGGCATGGGTCAGGCCTCGGAAGGGGTTTGCTTATAGTTGAAGCCAATCGGGTGCGGCATATTGCGGGCCTTGGCCAGCTCGATCTGCTTTTGCCGGTCAATCGCGCTGCGACGGGTCTTCTCCGGCAGCTTATCCCAGCAATGCGGGCAGCTGATGCCAGCCACATAGTGCTCGGACGCGCGGTCTTCGACGCTGACCGGTGTACGGCAGGCATGACATTGATCGTAGTCGCCTTCGCTCAAGTCGTGGCGCACAGTCACGCGGTTGTCGAACACAAAGCAGTCGCCCTGCCATTTGGTCTCTTCCTGCGGCACCTCTTCGAGGTACTTCAGAATGCCGCCCTTGAGGTGGTAAACCTCGTCAAAGCCTTCGCTGAGCATGTAGCTCGACGCCTTTTCGCAGCGAATGCCGCCGGTGCAGAACATGGCGACTTTCTTGTGCTTGGCCGGGTCGAAGTTGGCTTTGATGTAGTCGGGAAATTCGCGAAAACTGGTGGTCTTCGGGTCAATCGCGCCTTCAAAGGTGCCAATGGACACTTCGTAATCGTTACGGGTGTCGATCAACAGTACTTGCGGGTCGCTGATCAGCGCGTTCCAGTCTTTGGGGTCGACGTAGGTGCCGACTTTTTTATTCGGGTCGACGCCTTCGACGCCCAGGGTCACGATCTCTTTCTTGAGCTTGACCTTGGTGCGGTAGAACGGCTGGTCATCGCAGTACGACTCTTTGTGGTCGATGTCGTCCATGCGTGGGTCGTTCTTCAGCCAGGCCATCAGGCCATCAATGCCTTCGCGGCTGCCGGAAACGGTGCCGTTGATGCCTTCTTCGGCGATCAGTAACGTGCCTTTGATGCCGTTGTCGACCATCGCCTGCAGCAGTGGCTCGCGCAGGGCGACGTAATCTTCGAGGGTGACGAACTTATACAGTGCCGCCACGACAATCGGTTGAGTCATGGGTGTTCTCTCCAGGTGGCTACCCTCGTAAGGGGTGAACCGGATAACGGCAGCTGCGAGTTTTTAGCCGCAAGCTGCAAGTAAAAGCAAAAAAAACGCGCCGACTGGGCGGCGCGTTGGGGATTGTAGCAAGAAGGCAGCTGCGAGGGCTCTAATCTTGTCGCTGACAGCTGACAACGTGTGGCTGCTTCAATGCCCTCCGGCGCAGGTCGGCGAGGCCGGGGCTGCGTCGATTTTCGCCCATTCTTCAGGCGTGTAGGTATGCAGCGCCAACGCATGAAACTCGCTCATCAGGTCACCCAGCGTGGCGTAGACCGTCTGATGGCGCTTGACGCGGTTAAGCCCCTCGAACTGCTGGCTGACCAGCACGGCCTTGAAGTGGGTCTGCAACCCACGGCTGTGCATATGGCTTTCATCCAGCACGCTCACGTGTTGCGGGCTCAGGGCGGCGAGCGCCGTTTCGATACGCTGTTGCATGTTCATTCCTGCTTACTTCTTCTTGGCCGGTGCGGCGGCTTTTGGCGTCAGCTCGTTGGTCATGTCTTCCAACAGCTTGTTGACTACCGGCACAGCGCTTTCCAGCTTGGCCTGGGTCATCTGTGCCGACTGCTGGGTCAGCTGCGGCATTTTTTCCAGGACTTTCTTGCCCAGTGGCGACTGGTAGAAGGCAACCAGGTCCTTGAGTTCGGATTCGCTGAAGTTGGTGGTGTAAAGCTTGACCATGTCCGGTTTCAGCTTCGGCCAGCCGATGGCCTGGTCCAGCGCGGCGTTGGCCTTGGCCTGGTAGCTGTCCAGTACGGACTGCTTGGCGGCAGGCGCCTTGGTCTGTTCGAAACGCTGGGCGAACATTTGCTGCACTTGCATGTACACCGGGGTACCCAGCTTGTCAGCGTGGGCCAGGGTAAGGAAGGCTTCGGCACTGGCGTTATGGCTGGCGGTATCGGCAAAGACTTGGCCGCTGGCGCAAACCAGAGCAACCGCGGTACAGATGGCACGAAGACGAGTCATCGAGTTTCCTTTTCTAGCAGGCGAGGTAAGACCCCAAGGGCGACCATTCTGCGCCTAAAAAACCTCGCGGCTCAACCCCAGGCCTTGTTCGGCCTGGATTTGCAGGGCTTGCCTGCGATGAAAAGTCTTTTATGGAACCCCCAAGGCCCATCACGGCCTAAACTGCGCAAACGAACCTGAAGGAGTGTGCCCGATGAGCCGTATCGAAACCGACAGCCTGGGAGAAGTGCATGTCCCGGATGACGCTTACTGGGGCGCGCAGACCCAACGCTCGCTGGTGAATTTCGCCATCGGCGAGCAACGCATGCCATTGGCTGTGCTGCATGCCCTGGCCCTGATCAAGAAGGCAGCGGCGCGGGTCAACGACCGCAATGGCGACTTGCCTGCCGATATCGCCCGCCTGATCGAACAGGCCGCCGATGAAGTGCTCGACGGTCAGCATGACGACCAGTTCCCACTGGTGGTCTGGCAGACCGGCAGCGGCACCCAGAGCAACATGAACGCCAACGAAGTGATCGCCGGCCGCGCCAACGAGCTGTCGGGCCAGCCCCGCGGTGGCAAAAGCCCGGTGCACCCGAACGATCATGTCAACCGCTCCCAAAGCTCCAACGACTGCTTCCCCACCGCCATGAGCATCGCGACGGTGCAGGCGATCAACAAGCAACTGTTGCCGGCGATCACCAACCTGTCAGGTGGGCTGGCGGAGCTGTCGGCGCGGCACATGAAGCTGGTCAAGACCGGCCGCACGCACATGATGGACGCCACGCCGATCACTTTTGGCCAGGAAGTCTCGGCGTTTATCGCCCAGCTCGACTACGCCGAACGCGCGATCCGCAGCGCCCTGCCCCCGGTGTGCGAACTGGCCCAGGGCGGCACCGCCGTCGGCACCGGGCTCAACTCGCCCCACGGCTTTGGCGAGGCGATTGCTGCCGAGTTGGCCGCCTTGTCGGGGCTGCCCTTTGTGACCGCCCCGAACAAATTCGCCGCCCTCTCCGGCCACGAGCCGCTGGTAACCTTGCACGGCGCGCTGAAAACCCTCGCGGTGGCGCTGATGAAAATCGCCAACGACCTGCGCCTGCTGGGTTCCGGCCCGCGCGCCGGGTTGGCCGAGGTCAAGTTGCCAGCCAACGAGCCGGGCAGCTCGATCATGCCGGGCAAGGTCAACCCGACTCAATGCGAAGCGCTGTCGATGCTGGCCTGCCAAGTGCTGGGCAATGACGTGACCATCGGCATTGCCGCCAGCCAGGGCCACTTGCAGTTGAACGTGTACAAGCCGGTGATCATCCACAACCTGCTGGAATCGATCCGCCTGCTGGCCGACGGTTGCAACAACTTCCAGGAACACTGCATTGCCGGCCTTGAGCCGGATGCCGAGCAAATGGCCGAACACCTGGAACGCGGCCTGATGCTGGTGACCGCGCTCAACCCGCACATTGGCTACGACAAGTCGGCGCAGATCGCCAAGAAGGCGTATGCCGAGGGCCTGACGCTGCGTGAAGCCGCACTGGCGCTGGGCTTCTTGACTGATGAAGAGTTCGACCAGTGGGTACGCCCGGAAAACATGCTCGAGGCCGGCCACTAACCTCGGGCTTTTGACTCGCTTTCGATCTGCTTTTGATCCAAAGCGACCCGTTAACCACGCTGGCCGCACGCAGGCTTGAATCCGTGGCTAACCCGGCAGGACGCCGGGTTAGCCACGCTGGGCCGAGGATGGCCCAGCGCGGCGGCCCACGGATTCAAGCCTGCGTGCGAGCACACCGAGCCTAGGCGAGGTGCCGAGTGGTGGAGCGAGGACCTTTTGCTTACTTTTGGGCCTTCCAACAGTGAGCCGCTGTAAGCGCGCAACCAATAGCAGCCGTTACCGCAGAAATGGATAGGTACGCCGACTAATATCCCAGTCAACTGACATACCGCCATCGCAGGCAAGCCAGCTCCCACATTTAAACCGGTTTACCACCCTAAAGCCGCGGCGACGACTCGGCCGCCACGCCAGGCATCAAGACGCCAGCCGCAGCCGCCGAGCCCTGAGCCCCGCCAGCAACGACGGCGCCAGCGCCACCGTCGCCGACCCCAGCACCACCACCAGCGCCCCGACGTAGCCCAAGGCGTTGATCTCTTCGGCCTGCACAAACGCCGGCCATAGCCACGCCGCCAACGCCACCGCCACAAACGTCACCAAGGGCGTCAGCGCCAACGTCGCACTGACCCGCGAGGCCTCCCAATGCGCCAACGCTTCGGCAAACGCACCGTAAGCCACCAGCGTATTCATGCAGCACGCCAGCAACAGCCAGCCTTGCAGCGGGCTCAACTGCAGCGCCTCCAGCGGATGCGCCCACGGCGTGAGCAACGCGGCGCACGACAGGTAGATCACCATCATCACCTGCAGCGAATTCCACACCGTCAGCAACTGCTTCTGGCCCAAGGCGTAAAACACCCAGATGGTGGTGGCGAGCAGAATCGTCAGCACCCCGGCGGTGTAGGTGCCCAGGGACGTGAGCATTTCCACCAGGCGTTGATTGAAGAACAGCCCGAAGCCGATGATCAACACCACCAGGCCAACACCCTGGCCCAGGCTGAAACGCTCCTTGAACACAAACACGCTGGCGACCATCAGAAAGATCGGCCCCATCTGCACCACCAACTGGGCCGTGCCGGGGCTGAGCATTTTCAGGCCTACCAGGTACAACACGTAATTGCCCACCAGCCCGCACACCGCCATGGCTACCAGCCAACCGCCTTTTGGGCCGAGCACTTTGCGGCTGGGCAGGCGTTGGGTGAGGGCCAAGTAGATAAACAAGCAGCTACCGGCGACAACCAGGCGAAACCAGGTGACGGTGACCGGGTCCATCACCAGCAACACTTGTTTGAGTTTGATCGGCAGGATGCCCCACAGGAACGCGGTCAGCAGGGTCAAGCCAAAGCCATAAACCCAGCGGCCGGAAGAGATGTGCATGAGTGCCCCGAATGCCTGAGGAAGTGGAGGCAGCATTCTAGGGGCAAGCGCACGAATTGGGATACGACACAATTCAAATGTGGGAGCGGGCTTGCTCGCGAACGCGGTGGGTCAGCCTTGCATGTGTTGACTGATCCACCGCTTTCGCGGGCAAGCCCGCTCCCACATTTTTAAGCCGGGTTTCTTCAGTGGGACCTAGCGTACGGCTTCGAAGAGCCCAGTGGCGCCCATGCCGCCGCCCACGCACATGGTGACCACGCCGTAACGCAGGTTGCGTCGTTGCAGCTCGCGCACCAAATGCCCGACTTGTCGCGAACCGGTCATGCCGAACGGGTGCCCGATGGAAATCGAGCCGCCATTGACGTTGTATTTGGCGTTGTCGATCGCCAGGCGGTCGCGCGCATACAGGCACTGCGAGGCAAACGCCTCGTTGAGTTCCCACAGGTCGATATCCGCTACCTGCAAGCCCTTGGCCTTGAGCAATTTGGGCACCGAAAACACCGGGCCAATGCCCATCTCGTCCGGCTCGCAACCGGCCACGGTAAACCCGCGGAAAAACGCCTTGGGCTTGAGCCCCAGCGCCAGGGCTTTTTCCAGGCTCATCACCAGTGTCATCGACGCGCCATCGGACAGCTGCGAGGAGTTGCCAGCCGTCACCGAGCCGTCTTCGGCAAACACCGGTTTGAGCCCTTGCAGGCTGGCCAGCGTGGTGTCCGGGCGGTTGCAGTCATCGCGATCCACCACGCCTTCAAGGATCTGCACCGCGCCGGTGTGCTTGTCCTCGACCTTGTACGTGACCGTCATCGGCACGATTTCATCGTCGAACAACCCGTCGGCCTGGGCCTGCGCGGTGCGCTGCTGGCTCTGCAGGGCGTAGCGGTCCTGCGCTTCGCGGCTGACGTTATAGCGCCGCGCGACGATTTCGGCGGTCTGGCCCATCGGGAAGTAGATGCCCGGCACCTGCTCTTGCAGCAGCGGGTTGATCAGGTTGTCGGTGTTGACGCTTTTGAGGGTCAGGCTGATCGATTCAACGCCACCGGCGACGATGATGTCGCTGCAACCCGAGGCGATCTGGTTGGCCGCGATCGCGATCGCCTGCAAGCCCGAGGAGCAGAACCGGTTGAGGGTCATGCCTGCCGTGCCCGTGCCCAATTGCGAGAGCACTGCCACATTGCGCCCGATGTTGTAGCCCTGCGCGCCTTCGTTGGAACCGGCACCGACGATGCAATCCTCGACCGTCGCCGGGTCGATGCCATTACGGCTCAGCAGTGCATTCACGCAATGGGCCGCCATGTCGTCGGGACGGGTCTGGTTGAACTTGCCACGAAAGGATTTGGCCAGGCCGGTTCGCACGCTGTCGACGATCACTACTTCACGCATGGGCTACCTCGATCTTGTCGTTGTTGGGAGACCAACCGAGGATAAATCCACGCCCTCCCCACCGCGATGATCATTCACCCCGCCTATACAAAAGCATGGCGATGAGCAGGCTGGTTCTGCCAAGTGGGATGGTGTGGCGGACACGCTCACTGTGGCGAGCAGGCTTGCCCTGCGTTGGGGCGCGAAGCGGCCCTGATGCAGACGCCGCGTACTTTCATTTAGAACGCATTGACCGACTATGGGGCCGCTTCGCAGCCCAACGCAGGGCAAGCCTGCTCACCACAAAAAGCCTGCCTGCCACAGGTCAGCGCTCGCCAACGCTATTTTTTCTTTTTCTTCTTGTCGTGCTTGTCGGTTTTGTCGAACGCCTCTTCCAGCGCGCGGTTGATGGTGCGCAGCACCTTGACCCGCGCCCAGCGCTTGTCGTTGGCTTCGACCAGCGTCCAGGGCGAGATTTCAGTGCTGGTACGGTCGACCATGTCGCCCACGGCGGCACGGTAGTCATCCCACTTGTCGCGATTGCGCCAGTCGTCTTCAGTAATTTTGAAGCGCTTGAACGGGATGTTCTCGCGGGCCTGGAAGCGCTCCAGCTGGGTGTCCTTGTCAATCGCCAGCCAGAACTTGACCACGATCACACCGGCATCGCGCAACTGCTCTTCAAAGTCATTGATCTCGCCGTAGGCGCGCATCCAGTCCGCCGGGGTGCAGAAACCTTCGATGCGCTCCACCAGCACGCGCCCGTACCACGAGCGGTCGAACACCGTGAACATGCCGCGCGCCGGAATCTTCTGCCAGAACCGCCACAGGTACGGTTGGGCACGCTCGTCTTCACTCGGCGCGGCAATCGGCACGATGTGGTACTGACGCGGGTCCAGCGCCGCCGCCACACGCCGGATCGCCCCGCCCTTGCCCGCCGCATCGTTGCCTTCGAACACGGTGACCAGCGCGTGCCTGCGCATGCGTTTGTCACGCATCAGGCCGGAGAAACGCGCCTGCTCGGTGATCAGCTGTTCTTCGTAATCGTCCTTGTCCAGGCTCAAGGTCATGTCGAGGCTGTCGAGCAGGCTCTTCTGATCCACCGAGGCCAACAACGGCGCCGGGTTCATGCCGCTGGCCTTGCCCTTGGGTAACTTCAGTGCATTTTGCAGGCCCTCGAGCAGGATCTTGCCCACGGTGAGGCTGCGGTAGTGCGCATCGACCCCTTCGATCACATGCCATGGCGCGTAGTCGCGGCTGGTGCGGCGCAGGATGCGCTCACCAAAATGCACAAATTTGTCGTAGGTCTCGGACTGCTGCCAGTCCAGCGGGCTGATGCGCCAGCTGTGCAGCGGGTCATCGGCCAACGCCTTGAGTCGTGCTTTCATCTGTTTCTTGGACAGGTGAAACCAGAACTTGAAGATCAGCGCGCCTTCGTCGCAGAGCATTTTTTCCAGGCGCTCGGCACCGGCGATGGCCTGGTCCAGGCGTGCATCCTTGATCTCGCCGTGCACGCGGCTTTGCAGCATCTGGCTGTACCAATTGCCGAAAAAAATGCCCATGCGGCCTTTGGCCGGCAATTGCCGCCAGTAGCGCCAGGCCGGTGGGCGCGCCAGTTCTTCGTCGGTCTGCTGGTCAAAGGTACGCACTTCGATCAGGCGCGGGTCCATCCATTCGTTAAGCAGCTTGACGGTCTCGCCCTTGCCGGCGCCCTCAATGCCGTTGATCAAGATAATCACCGGGAAGCGCTTCTGCTGCTGCAGCTCGTACTGCACTTCCAGCAACGCTTCGCGCAGGGCCGGCACTTCGGCTTCATAGGTGTCTTTGTCGATGGCGTGACCGATTTCGGCGGATTCGAACATGGGCAGCTCCGTTTCAAGTTGGATCAAGACTAGCGGATTGGGCAACAACGCGCGGGAGGAAATTCCACGCCAACGTGCCGTGGGTCAATTCAAAGCCCATTGATCGGCTAGAATGGCCGCCTTGCTTTTGCCTGCTTTTATTTTATGAGCCGCCCATGAACCCCATCACCCACGCCCAGCTCGACTGGGACGACCAAGGTCGCCCGCACTCGCGGGTGTTCGACGATGTGTATTTTTCCGACCAGTCGGGCCTTGAAGAAACCCGCTACGTGTTCCTCGAACAGAACCGTCTGCAGGCGCGCTTTGCCGCCCTGCCGGTGAACGGGCGGCTGGTGATCGGCGAAACGGGGTTTGGCACCGGCTTGAACTTTCTGTGCGCCTGGCAGCTGTTCGAACAGCATGCGGTGCCGGGCGCGCGCCTGCATTTTGTCAGCGTGGAAAAGTACCCGCTGAGCCACGCCGACCTGCAACGCGCCCTCGCCCTCTGGCCAGAGCTTGCGCCCTTCGCCGAGCAACTGCTGGCGCACTACATTGCCATCCACCCAGGCTTCCAGCGGCTGGTGCTGGATAACGGCCGCGTGACGCTGACCCTGTTGATCGGCGATGCCCTGGAGCAGTTGCCACAACTGGATGCCCAGGTCGATGCGTGGTTTCTCGACGGCTTCGCCCCGGCAAAAAATCCCGACATGTGGACCGCCGAACTGTTTGCCGAACTGGCCCGCCTGGCGGCACCCGGCTCGACCATCAGCACCTTCACCAGCACCGGCTGGGTACGCCGGTTGATCAACGCCGCCGGGTTCAAGATGAAACGCACGCCAGGCATCGGGCATAAGTGGGAGATCCTGCGCGGTGAATTCCTCGGTTGGCCGGCCGAAACGCCGCCACCTGCCCACAGCAAACCGTGGTTCGCCCGCCCGGCGCCGGTGCCCGGTGAGCGCAGCGCTCTGGTGATCGGCGGCGGCCTGGCCGGGTGCGCCACGGCGGCCAGCCTGGCGGCACGTGGCTGGCGTGTGAGCCTGCTGGAGCGCCACGGCGCCCTGGCACAGGAAGCCTCGGGCAACCCGCAAGGCGTGCTTTACCTCAAGCTCTCGGCTCATGGCACGGCGCTTTCGCAGCTGATCCTCAGCGGCTTCGGCCATACGCGGCGCTTGCTTGAGCACCTGCAGCGCGGCGTCGATTGGGACGGTTGCGGCGTGCTGCAACTGGCCTTCAATGCCAAGGAAGCCGAGCGCCAGGCCCAGTTGGCCGCCGCGTTTGCGCCGGGCCTGCTGCACCTGCTTGATCAGGCTCAAGCTCAGGCGCGCGCCGGCGTGGCGCTCGAACACGGCGGGCTGTTTTACCCCGAGGGCGGCTGGGTGCACCCGCCGGCATTATGCCAATGGCAAGCGCAGCACCCGTTGATCGACGTGCTGCCTCACCACGAAGCCCTTGAGTTGCAGCGCGTTGACGGTCAATGGCAAGCCCTGGCCGGCGACACCCTGCTGGCGAGCGCAAGCGTGGTGGTGCTGGCAGGTGCCGCCGAGATCAAGCGGTTTGCGTTCAGTGCCGACCTGCCGCTCAAACGCATTCGCGGGCAGATCACACGGCTGGCAGAAACGACGGCGAGCCAGGCGCTGGCCACCGTGGTATGCGCCGAAGGCTATGTCGCCCCTGCGCGCCTGGGTGAACACACCCTGGGCGCCAGCTTCGACTTCAAGAGCGACGACCTGACGCCCACTGTCGCCGAGCACGCCGGCAATCTGGCGATGCTGCGGGAAATCTCCCTCGACCTGGCCGACCGTCTCGGCGCCGATGCCTGCTCTGCCGAGCAGCTTGAAGGCCGCGCCGCATTCCGCTGCACCAGCCCCGACTACCTGCCGATTGTCGGGCCGCTGGCCGAACGCGAGGCGTTCGACCAGGCCTACGCGGTCCTGCGCAAGGACGCCCGCCACGTGCCGCCCACACCTTGCCCGTGGCTGGACGGCGTGTACATCAACAGCGGCCACGGCTCACGTGGCCTGGTGACCGCGCCGCTGTGTGCCGAGCTGCTGGCGGCCTGGCTGGACGCCGAACCCTTGCCCTTGCCCAGCAGCGTGGCCGAGGCTTGCCACCCCAACCGTTTTGCCGTGCGCGCGCTGATTCGCAGCAACGCCGGCAAGCCTTAGACCTGGCTGAATCACGGCATCACACAGGGCGACAGGTCGCCGAGTTTCAGCGCCTCCTTGGTCAGGCGCTCAGCTTCGCCCTTATGCGCTGCCTGCTGTTCGCGCAGGATCTGGTTCATCTGGTCAAGGTAGTCGGCGTCGTTGAGCGCGGTGCTTTTTTCAAAGACCGCCTGCAGGCGCTGGTCATAGGGCTCGCTCAACGCCTCGAACGATTGGCTGAAGGCGACTTTCAAGTGACTGTCCCATAACGGCAGCTCCACCAGGTAGTTCAAGAGCTTGATTGAGCGCTCTGCCGCCCGGAGTTGTTCTTCGGCAGTGTTCAGCGCTTCGACCGTGACGCCGCCCAGGCGGGCAAAGCGCATGTGCAGGGGCTGACCGGGCAAATGAAACTTGCTGGCCAGCCCTGTTCGGTAGGCCAGGCTGACCTCCAGCGGGTCAGCCTCCGGGTGCTGCTGACTGTGCGTGCGTGCGTAGCTGTCCAACTGATCCAGACGAAACAGGCCCTTGGCCAACTTCAGCAGCGGCTTGGCGGTCAGCTTGCCCCCTTCGACCCCTTTGGCAGCTTCGTGGATCTCTACCAGCACCTCAAGGTTGCTGAAGTTCAGCGCCGCGCTGTCATCGCAATTGACCGGCGTGGCGGCCCGGTCAAAAATCTCATCGCGCAGCTGCGCGTCATTTCCGGCCGCCTCCAGCACCCGCCAAACGCGTCGTTCCAGGTCCTCACGCACCAGTTGAGCATCGCCGGTGCCGCCCAGTTCGGCCAATAGCCTGAACAGGCTCTCGGACTCTGGCTCATGCTTGAGTCCCGTCCAAACCGTCTCTTTTTGCGTGTAGCGCGCAACCGCGCTATCGGCCAGCCATAACTCCCGGGCTTTCTGCTCGTTGAGGCGAGCGAGGTCATCTTCCAAAAAGCCCATGCCTATGCCGGTTTGGCTCCGATAGTCGGCCAGTGTCTTTCGGCTGGCTTCATCCAGCGGGTTGTGGCGCAGGTTGATGGCTTCAGCCACAGGGCGTGGCGCGGTGGGCAACCAGCCAGGCAAGGCGAGGATATCGTTGTCGCGCAGGTCGAGGTAATGCAGGTAAGGCAAGCGCGGTACCCCAGCAGGAAACGCGCGCAGGCGACAATGACGCAGCATCAGCTCACGCAACTCGAACATATGGCCGACGGCAGGCGGATCAGCCAACGGGTTGTTGCTCAGGTTCAATACCTGCAAGCCTCGCAGGTCAGCCAGCTTGGCGTGGGTGTGTTCGGTGAGTTGCAGGTGGTTGTCGTTGAGGTACAGGCGTTTGAGCGCGGGCATCTGTGACAGTACTTCCGGCAGGCGTGTCACCTCGTTGCTGCGCAGTTCCAACGCCTCAAGCTGCTTGAAGTGTTTGAGGAAATACGCCACGTCATCGTCGAGCCCCATTCTGTTCAACGACAACTGCCGGATATGGGCAAAGCTGACCTGCGCCGGCAAGGTCGGCAGTCGGCCCACGGCCAGGCCATCGAGTACCAGGCTTGGGACCTTTACCCCACTGGCATCGGGCAACAGGAGCCGCTGTCGCCAGCCGTCCTCGATGGCCTGCATCGCCTGATGACGGCCCAGGCGGTAATCCGCCTGGGGATGAGGCAAACCGGCGAGGGATGTCTCGTCATTGCGCCACGCCTTGAGCGCCCGATGCAGGGCCTCGAACTGTCGCTCCAGCGCCTCAACGGCCTGGGCGCGCGCCAGGTGATCGGGGCCTTGCCCGTCCAGGAACGTCGCCACCTGCCGTTCGTCAAAACCGGGATACAGCCTGTTGACCTTGCGCACCAGCGCCACCGGGTGCCGCGTCGAACGCACCATGGCCTGCGCGCACAGCTCCGGCGCCGACTCAGGGAGTGCACGCTCGGGCCACAGATGGCGTGACAGCACGTGGCGCTCTTGCTCGGCGCACGCCTGGAGCGCGTCGCGCAATCGACTGGCACGCTCTGCCCCCGAGAGGTTCAGTGCTGCCAATTGCGCAGCCGACAAGGTGGCGAGCAGAGCCTGGTAAAACCCTTCAGGGCCTGAGGCCTTTTCACCCAGCGGCGCACCTTTATCGTCGAACGCCTGCACCCCTTCGCCGGTCTCGACCAGTGTGCGCCGCCACCGTGCATGCTGGCTGCCGGAGGTGCCTATCAGCTCGCCGATCAAACTGTCCCGGCGTACCTGCACGTGCAAATCCTGCGGCCATCCCGCGACCTTCGCCAGCAGGTGCACGGCCAGCCGTCGCGAGGGGGCGCTGGCCAGCTCCGGCAGGTAAAGGCCGATCAGCGCCTGGTCTTCTTCCTGCACCGCCAACGCTTCGCGTGCTCGTTGTGCGAGCAGCAGCGGCACACGCCGGGTGCTGCGCAGTTGCCAGCGATGCACGGTTGACGTCTTGGACAGCAACTCCCAGGCGATGCGATTGGGCACGCTTGGGAAATGCGCCTTGAGCAACCCGTGATCTGAATGGGTAATGCCATCCGCGTCCTGATACAGCTGCTGGAAAACCTCTCGGTGGGTGCGTTTGAGCGAGGCCAGTAACTGGCGCGCAAGCACCGCGCCCTGCTCATCTGGCGCTACCGAGCTCCCCAGCAAGGTGTCGATCTCGTCCGGCGGCAGAACGTCGAGCAGCGTCGCCATCACTGCGCCGTCTTTGAGCGCCTGTTCAGTGATGTGGATGCTCAAGTGTCCATGCTCGAATGTGGCGCTGCCGGGAAAGCGTTCGAGCCGCACCCCTTGGCGGTCCAGTACCTCGAAAAACCGTCCCTGCGGCCAACCTGGCATCAGCGGCAACGCCAGCAACTGAACGCGCGCGGTGCTTGCATCCGGGCGTGGCTGATGTTCCAGCTGCCAGATCAGATCGCGAACTTGCTGGTTCAAGGCGAAACGCGCCACGCAGTCGTTGAAGCGCTCCGGCAGCGGCCTGTTTTGCAGGGCCAGGGCGTGCAGGCGGGAGGGGCGCATGTCGGCAATGCTCGCCACGTAGTTCAATTGCTCGGGGGGCAGCGCGGCCAGGCGCGGGTTAAGCCGAGTGAGAATGTAGGACGGGGAGCCCCACTCCTGGGGGTGTTCGAACGCAAACCGCCAACCGCCCTGGCGGTTGTGCAGCAGGCGCGGACGATAGGCCGTGGTCCGCGTCGGGTGAAGGGCGTGCCAGTAACCCGAACGCGCATCGTAGGCCACCGCGTACACCACCCCCATGATCCTGACATAGGAATGACCGCCGGCCTGGTAGATCCCACGGCTATTGGCCACCGTCAGGGCGTCGACACCCAGCGTCCGGCCGTAAGGCTTGAGCCGCCGACGCCACAAGCGAGGATCGGCATCCGGCAGCTGCACCGCTTCGACTGCCTCGAAGAACTCTGCGGGGTTGGACTTGACCCCCCTGAACACCTTGCCTGCCACCTTCACACCGTCCGCGAACACGGCCATGGCCGCCAGGTTTTCAGCCACATTGACCAAATGTTCCAGCCCCTCGGCCTGGTCGCTGTGAGTCCATTCATCCACCCCTTCGAAGACCTCGGCGAGCATCTGGCCGACGGCGACGCCCAACATCAGTTGCCCGAGCACCGGCACCATCAGGCCGGCGATGTTCAGCATATTCAGGCCCGCCTCCAGATAGCCTTGTAGGCGTTTCTGACGCGCCTCCTCATCGACTTGCGCCGTCGGCACGGCCAATGCAACGGCGTCCAGCTGGATCTTGCGGGTCAAGGCGCCGAAAAAGAACGGTTCCAGGCCGGTGTCCACCGCCACGGGCTCCACGCGTTCGAGTGTCCTGCGTTGGTCAAAACGCTGGAAAAAACCGAACCGCTCGGCCTCATCCAGGTAGCGCGTGAAGAAGCTGCGATAGGCCGGCACCTGAAGCTTGAGCGTCAGGTAGGCGATCAGGTCCCCCAGCGTGGGGTATTCGTACCACGGGCGCCCGGGCTCGCCTGGCATGTACACCAACAAAGGCCCCTCGGCAAAGCCGTGCGTGGAGGCATGGCCGAACACCAGCACGCTCCACAGGCAGGCGCCATGCACATTCATCCCTTGCCAGACCAGCGGCTTTTCATGGAACAACACATGCTGCAGGTTCCGCGCGGGCAAGCGAGCATTGAGCAGGGCTTGCAACGCGGTATAGCCGGACTCGCTGATATCGCCCTTGCCATGGGCAATCTGCAGGTCGATTTGCATGTCCTTGATCTTGCACTGGCCGACCTCGCCGACCACCGGGTTGTAGGCCCGTTCAGCGCCGTCCTCGTCGTCGCTCCCCGCGAGGTTGAACACCTCACGCAAGTGCCGCTGATAGGCCGCGCCCAGGTCCAGTTCGCGGCAGTACCGCGCAAAGGCTCCCGCGCTGAGCGTCGACACGTTCTGGCCTGCCGCGCCCGTTCGAATCACCGCGCCTGCGGGCAGCCCCCCCGCCTCAGCCTGGTCCAGGGTAAAATTCTGCATGGCCGCCTGCAGCAGGTGGTGCTTGTCCATGGACATCGTCTGCAGCCGTACGCCACGGCCGACGGTCAACGCGGCGAAGTGCCGATTGGGCAACTCCAGCCAGTCACGTTCGACATCCAGCCCGGCATGCCCCTTGGCCGCCAGGAGCGCCTTGAGTCGCTCGGCACAAAACGACCTGAGCGGCGTTATACGGCGCAACAGGCTCGCGGCCCGCTCGCGGGGTTGCTGACTGCTGGCATGCGCCGCTTCCAGCGCCTGGCGCGTTGAGGCGGCGGCACTCACCAGCCATGGGGGCAGCGTATGCTGCAGCACCCTGGCCTTGTCCAGGTCGCCGGTGATTTCCAGCAGTGCAGCGGTGATTTTCTCCTGAGAGACAGGCGCGGCGGCCTGGCTTACAGCCGGTTGTTGGGTCATCGGCAACAGTCCTTATTGCGTTGGATAATGACCCGGACAATAACCCTCACGCCGGCAATGAAAGGTTCAAATAGGCGCTCGATATCGCAGCGCATTCCCCCACATTTTGCATCCGTGATTGACCTATCTACCGACCATTGACGGGCGCCCCCGTGGCGCGCGACGTGGCTTGCGGCCACTCAAGGCTCTTTGCCTTATAACGTATTGTTCTAAAACTCCGTGAATCTGCTCGGGTCAGTCTCTGGGTACCCACCCTTTTGGTGCGGTGCCTTTTTTGTCTGTCCCCAACGGAAAAACCGGTAAGGAATATATGTGCGGATTAGCTGGCGAGTTACGTTTTGATCACCAACCTGCCGACCTGGCAGCGGTGGAGCGGATCACCCATCATTTGGCACCACGCGGTCCTGACGCGTGGGGCTTCCACGCCCAAGGGCCGATTGCCCTGGGCCATCGACGCCTGAAAATCATGGACCTGTCGGACGGCTCGGCCCAACCGATGGTCGACGCCCAACTGGGGCTGTCCCTGGCCTTCAATGGCGCGATCTACAACTTCCCGGAATTGCGTGAAGAGCTGGAAGCACTCGGCTACGCCTTCTATTCCGGTGGTGACACCGAAGTGCTGCTCAAGGGCTACCACGCGTGGGGCGAAGCACTGCTGCCCAAGCTCAATGGCATGTTTGCGTTTGCCATCTGGGAGCGTGACGCCCAGCGCCTGTTCATCGCCCGTGACCGTCTGGGTGTTAAGCCTTTGTACCTGTCGCGCACCGGCCAGCGCCTGCGCTTCGCCTCGGCACTGCCGGCATTGCTCAAGGGCGGCGACATCAACCCGATACTTGATCCGGTCGCGCTGAATCACTACCTGAACTTCCACGCCGTGGTACCGGCACCGCGCACGTTGCTGGCAGGCATTGAAAAACTGCCGCCGGCCAGCTGGATGCGCATCGACGCCAACGGCAAGATCGAACAGAAAACCTGGTGGACGCTGCCCTACGGTCCCCATGACGATGAAAAAAACCTGACCCTGGAAGACTGGACCGACCGCGTGCTCGACAGCACCCGCGAAGCCGTGGCCATTCGCCAACGCGCCGCCGTGGATGTCGGCGTGCTGCTCTCCGGCGGTGTCGATTCGAGCATGCTCGTGGGCCTGCTGCGTGAAGTCGGCGTGCAGGACCTGTCGACCTTCTCCATCGGCTTTGAAGACGCCGGCGGCGAGCGCGGCGACGAATTCCAGTATTCGGATCTGATCGCCAAGCACTACGGCACCCGTCACCATCAACTGCGCATCGCCGAAAGCGAGATCATCGAGCAACTGCCCGCCGCGTTCCGTGCCATGAGCGAGCCGATGGTCAGCCACGACTGCATCGCCTTCTACCTGCTGTCGCGGGAAGTGGCCAAGCATTGCAAAGTGGTGCAAAGCGGCCAGGGCGCCGATGAGCTCTTCGCCGGTTACCACTGGTACCCGCAAGTGGATGGCGCCAGCGATCCCTATGCCGCCTACCGCGATGCCTTTTTCGACCGCAGCTACGACGACTACGCGGCCACCGTCGCCCCCAAATGGCTGACCGCCAACGACGCTGCCGGTGACTTCGTGCGCGAGCATTTCGCCATGCCGGGCGCCGACGCCGCCGTGGACAAGGCGCTGCGCCTGGACAGTACGGTGATGCTGGTGGACGACCCGGTCAAACGCGTCGACAACATGACCATGGCCTGGGGCCTGGAAGCACGCACGCCGTTTCTGGACTACCGCCTTGTCGAATTGTCAGCCCGTGTGCCCGGCAAATTCAAACTGCCCGACGGTGGCAAGCAAGTCTTGAAAGAAGCCGCGCGCCGCGTGATCCCGAGTGAAGTCATCGACCGCAAAAAAGGCTACTTCCCGGTGCCGGGCCTCAAGCACTTGCAGGGCGACACCCTGAACTGGGTGCGTGAACTGCTGCTGGACCCAAGCCAGGATCGCGGCCTGTTCAACCCGGCCATGCTGGATCGCCTGCTGACTGACCCCCAAGGTCAACTGACGCCGCTGCGCGGTTCAAAGCTGTGGCAACTGGCGGCGCTGAACCTGTGGCTCAGCGAACAAGGAATCTGATTGATGAAACCTCTCGCAGCGGCTTACAGCCAACGCTTGCTGAAGGGCCAGGCGCCGACCTACGAGCGCCTGCAGGCCCGCCTGGCTGAAGATGGCAGCCCGTTGGGCGCCGAACCGATTGCCGTGCATTGCGGGTGGGGCCGGTTGTTGATCGGCCATACCTTCCCGGACCCGGCAAGCCTGGCCCAGGAACTGCTCAAGGAACAGCCTGGCGAGCGTGACATCGCCCTGTACGTGGCAGCGCCCCAGCAGATTCTGGGGATCGATCCGCAGCAGCTGTTCCTCGACCCGTCCGACACCCTGCGCCTGTGGTTCAGCGACTATCGCCCCGCTACCCGCGTGTTTCGCGGTTTTCGGATTCGCCGGGTACAGACCGAAGCCGATTGGGCGGCGGTCAACGTGCTCTACCAGGGGCGCGGCATGTTGCCGGTCGACGCTGAACGCCTGACCCCGCGCCATCAAGGCGGCCCGGTATATTGGCTGGCCGAAGACGAAGACAGCGGCGCGGTGATCGGCAGCGTGATGGGCCTGAACCATCAGAAGGCCTTTCACGACCCGGAAAACGGCTGCAGCCTCTGGTGCCTGGCGGTTGATCCGCAGTGCACGCGCCCTGGCGTGGGTGAAGTGCTGGTGCGCCACTTGGTGGAGCACTTCATGAGCCGCGGCTTGAGCTATCTCGACCTGTCGGTGCTGCACGATAACCGTCAGGCCAAGAGCCTCTACGCCAAGCTGGGTTTTCGCGCGCTGACCACCTTTGCGATCAAGCGTAAAAATGGCATCAACCAGCCGCTGTTTCTCGGCCCTGGCCCGCAGGCCGGCTTCAATCCCTATGCGCGCATCATTGTCGAGGAAGCCCACCGACGCGGCATCGATGTGCACGTGGATGACGCCGATGCCGGCCTGTTCACCCTCAGCCATGGCGGGCGCCGCGTGCGTTGCCGTGAATCGTTGAGCGACCTGACCAGCGCCATCAGCATGACCTTGTGCCAGGACAAGAGCCTGACCCACAAGGTGCTCAAAGCCGCTGGTTTGAACCTGCCGTCGCAGCAATTGGCGGGCAGTGCCGACGACAACCTGGAGTTTCTCGACGAACATCAGCGCATCGTGGTCAAGCCGCTGGATGGCGAGCAAGGCCAGGGCGTGGCGGTGGATCTGCAGACCATCGAGGACGTGCAGAAAGCCATTGAAACAGCGCGCCAGTTCGACAGCCGCGTGCTGCTCGAGAGCTTCCATGAAGGCCTCGACCTGCGCATTCTGGTGATCGGTTTTGAAGTGGTTGCCGCTGCGATTCGGCGCCCTGCCGAGGTGACCGGCGACGGCCAGCACTCCATCGGCGCCTTGATCGAAGCCCAAAGCCGTCGTCGCCAAGCGGCCACTGACGGTGAAAGCAAGATCCCGCTGGACGCCGAAACCCAACGCACCCTGCACGCCGCCGGTTTTGACTACAGCAGCATCCTGCCGCGTGGCCAGACCCTGGCCGTGCGCCGCACCGCCAACCTGCACACCGGCGGCTGCCTGGAAGACGTCACGGCGATTTTGCACCCCACATTGGTGGACGCTGCCGTGCGTGCGGCGCGTGCGCTGGACATTCCCATGGTGGGCCTGGACCTGATGGTGCCTGCCGCCGATCAACCCGAGTATGTGTTTATCGAAGCCAACGAACGGGCCGGGCTGGCCAACCATGAGCCGCAACCGACGGCGGAGAAGTTTGTGGATTTGCTGTTTCCGCACAGTCAGCCGACCGCCCAATAACCTGTGGCGAGCAGATCTCGTAGGGCAAGCCCGCTTGTTGTGGCGAGCGGGCCTGCTGTGGCGAGCAGGCTTGTCGTGGCGAGTGGGATTGATGTGGCGAGCGGGCTTGATGTGGCGAGCGGGCTTGCCCCGCGTTGGGGCGCGAAGCGGCCCTGACCCTGGCACCCCAGTCTTTCAGCCATAACGCGTTGGCAGGTTTTGGGGGCCGCTTCGCAGCCCAACGCGGGGCAAGCCCTTTCGCCACATCAAGCCCGCCCGCCACACGACAGGCCCGCTTGCCGCCACGAGCCGTCCGCCACAACAGGCCCGCTCGCCACACAAATCCGCTCGCCCCCATTCATCAGGAGTCTTTATGAGCCGAACCATCCCAGAACCGGATCTCACCTACCTGCAGAAGGTGCTGCTGGAAATGCTCGCCATTCCCAGCCCTACCGGCTTCACCGACACCATCGTGCGCTACGTCGCTGAGCGCCTGGAAGAACTGGGGATCCCCTTTGAGATGACCCGGCGCGGCACGATTCGCGCCACCCTCAAGGGCCAGAAAAACAGCCCCGACCGTGCCGTCTCGGCCCACTTGGACACCATCGGCGCCGCCGTGCGTGCGATCAAGGACAACGGCCGCCTGACCCTGGCGCCCGTCGGTTGCTGGTCCAGCCGTTTTGCCGAAGGCAGTCGCGTCAGCCTGTTCACCGACAACGGCGTGATCCGTGGCAGTGTGCTGCCGCTGATGGCCTCAGGGCATGCCTTCAACACCGCCGTGGATGAAATGCCGGTGAGCTGGGACCATGTCGAACTGCGCCTGGACGCCTACTGTGCCACCCGCGCCGACTGCGATTCGCTGGGCATCAGTATTGGTGACTACGTGGCGTTTGACCCGCTGCCCGAGTTCACCGACAGCGGCCACATCAGCGCGCGCCATCTGGACGATAAAGCCGGCGTGGCTGCACTGCTCGCCGCGCTCAAGGCGATCATCGACAGCGGCGAACCGTTGCTGATCGACTGTCACCCACTGTTTACCATCACCGAAGAAACCGGCAGCGGCGCCGCCGCGGCATTGCCTTGGGACGTGAGTGAATTTGTCGGCATCGACATCGCTCCGGTCGCGCCCGGTCAGCATTCGAGCGAACACGCAGTGAGTGTGGCGATGCAGGATTCCGGCGGGCCGTACGACTATCACCTGTCCCGGCATTTGTTGCGCCTGGCCTCGGACAACGACCTGCCCGTGCGTCGCGACCTGTTCCGCTATTACTTCAGCGACGCGCATTCGGCGGTCACCGCCGGGCACGACATTCGCACCGCGCTGCTGGCGTTCGGTTGCGATGCAACCCACGGCTACGAGCGCACGCACATCGACAGCCTGGCGGCATTGAGTCGCCTGCTGAGCGCGTACATCCTCAGCCCGCCGGTCTTTGCCAGCGATGCGCAACCGGCGCAGGGTTCGCTGGACCGCTTCAGTCATCAGATCGAGCACGAAACGCAGATGGAGAGCGATACGCGAGTGCCCTCGGTGGACAGTCTGGTAGGACAGAAGTCCTGAGGCTGGCAACCTGATACTGGCAAGACGGGTCCCGGCGCAGTAGCATCGCCGGGATTCCACCTCTGAGGCTTTTATGCTGATTCCCTACGACGCACTTGAAGTCGACACCCTGACCCGGCTCATCGAAGACTTCGTCACCCGCGATGGCACTGATAATGGCGATGAAACGCCCTTGGAGACCCGCGTGCTGCGCGTGCGCCAGGCGCTGACCAAAGGGCAGGCGCTGATTGTGTTCGACCCTGAAAGCGAGCAATGCCAGTTGATGCTCAAGCACGATGTGCCCAAGCATCTGTTCGATTGAGAAAGCTCTAGGGGTTGGTTTCAGGTTGCGTGACTTGGCGCTCGAGGATTTTCTGATACACCTCGGCGCGGTGCACATTGACCCCTACCGGTGCCTGGATGCCGAATTTCACCTGGGTTCCGTTCAGCTCGAGGATATGCAAGGCGATGTCATCGCCGATGGAAATGATTTCGCCTACGGCGCGGCTTAAGACCAGCATGGCGGTTGTCCTTTTGGAGTGACAGGACCTTGACCATGCGCGCTCGGAGGGGGGGCGACAATGGCTTGCCACTAAATCAGGCGAGGCCTACGCGGGCTGGTAATTTGCCTGACAGACATCAGCTGCATCGGGCTGGCCGGGTACCTATCCGTTACCGGGTTGACGCCGGGTGAAGCGCCATCCAGCGGCGCCGCTACCGGCATAACGCCTAGGTACACGCCCAACACTTCAGGCTTTAACTGCCTGAGCCTTGGCCCGCATCTTGTCTGCCATGCTGGTCATCTCGTCATACAGCACCTGCGGATTTTTCTGCTTCAACGCCCAGGCCATGCGCCCCTGCTCGTGGGGCAAAATCATGAATTCGCCCTGTGCCACACGCTGGTAGATATAGTCGGCAATGTCAGCCGCCGAAATGGGCGAACTCTCCAGCAACTTGCCCACCTGCGCCTTCATCGCCGGGGTCGGCCCGCGAAACGAATCCAGCAAGTTGGTCTGGAAAAACGACGGGCACACCACGTGCACGCCAATTTCCTGATGTTTGAGCTCGACCAGCAAGCTCTCCGACAACGCCACCACCCCAGCCTTGGCCACATTGTAATTACTCATGGCCGGCCCCTGCATCAATGCCGCCATCGAGGCAATATTGATGATGCGGCCCCTGCTCTTCTCCAACAACGGCAGGAACGCCTTGCAGCCCTTGACCACGCCCATCAGGTTAATCGCGATCTGCCAGTCCCAATCTTCCAGCGACAACTCGGCAAAGAAGCCTCCCGACGCTACGCCGGCGTTGTTGACGATCACATCGATACCGCCCAATTTCACCTCGCACGCCTGTGCAAAGGCGGTGAGCTGGCTGTAATCACGCACATCGCAGCGCTGCACAAACCCATCGCCACCCGCCTCGCGCACCAGTTTGAGCGTTTCCTGCAGGCCCGGCTCGCTGACATCCGACAAGGCCAACTGCCAACCCTCACGGGCCCAGCGCAGCGCGATTTCGCGGCCCAGGCCGGACCCGGCGCCGGTGATCAT
Organism: Pseudomonas sp. LBUM920; assembly: GCF_003852315.1. Classification (NCBI taxonomy): domain Bacteria; kingdom Pseudomonadati; phylum Pseudomonadota; class Gammaproteobacteria; order Pseudomonadales; family Pseudomonadaceae; genus Pseudomonas; species Pseudomonas edsoni (SeqCode). The sequence goes on from NZ_CP027762.1 coordinate 4,575,034, forward strand.
CATGCGATTTTGCATAGGAAATAAGCCTTGTGGTTCACGTAGGAAGTGATCGGCAGTGTAGCGAAGGTTTTTCCGACACCCACGCACCATCCAATTGATGAATACCTCGGGAAAACCTGAGGCCCGGTGCGAGGATGGCTTATAGCGTAAGTTCAATAATTTTCAACTAAGCGCACGTAATTGCGAACGCATTAAAAGAAATAAGCAACTTTGCAAAATGCTTTAAAAAAGCAGGGAATTTTCTTCGAAGTGACAGAGTCGGAGTTATTAAGGCGTCCGTACTTAAACCCACGGGCCTGTCGTTAATAACCGGTCTTTTCAGAAGGCCCTATAAGGAAAAAAACCATGAGCCTCATTCTGATCATTATCTTGATCCTGCTGTTGGTCGGCGGCCTGCCGGTGTTCCCGCACTCGCGTAACTGGGGCTATGGCCCGTCGGGTATCCTGGGCGTTGTCCTGGTAGTGCTGGTGGTACTGTTGCTGCTCGGTCGGATATAAATTCCGCACAAAAAAAGAGGCCTCATTGAGGCCTCTTTTTTTATGCCCGGTTAATTAATCCGGTTTGCCGTCAATCACGCCGGCAGTGTTATCCAACAGGCTCTTGGTGGCCGTCTGCAGGAACGACTCGAGTTTCTGCTTCAGCGCCGCCTCGTCCGGTGACTCGGGAATCACTTTACCGGTCGGGTTCGCGCCCAGTTCATATTCCCACAGCTTGGGTGGCATCTCCTTGGGCAGTACCAGAATGCGGTCTGCGGTAACCAGCGCCACCGTCTGATCGCTACCCGAAGGCTTGATCACGCCAAAGCCCTTGTCGCCTTCCGGCAGGTTCAGCAGGTCACGGCCCCAGCACTGGTGCAGGGTGTCGCCACCGAGGCGGCCCATGATGGTCGGCACGATGTCGATCTGAGTGCCCACGGTGTGGTCACGCTCGCCGAACTTCTCCTGCATGCCCGGCGCAATCATCAGCATCGGCACGTTGAAGCGGCCCAGGTCCATTTCGGTGATCTGCTGCTCGTTGCCAAAACCATGGTCGCCCACAATCACGAACAGGGTTTCCTTGAAGTACGGCTCTTTACGGGCCTTTTCAAAGAACTGGCCCAAGGCCCAGTCGGAGTAACGCATGGCCGTCAAATGCTCGTTGAGGCTGCCACGGTCGGTGACTTTCTCGACCGGCAATGGCGTCGGCAACGCGTACGGCGTGTGGTTGGACAGGGTTTGCAGCAGTGCGTAGAACGGCTTGCCGCCTTCGCGGGCTTTCAACTCTTCCAGGCCACGGTTGAACATGTCCTGGTCGGACACGCCCCACGTCGGGTCGGAGAACACCGGGTTGACGAAGTCATTACGCCCGATGAAGTTGGTCATGCCCTGGTTGCTGAAGAAGCCCGACTGGTTGTCCCAGGCGAAATCGCCGTTGTAGACATACACGTCGTCAAACTTGCGCGCGCTGAGCAACTGCGGCAGGCCCGACAGCTTGTGGCTGCCTTCCGGGGTCTGCATCAGGTATTCGAAGCCTGGCAGGTTCGGGAAGCATGCCATGGTCGCGAACATGCCCTGGTGGGTGTGCGTGCCGTTGGAGAAGAAGCGGTCGAACAGCAAGCCTTCCTTGGACAACTTGTCGAAGTACGGCGTGATATTGCCCGGGCGGCCCAGGGCGCCCACCGAGTGACCGGCGAAGCTTTCCATCAGGATGACCACGACGTTCTTGATCGGCAGGGTCTTCTCGGCCGGTGGCGTGTAGTCACGGCGCACGGCGGCGGTGTCGGTATCCACCAGTTTCTCTTGCGGCAGCACCAACATGTCACGCACGGTCTGGGTGGCCAGCGGCTGGTCCAGGGTGGCCTTCCAGATGTTGGAGCGTTCCTCGGAGAAGCGCGCCTTGGCTGCAGCGATCAGCGACAGCGTGCCGTTGAGGCCCAACTGGTTGGCGAAGTTCGATTCGGTGGTGTAGACATCACCCCAACGCAGCGGCGGGCCCTGGCGCAAGGTGCCGCGGATGGCGACCACGGCGATCAACAGGCAGACCACAAACACGGCGATGCGGCTGTACCACGGCGCCACTTGGCGGGTACCGATGCTGCCGCCGCTGAACGGGCCGCGGGGGCGCGTTGCACGGTCGGCACCTTTGAAGGCCATGCTCAGGATCAGCGTGCCCACGGCCCAGGCCAGCAGGTAACGCACAACCGGGAAACCGTACCAGAGCATGCTCATCACGGTTTTCGGGTCTTCCTTTACATACTGGAAGACCAGGCCGTTGAGGCGCTGGTGGAATTCGCGGTAGAAGTCCATTTCCATCAGGCCCAGGAACAGGGCAATGCTGGACGCGACGGTCAGCCACAAACGGAAGAACCCGCGTGCCGCCATCGCCCGTACGCTGAACAAGGCCAGCAGCAGCGGGACCAGCACGTACATCACCAGGCGTATGTCAAAACGCAGCCCGTTGGCGAACGCTTCCAGGAACGTCGAGGCCGGCGTGTCGAGGATCATCTCGCGGTTGTAGACCAGCAGCGCCAGGCGCAGCAGGGAGAACATCACCATCATGACCAATGCGCAGAGCAGCGTGTACGCCAGATGGGATTTGACGGTCGGTTGCAGCAGGCGATTTGAAGCTCGCTGCTGACTCAGGGCGTCCGGGTTTGCCATGTCGTTTCAGGACCCATTGGAAGTTTAAGTTGCGAAAAAATGCAGTGGCGTCCGTCCCTCGCCCAGGCTGGCTGGGGTAGGCGGTTAACGCGGTGGCGCAAATGGTGCCCGATCAATGGCATCAACGCTATTAATTACTGAACGTGCGCCGCGCTTGTACCTTTAACGGCACTCGAGATAGAGCCTTGGCAGCGTGATAAAGCCGGCGAATTGTCTTGGAAAAGATGTGAAAATTTCGTGCAGCGAATACTTTCGACACACAAAACGCTAAATACCCTGGAAACGAATGTGGGAGCGGGCTTGCCCGCGATAGCGATGTGTCAGCCCGCACAACTGTGGCTGATAAACCGTTATCGCGGGCAAGCCCGCTCCCACATTTAGCGTGCCCACTCAGGATTAGAGCGAGCCCAGGCGTCGTCAGATCCGCACGTTACCGCGCGGCCCGGCGATTGCCCAGATGATCAGGCCCAAGACAGGCAGCAACAGGATCAGCAAAATCCACAGCACTTTGGCACCGGTGCTGGCGCCGCTTTTGAACACGTTGATGATCGCCCAGATATCCAGCGCCAGGATGATCAGGCCAATCAAGCCATTAAAGGTGGAACCCATGGTGTCGCTCCTAAGTGAGGGCATGCACTTGTAGGATAGTCAGCCCTGGCAGGGGTTCCGTTTTATTTCAGACGTGGACGGCAACGCGCAGGGCTTCCAAGGACGGCTCGGCCTTGATGCCGACTTCAGCGCACAGTTCCAGCACGCGCGGCAGGTCGTTGCCGTAGACCAGCACCGCCTGAATCTCGTCATCCAGCAACTGACTGAAGTTGAGCAGCACATAGCCACCGTCTTGCGGGCTCAGCGCGCTCATCTGGATCTGGATGCGGTTCAGCGCGGTCAGGTCTTCAGTCTTGGCCAACTGCTTGGGCTTGAGCGTGAACGCCACGCCCGGGCCGAACGACGCGACGATCTGTGCAAACAGGTCGCCGTAGGTGTCGGCTTGAAACAGCACCGTGTCCGGCAGGCTACCGACCACGACCCACTCACCCAGAGGAATAGGGAAAGTGTCGTCGTAGTTGATATCCGGGTTGGCCGCCAGAAAAGCAGCCGGGTTTGCGTAGGCCTGGGCCGCTTCCTCGGCGATGCGTGCCACTTCGTCCTCGCCCATGACGCCGGCGCTGATTTTGCTGATGAGTTCGACGAGGGCGGTGCGCATGGGAAAGTCCTGTGGCGAGCTGGTTTTTGAGGGCGCGTAGCCTACACCAGTTTTTGCAACTGCGCCGCCGTATCCGCCGCGCCCATGGTGTGCGCCGCCGCCAGTGCGGTCGCACCCTGGGCATCGGTGGCTTTGGGGTTGGCACCCTGGCCGAGCAGGTAGTCGAGCATTTCGACACGGTTGAACATCGCGGCCATCATCAACGCCGTGCGGCCGTCCGAGGAGGCGCCGTCCACCGGCGCGCCGCCGTCGATCAGCGCCTTGACCACGGGGAGGTTGCCCTTGAACGCCGCACCGGCCATCGGCAGCTGGTTCTTGTCGTTGGCGATCAGCGGGTCAGCCTTGAATTCCAGCAGCACTTTTACTGCATCGGCGTGACCGTGATAGGCCGCGAGCATGAGCAAGGTGTCGCCATTGTGATTGCGCAAGTTAGGCGGCAAGCCTTTGGCCAGCAGCGCGGCGAGCATGGCGGCATCGCCTTTGCGGGCCACGTCGAAGACCTGCTCGGCAAATTCAGCGGCTTCGTCTTCGGTCATTTGTTTAGGCTGGTCTGACATGTGGGGCTCCTTGTCTGGTTGCTTTATAGGCGCCCAGTGTCGCGATGGAGTTCCCCACTGTCATGGCTTTTTTGCCGAAAGCGGTCATAGGCAGAATCAATAGCGCTGCTTTTAATAGCGAAAATGTCCGCCCTGGATCTGCGCCAACAAGTGGCCGGTGACCGGCACGTAGCAATCCGACCCCGGCAGCCAGGCATACACCGGGTCATTGCCGGCCTTGCCCGGGTCGAAGGCCTCCTCCTTGAGGCGCACTTTCTGATACTTGAAGGTGCCGGTGGTTTCCATCTTCACCTTGATCCGCAGGAACAACGGCACCGCGTAATGCGGCAACTGGCCATGAGCGAATTGCAGCAATTCACGCATGTCCAGCGAGGCCAGGGATTCACTTGGGGTGATGGCGACCATGCCAGCGCGGCCGTTGGTGTTTTCGATCTCGACACCGTAGGCCACCACTTCGGCAATCTGCGGATGTTGCAGCAGCACGTTCTCCACTTCGGTGGTTGACACGTTTTCGCCCTTCCAGCGATAGGTATCGCCCAGGCGATCGACAAATTGCGCATGGCCGAAGCCGATGCTGCGCAACAAGTCGCCGGTATTGAAATAGCGGTCGCCCTTTTCGAACACGTCGGTCAGCACCACTTTGCGGTTCTTTTCCGGGTCGGTGTAGCCGTCGAACGGTGACTTTTCATCGATCCTGGCCAGTAACAACCCCTGCCCGCCTGTTTGCACCTTGCGCATGAAACCGTCGCTGCCGCGCACCGGTTCACCGCTGTCGTTGTTGTAGTCCACCAGTGCCCAATGCTGCAGGCAAAAGCCGATGGTGTTGTCGAAATTCAGTACGTTGGTGAACCCGATGTTGCCGTCACTGGCGGCATACAGTTCGCAGATATGCTCAACGCCATAACGTTGCTTGAACTGCGCCCACACGCCGGGACGCAGGCCATTACCGACCATCTTGGTCACGCGGTTATCGAGATCCTGAGCGCTGGCGGGCTGATCGAGCAGGTAGCGGCACAACTCGCCGACATAGCCCAGGGTGGTTGCGTTGAATTTGCGCGCATCGTCCCAGAACTGGCTGGCGCTGAATTTACGCCGGATGGCAAAGCCCGAAGCCCCGACAATCGCCGAGCCCCAGCACACGCACAGGCCGGTGGCGTGGTACAGCGGCAACGTGCAATAGAGGACGTCATCCGGGCCCATGTCCAGCGCAATGCTGCCGAAGCTGACGGCGGTTTTGGTCCAGCGCCCGTGCTTCATGATGCCGGCCTTGGGCAAGCCGGTGGTGCCGGAGGTGTAGATATAGAAGCAGGGGTCGTTGAAGAACACTTGTCCGGTACTGGCGGGGTTGTCCACCGAGCCGTCGGCACTGGCGGCCATCAGGTCGGTATAGCCTTCCGGCAGCGTGCTTGACTGCTGATCGGCGACAAACCAGGTCCTGTGCGCCGCGATTGTCACGTGCTCACGCACGGTCGTGTAGGCCGCTACCAACTCTGCGCCCACCACGATTGCCACCGGACTCACCAGATTCAGGCTGTGCACCAGCGCCGCCTGGGTTTGCGACGTATTGAGCATTGCACAGATACCACCCAGCTTGGCCACGGCCAGCACGCTCAACAGCAGTTCAGGGCGGTTTTCGATGAATAACGCGACCACATCCCCCTTGCCGATACCCTGCTGGTGCAGGTGATGGGCGATGCGGTTGGCACGCTGGTTGGCTTGAGCGTAGCTGAGCACACTGTCGCCATATAACAGCGCCGCGCCATCTGGATTACGAGAGGTGGCCTGTTCGAATTGCCACCCCAGGCCGCAGGGCTGGCTGGGATCGGTGACGTTCGCGGCGCGCATGCCGCGCACCACGCGTGGCAGGGCCCGAACTATCGCCGGCACCTTACGCAGTAGCTTGCCCCAAGTGATCATGTCGTCGTGCGGATGGCTCATGGCGGAACATCCTTTTTCTTATTCTTCGTATGATCCAGACACCGCATCGGCCCTGTAGGAAGAGGACGGATGCCTTGCAGGAAAATACGCCTGCCATTCTTCGGCTGTACATGTGGGATTTGAAAAGTTTTGTATCCCATGCCGCCCAGCATCAAAAAGGGAATTGCGCGGCGCCGACGCGGTCATTAACTGTACCGAGGGAGCGAAATGCCCGGCCTCGATAGCGCAAAATGCAGGATGCACGATGGCCTTTCATGCAAATTGCACGAAAGTGAAAAATATGAAAAATTTTAAATGCCTGATTTATAACGATTTTTTAGACAACTCAATACTGGCACAATCACTGCACCTATCACTCCATGCTTGCCAACTTGAGCCAACGGAGCTGATAGACATGAGCCTGATCCAAGATAAATTCGCTTCTGTATTCTCCCAATACGACGTCACCACTCAGCCACGCCCAGACGGCGGGATCCTGTTGACCCTGCGCAACAGCGAAGGCAAACAGGTCAAGCGTTCGATTTCGTACCAACAACTGCACACCGCTGACCAGCTGACCTGGGTCATCAGCGCCATTCGCCGTGACCTGGCCGAACAAGCCAGCGAACTGCCACAGATCTCGATGCTGCAAAGCCAGAATCGCTTTGCCCTGCCGACCTACCATTCGGCCTGAGTAATCTGAGCAAAAAAGGCCGCGACGCCGTTGAGCGTCGCGGCCTTTTTTTGTGCCTTCAACAAAGCCCCTGTCGGGCTGCTGCATTCATCGCCTGTACGCGGTTGGTGACTTGCAGCTTGAGGTAGATGTTGCGCAGATGGAATTTAACCGTGGCTTGGGAGGTGGCGCGAATCTGGCTGATTTCCCAGACGGTCTTGCCTTCCGAGGCCCAGCGCAGGATTTCCAGCTCTGTCGGCGTCAGGGGTTTGCCGCACAGGCTCAGGCGTTTTCCAACGGCGCTCGGCACGGCAAGCGCGCGACACGGCTGCTCTGGGCCACTCATCAATCTCTCTCCTGTATCAGTGGATGCCATACCACCTTTCGGATTCCTGCGATTGACAGGTGATATAAACATTGAGTCGGCAGAGAGTTACATAACGAATGGATTGAAAGCATAAGGCGCCGCATAAACAGCTACGTCTTACATTTAATTGAGTTCCTTCCCACAACAACTTCCAACCTGCCGGGATTGAACCTTTAACTATTCGCGCTTAATCGTCCAAGCCTGGAAAACCAGCGGCACTGTCCTGGTCAGTGAACTGAGGCACACAGCCTTCGGCTGTATGGAATAAACGTAGCGCCACACAGTGCGGATTCTCGCCCACGTCGAGCCAATGCGGTATTCCGGCCGGAACCACCAGCACGTCATTTTTCTCACAACGCACGGCGTAGACATATTCGCCCACGAGCAGGCAGAACAAGCCTTGGCCCGCGATGAAGAAATGCGCGTTGTCGGCGCTGTAGCGACGCGCCTTGAGGCCTTCAGCGCGCAACTCGGCGCGCTGCGGATGGTCGCCCGTTACGTTCAATACCTGAGCAGAGCCGTAGCCGAGGGCATCGATCTGCGACTGGTACGCGGCGATCATCTCTGCGTCACTGGCGCCTTTTTCAATCGGGCTGGGCTGCCAGCGGTCAAAACTCACGCCGTGCTCAACCAGGGTCGAGACGATATCGTCGAAATGGGTCAACACCTTGTTCGGGGTATCGGGTGTGGCGAGCGGATAAACAGCGACATAACTCATTGCACGGTTCCTTTATTCGGCTCTTGCAATCGAAAGCCAATGATGAGGGCGGCGGCCAGGGCCGCGACACTGGCGATGCTGAAGGTCAGGGTCGGCCCCAACAGATTCCAGCTATAACCGGCATACAGCGCGCCCAATGCGCCGCCAGTGCCGGCCAGTGCGGCATACAGCGCCTGGCCCTGGCCTTGCTGGCGGGCGCCGAAGCTGCGTTGCACAAAGGCAATCGCCGCCGCATGAAAACTGCCAAAGGTGGCCGCGTGCATCACCTGCGCCAGCAGCAGCACCCAGAAAAATTCGGCGAATGAGCCCAGCAGCAACCAGCGCACGGCAGCCAACAGGAAACTTGCCAGCAGCACCCGTCGCACCGAAAAGCGCGTGAGGATGCGGCTCATGGCCAGAAACATCAGCACTTCTGCGACCACGCCCAGGGCCCAGAGCATGCCGATCACGCCACGGCTATAGCCCAGATGTTCGAGGTGCAGGGTGAGGAAGGTGTAATACGGGCCGTGGCTCATTTGCATCAGCGCCACGCAGGCATAAAACGCCAGTACCCCAGGGCTGCGCAATTGCTTGAGAAAACCGTCACCGGCCAGGCGATTGTCGTGGGTCGCGGGTTGCGCATTCGGTACCCACAGGCTGGCACCGATGATGCCGGCCATGATCACCACGACCACCACCGGGTAAATGTCCAGGCTCAGCCAGTCGAACAGGCGGCCCATGATCACCACGGTGAGGATGAAACCAATCGAGCCCCACAGGCGGATCTGGCTGTAGCGCGAGGTTTGCTTTTGCAGGTGGGCCAGGGTGATCACTTCAAATTGCGGCAACACGGCGTGCCAGAAGAACGCATGCAGGGCCATCACCAGCGCGAGCCAAGCGTAGGTCTTGCTGAAGAAAATCAGTGAAAAGCTGGCCAGCGTGCACACCGCGCCAAACCGGACGATGGCCAGGCGCCGCCCGGTGTAATCGCCGAGCCAGCCCCACAGGTTGGGCGCCACGCAGCGCATCAGCATGGGGATAGCCACCAACTCACCAATGCGTGCGCTGGAGAACCCAAGATGATCGAAGTACAGCGCCAGGAACGGCGCCGTCGCCCCGAGCAGGGCAAAGTAGAACAGGTAGAAGCTGGACAGGCGCCAGTACGGGAGGGTCGGGCTCACCATGGACGGGGCCGCTTCGCGGCCCTGCCTGAGCTCGCCCGCCCGCCACCGGCTGTCACAGCTGGCCCAGCACCGGCGTATTCACGCGCACCTCGGCATTTTGCCCGCGGTTGCGCAGCAGGTGGTCCATCAACACGATGGCCATCATGGCTTCGGCAATCGGCGTGGCACGGATGCCGACACACGGGTCATGACGGCCCTTGGTGATCACATCCACCGGGTTGCCGTGCACATCAATCGAGCGGCCTGGTGTGGTGATGCTCGACGTGGCCTTGAGGGCCAGGTGCGCAACGATCGGTTGGCCCGAGGAAATACCGCCCAGGATGCCGCCCGCGTTGTTGCTGAGGAAACCCTGCGGGGTCAGTTCATCGCGGTGCTCGGTGCCGCGCTGGGACACACAGGCGAAACCGGCGCCGATTTCCACGCCCTTCACCGCGTTGATGCTCATCAGCGCATGGGCCAGCTCGGCATCGAGGCGGTCGAAGATCGGCTCGCCCAAGCCAGGTTTGACGCCTTCGGCAACCACGGTAATCTTCGCGCCGACGGAGTCCTGGTCGCGGCGCAACTGGTCCATGTAGGCTTCCAGTTCCGGCACTTTGTCCGGGTCGGGGCTGAAGAAAGCGTTGTCGTCGACGCTGTCCCAGGTCTTGAACGGGATCTCGATCGGACCCAGCTGGCTCATGTAGCCGCGGATCACGATGCCCTGGGTGGCCAGGTATTTCTTGGCGATGGCACCGGCGGCCACACGCATCGCGGTTTCGCGCGCCGAGCTGCGGCCACCGCCACGGTAGTCGCGTTCGCCGTATTTGTGATGGTAGGTGTAGTCGGCGTGGGCCGGGCGGAACAGGTCCTTGATCGCCGAGTAGTCCTTGGACTTCTGGTCGGTATTGCGAATCAGCAGGCCGATGGCGCAACCGGTGGTGCGGCCTTCGAACACGCCGGAGAGGATTTCGACTTCGTCGGGCTCCTGGCGCTGGGTGGTGTGGCGGCTGGTGCCGGGCTTGCGGCGGTCGAGGTCGCGCTGCAGGTCTTCCACAGACAGCTCGAGGCCTGGCGGGCAGCCGTCGACAATGGCGACCAACGCCGGGCCATGGCTTTCGCCCGCGGTGGTGACAGTGAACAGCTTGCCGAAGGTATTGCCGGACATGCAGGGCGCTCCGTGAAATCAGTTGAATCAAGTCAACCGTAATAACTTAAGGCGGCCAGTATACGCAGGCTAACCGACTAGTTCATCCTCGAAACCTTACCGGTAGACGTTGGTCCAACCGGCACCTTCCTGATGATGGCGCGATGATGCTGCGAGTTCTGCTTTTAACCCTCACCCTGTTTTCCAGCCTGGGCTTCGCCGCCTCCCCTGTCGTGCTGCAACGGCCGATCAGCCTGGACACCGGCAACGGCGAGCTGTTTGGCTCGCTTTTACTGCCCCAATCCGACAAGCCGGTGCCGGTGGTGTTGATCATTGCCGGCTCCGGGCCTACCGACCGTAACGGCAACAGCGCCGACGGTGCACGCAACGACAGCCTCAAGCGGCTGGCCTGGGTGCTTGCCCGACACAACATTGCCAGCGTGCGCTACGACAAGCGCGGCGTGGCCGCCAGCCTGGCTGCCACGCCGGATGAACGCAACCTGACCCTGGACGCCTACGTATCCGATGCCGTGGCCTGGGGCAAGCTGCTAAAGGCCGACAGCCGCATGGGCCCGCTGATCGTCCTGGGCCACAGCGAAGGCGCGCTGGTTGCCGCGCTCGCCGCACCGCAACTGAATCCGGCCGGCGTCATTTCTTTGTCTGGCAGTGCGCGACCGGTGGATCAGGTGATCCGCCAGCAGTTGGCCGACCACCTGCCCCCTGCCCTGTTGCTGCGCAGCAACGAGATCCTCGACCACCTCAAGGCCGGCCAAGTGGATGCCGATGTGCCGGGCCCGCTGGAAGGTATTTTCCGACCCAGCGTGCAGCCTTATCTGATCAGCCTGTTTCGCGCCGACCCGTCAGCCGCGTTCGCCAAGCTGAACATGCCGGCCCTGATCATCCAGGGCACCAACGATATTCAGGTCGGCGTCGCAGATGCACGGCAACTGAAAAACGCCAAGCCCGACGCGCACTTGACCGTGATCGAAGGCATGAACCACGTCATGCGCATCGTGCCCAAGGACGTGAAAGAGCAACTGGCCTCCTACAACGACCCGAAACTACCGCTTGCCGCCGAGCTGGGTGAGCGCATCGTGCGCTTTATCGACGGACTTCAACCCCGTTAAGCGACTATTTACCTCCAGTCCTGAGAAAAACGGCCGATAAGCCCAGGGTCGACAGTAAAAAGACTGTCGACCCGCAGGGCTTGGACAGGATCGCGCCGCATGACAACCACAGAAGCTACACCAGAACCTATTGCCGACACCCCGGCTGAAAAAACCGAGGCCGTCGAAGCAGCGGCCCTGCCGTGGGCGGACGTGCAGGCCGAACATTTCAAGATGCTGCGCCTCGCGCCTCTGGCCACCGACCGTGCCACCGGTGCGCGGCCGTTGAGGTTCGTGCAGTTCGGCTATGCCGAACGCAATGACAAACACCACAGCCTGTTGCGCATGGTCATCCAGTTGCCGGGCCAGCGGGTGCGCCGCGAGCAGAACCACTTGGATATCTGGGTCGATCACGATAAGCACCGCGTGCACTTCGGCCCGGGCAACAGCCTGGAAATCGAACCGGCCAACCGGGGAATCGGTCGCTTCCTCGTCGCTCAAGGCGCGGCGTGGGCGAAAAAGAAGTGGTCACACTACCGCGTCGACGGCGTGGACCTGGCCAATAAAGATGCGCTGAACGAAGCCACGCGCTTGCGTCGCGATCACTTCCTGCGCATTCAGGGTTTTGATGTGGCCTATGCCGATGTGCAACACCTCAAAGGCAACGTGCAGCCGGGCAAAGTCAGCGCAGTGCTGGACAGCTGGAACACCGAGAAGGTGCAGTTCGTGGAAATCCTCGAAGCCGCGCAGATGCTGCAACAGGCCGAGCAGAACCTGGCCGAGCAGGAAGTGAAACTGCGCAAGGAAGAGGAAAAGGTCACCAAGTTCAAGCGTGAGGACAGCGGGCTGCGCTTTACCATCACCTGTTTGGTGGCGTTTACGGTGTTTCAGGCAGGGTTGTTGATCTGGATTGCCACGCACCGCTAGCCCGTTGGAACGCAATCAAAATGTGGAAGCGGGCTTGCTCGCGAAAGCGGTGTATCAGTCACTGATAACTTGACTGTCATACCGCAATCGCGGGCAAGCCCGCTCCCACATTCAGGGTCAGTTTTAGAGTTGGGTCGGTTTACACCCGAGCAGCAAATACCGCTTGATGCGCGCGGCACTGCTCGGCCGTCAACATGAACACACCGTGCCCACCGCGCTGGAACTCCAGCCAGGCAAAGTCGACTTCCGGGTACAACGCCTCAACGTGCACCTGGCTGTTGCCAACCTCTACAATCAACAAGCCTTTCTCGGTGAGGTGGTCCGCAGCCTCAGCCAACATCCGTCGCACCAGATTCAAGCCATCATCGCCGCAGGCCAGGCCCAACTCCGGCTCGTGCTGGTATTCGTCGGGCATGTCGGCGAAGTCTTCGGCATCCACGTACGGCGGGTTGGACACGATCAGATCAAACCGCTGACCCGGCAAGCCGTCGAAGCCGTCACCCTGCACGGTGTAGACGCGCTCGTCGACGCCATGGCGCTCGATGTTCTGGTTGGCCACCTCCAGCGCCTCGAAGGACAGGTCGCCCAGCACCACTTCGGCGTCCTGGAACTCGTAGGCGCACGCGATGCCAATGCAACCGGAGCCGGTGCACAGGTCGAGGATGCGCGCCGGTGGCTGAGCCAGCCAGGGTTCGAAGCGGTTTTCGATCAGTTCGCCAATCGGTGAACGCGGGATCAGCACACGTTCGTCGACGATGAACGACATGCCGCAGAACCAGGCTTCCTTCAACAGGTAAGCGGTGGGTACACGCTCATGGATACGGCGGTGCAGCAAGCGCTGCACGTGGGAAATTTCCTCTTCTTCCAGGTTGCAGTCCAGGTAGCTGTCGGCAATTTCCCAAGGCAGGTGCAAGGCGCCGAGCACCAATTGCCGGGCTTCGTCCCAGGCATTGTCGGTACCATGGCCGAAAAACAGGTCTTCCCCATGGAAACGGCTGACAGCCCAACGGATATGGTCGCGCAGTGTGCGCAGGCGGGATGTGATCACGGGGGCAAGCTCCTGGAAAAAACGACTGGCGATTCTAACAGCCTTCGCCTGTACCGACGATGTACGAAACCCCTTCGCCATCCGTCGGATTTCATCCAATTTGCCATCGCAGGCTTAAACAAGCCGCCCACTTGACATGGCTGCACGTCAACAACGGCGTACCTTACGATGGTAGCGATTCACAGAACCGCTCAGCCAGTGGACAATGTCGCAAAAGCCCCCCTCACAGGAGCCCCAGAATGTCCGTTCCAAAGACGATGTTTCAACTCAGCGGTCGCGGTTACGCAGCAGCCAACCTGAACCATGCGACCCTCGTGATCATCGACGCCCAAAAGGAATACCTCAGCGGTCCACTCGCCCTCTCGGGCATGGACGCGGCGGTCCAAAACATCAAGCAGTTGGTTGCCGCCGCGCGCAATGCCGGGCGTCCGATCGTGCATGTACGCCACCTTGGCACCGTCGGTGGCCTGTTCGACCCGCAGGGCGAGCGCGGCGAATTCATTCCCGGCCTGGAACCGCTCGGTGACGAAACCATCATCGGCAAACTGCTGCCGAGCGCGTTTCACGGCACAGGGCTGGAAAAACACCTGCAGGACCTCGGTTCCCTGGACCTCATCGTCTGCGGTTTCATGAGCCACTCCAGCGTCAGCACGACCGTGCGCGCCGCCAAGAATCTGGGCTTTCGCTGCACCCTGGTGGAAGACGCCTGCGCCACGCGCGACCTGCCTTACAAAGGCGGCATCCTGAGCGCTGAACATGTGCAACAGACCGAAATGGCCATCATGGCCGATAACTTCGCGACCCTTGCGTTGACCAAAGATCTGATCTGATCGACCTTCTGATGAGCGGCGCGGCGTGTTTATTGCCCCGCTCATCCGCAAAACCTTTTCATTTTCTGCAATTGCCTCTGGTACAGGAACAACCTGTGTATCTTCCGGTCGAAGGGCCGATACCCTGGAGGAAAGGTCGGAATGAAGATATCCGATGGTTTTGACGCTCGTCGCTTGCGCCCCAAGGGCCCGAGCAACTGGCGTCTGCGCCTGGTGGCGGGCTTTGCCGCGCTGCTGGCCATTGTAGGTTTGCTGCTGGCAGGTGCCGGCGGCGCCGGTTTTTTTGGTCATTCGCCAGCACTCGGCGAACTGAATGCCAGCCCGGGCGGCTCGGCAATTTTGTTGGTGATCGGCCTGTTGGTACTCTGGCTGGGCGTCTGGTTATGGCGTCGCAGCCGTCGGCGGATGCGTCAGCCGCTGTCGCTGAACATCGCCTCACACCTGATGAAAAAGCACGACTGATGGCGCTTGGATAGCGTTTCCTGCGCCCCGGCCGCCGCGATTTAGGTAAACTGCCCGCCCTTCGCGGAGGCTGACATGCAAGACGACGATTTTTCCCTGTTCAAAAACGAGCTGCGCGGCGTCAAGCCGATCAAGCATGACCGTGCCGACACTGGCAAACCCAAGACCGACCGGGCGCAGATCGCCAAGCTGCGCCAGGCTGCGACCGTGCGCACCGATGCCACCACCGTGGATGGCCTGTCGGACCAGTTCGTAATCGATGTAGGCCCCGAAGACGAGTTGATGTGGGCCCGCGACGGCGTGCAGGAAAGCCAGATGCGCAAGCTCAAGGTCGGCCAGATCCCGTTCGAGGGCAGCCTTGACCTGCACGGCATGAACGTCGAAAAAGCCCGTGAAACCCTCTGGGCCTTCCTGGCCGAAGCGACCAAATTCGAAATCCGCTGCGTGCGCGTCACCCATGGCAAGGCCGTGCGGTTGGATGGCAAGCGGCCGATGATCAAGAGCCACGTGAACACCTGGCTGCGCCAGCATTCCCAAGTGCTCGGTTTTACCTCCTGCCAGGCCCGCCACGGCGGCGCGGGCGCGGTGTATGTGATGCTCAAGCGCACCATGATGGAGGGGCGCGACGAGTAACAAGTGCCATCGTCAGGCTTGCAGCGATGTGTCCGCCACCGTAACCTTGCGCTTTGCGAAAATCCCACAGGTAGTTTCATGTCCCTGGAACAGAATTACACCGCGATCCTCGGCCAACTCGGCGAGGACGTTTCCCGCGAGGGCCTGCTCGACACGCCAAAGCGTGCCGCCAAGGCGATGCAGTACCTTTGCCGCGGCTATGAACAGACACTCGAAGAAGTCACCAACGGTGCCTTGTTCAGCTCCGACAACAGCGAAATGGTGCTGGTCAAGGACATCGAGCTGTACTCGCTGTGCGAACACCACCTGCTGCCGTTTATCGGTAAAGCGCATGTTGCGTATATCCCGAGCGGCAAAGTGCTGGGCCTGTCGAAAGTAGCGCGGATTGTCGACATGTATGCGCGCCGCCTGCAAATCCAGGAGAACCTCAGCCGTCAGATCGCCGATGCCGTGATGCAAGTCACCGGCGCGCTGGGCGTGGCCGTAGTGATCGAAGCCAAGCACATGTGCATGATGATGCGCGGTGTAGAGAAACAGAATTCCTCGATGATCACCTCGGTGATGCTGGGTGAGTTCCGCGAAAACGCGGCCACGCGCAGCGAGTTTCTCAGCCTGATCAAGTAACAGGCTGCGTAGGAAAAAGCCGGCGTTCATCGCCGGTTTTTTTTCGCCTGCAAATTTCAGGTAAGCTGCGGCCCCTTCTTCATGGGCAAGAGGTTTTCAGCCATGTTCGTCAAAGCACTTCGAGTGGGCCTCGGCCACGTCATCATCGCGGGCGACTTCATTACCCGCCCACGCAAAAAGCAGCGCCCCGCCGAACAACAGGCGCAGGTGAACGCTGCGGCCAAGGACCTGACCCTGTATCAGTTCCACGCCTGCCCGTTCTGCGTGAAGACCCGTCGTACGTTGCACCGTCTGAATGTGCCGGTGGCGTTGAAGGATGCGAAGAACAATGCGCAAGATCGCCAGACCCTGCTGGAGCAAGGCGGCAAGATCAAAGTGCCGTGCCTGCGCATTGAAGAAAATGGCCAGACCACTTGGATGTATGACTCCAAAGTGATCATTGACTACCTCGACAAGCGGTTCGCCGCGGTCTGATAAACACCGCGGTCAATGTGGGAGCTGGCTTGCCTGCGATGCAGACACCTCGATTTATCAGTGATACCGAGGTGACGCTATCGCAGGCAAGCCAGCGCCCACATTAGTTCGGCATCGCCAATTCGATAGCCAACAAGGCCGAGCCCAGGCACTTGCCGTGGGCATCCAGCGCCAGCGAGCGGGTAACGCCGCCGCGCAAGATCCCCGGCAACACAAAGTTCAGCGCCTGCACATTCGGCAGTTCATAACGCCGCACCGGCGCCGCGCCGGGTTCGCGCAAACCGGCAAAAAACTCGGCGACGCGCTCCGCCGTGAGCTGCTCGCACAGCAGCGGATAATCCTCAGCGCGATAGGCAATGATCGAGATGTTCGAGGTGTCGCCCTTATCGCCGGTGCGGGAATGGGCCAGGGTGTGCAGTTTCATGCTTCGATCCTCGGGTTGACCGCGCTTCGCGCCAGCAATAACGACGCCACCGCTACCACTTGCCGCACGCTTTTGCTCGCGCCGCCGCCGCCCGACGGGCCGTTGGTGTAAAGGGTTTCCACTTCATTGCCGACCCGCACCGCGTCGCTGCGTGCTTCACAGCGCGCGGCCACGCGCAGGCGCACTTCCCAGGGTTCGACGTTGCTGCGTGGGCCGTGCAGTGAATCCATGCCGATCAACTCGGCGCGCACCTCCTGCATGTTGACGCCCATCAACTCCAGCCGCTTGAGCACGATATCCCGCGCCAACTGCGCCCGTGCGACAGCTCCCGGACCGCCGTAGGACATCTGCCCCTCGCCGATCCAACCGTCCAAATAGCCGACGCTGACCTTCAATTGCTCAGGCCGCGCACAGCCATCGGCGCCCAGGGCGCGCACGCGGTCGAGGCCTTCCTCGACAAAACTCACGTGAGAAAAGTCGGCAGTGACGTCCGGCGTCAGGTAGGCCGCCGGGTCATGCACTTCATAGATCAGTTGCTCAGTACAGGTAGCGCGGCTGACCCGCCCGCCAGAACCCGCCACTTTGGTGATCACCGCTTCGCCGTCGGCGTTGATCTCGGCCAACGGGAAGCCCAGGCGCGCCAAGTCATCCACGTCCTTGAAACCTGGGTCGGCAAAATAACCGCCGCTGACCTGACCCGCGCATTCGAGCAAATGCCCCACCAGCGTACCGCGGCCCAGGCGTTGCCAATCGTGCGCGGCCCAGCCGAACTCGAACATCTGCGGCGCCAGAAACAGCGAGGGGTCGGCCACGCGTCCGGTGATCACCACATCGGCATCGGCGTGCAGCGCCTCCAGTATGGCGTCGACGCCCAAGTAGGCATTCGCCGAAATCAGCCGCTCGCCCAACGAGCCGAGGGTCTGGCCGTTGTCCAGCATTAGCTCGGGCTGCAAAACCTGCAGCACGTCATCGCCCACCGCCGCCACGACGTTGAGGTGCAGGCCCAATTCATCGGCAATTCGCCGCACTTCGATGGCCGCTGACACCGGGTTGGCGGCGCCCATGTTGGTGATCACCCGCAGTCGACGCTGGCCATCACGCCGGCCCACAAACGGCAGCACGCGGCGC
Source organism: Pseudomonas sp. LBUM920 (assembly GCF_003852315.1). Lineage (NCBI taxonomy): Bacteria > Pseudomonadati > Pseudomonadota > Gammaproteobacteria > Pseudomonadales > Pseudomonadaceae > Pseudomonas > Pseudomonas edsoni (SeqCode). The sequence continues at coordinate 4,593,055 of NZ_CP027762.1, forward strand.
ATGCGTTCACTCAGCAACGGGTCATAACCGCCCTGTGGATCGCTGATACGCACCTGCTGCGCGAGCGCGATGGTGCGCTCGGCCAGGCATTCGAAGACCAGATAATCCAGGTCGCCCCGGCTGGCCAACTCCACGGCAGGTTCGATACGGTCGCCGGAATAGCCGGCGCCGGAACCGATGCGCAAGGTTTTCATCTCAAATCACTCCCAGGAGCAACGCGGTCAGGGTCATCAACACCGACGCGGCAAACAGAAAAGGAATGGTGAAGCGCTGGTGGTCGGCCAGTTCGACCTTGCACAGGCCCACCAACAAAAACGTCGCGGGGGTCAGCGGGCTGACTGGAAAGCCGGTGGTGTGCACGCCCAGCAATGAGGCCTGGGCCACTTGCAACGGGTCGACGCCCAGGGCCTTGCCGACTTCGGCGATCACCGGCATCACGCCGAAATAGTAGGAATCGGGGTCGAACAGCAGGCTCAGCGGCATGGAAATGAAGCCCACCACCGCCGGGATCAACTTGCCGTGGCCGGCTGGAATCTGCGCCACCGCCACTTCGGCCATGGCCTTGAGCATGCCGGTGCCTTGCATGATGCCGGTGAACACCCCGGCGGCAAGCAGAATGCTGGCCATGGTCAGGGCGGTCTTGGCATGCGCATCGATGCGTGCGCGCTGGGCGTCCACATTCGGGTAGTTGATGCACAGTGCCACCACGGTGCCGAGCATGAACATCACCACCGGGTCGACCCAGCCGGCAATCATCACCACCATCACCAGCACGGTGAGCATCAGGTTGACCCAGAACAGGCGTGGGCGACGCAACAGGCTGTCAGCGTCGCTGAGCACGCGTTGCGGCACCGCATCGACCGTGGAACCGGCACCCAGGCCCAGGCGTTTTTCTTCGCGGCGGCCCAGCCACCAGGCACAGGCGAATACAAACATCAGCCCGACGATCTGCACCGGGATCAGCGGCTGGAACAGGTCGGCCACCGGCACGTGCAAGGCGGCCGATGAGCGCAGCACGGGGCCGGTCCAGGGCAGGAAGTTGACCCCGGCAGCCATCGCGCACACGCAGGCGAGGATGCGTTTATCGATGCCCAGCCGTGTATACAACGGGAGCATCGCCGGCACGGTCACCAGAAACGTCACCGCCCCCGAGCCGTCCAGGTGCACCAGCAGCGCCAGCGTCGCGGTGCCGACGACAATGCGCGTAGGGCGCGTCCCGACTGTGCGCAGGATACGGTCGATGATGGGATCGAGCATGCCGGCGTCGGTCATGATCCCGAAAAACAGGATCGCGAACACAAACATGCCCACCACGGGGGCGACGTTCTTGATACCGGTAATGATGAAGGCGCTGGTTTGCAGGCCGAACCCGCCGAGCAAGGCGGCAATAATCGGCAAGGCGATCAGCGCCACCAGTGGCGAGAGGCGTTTGCTCATGACGGCGGCGAGCAGGCACAGGATGGTAATGACACCCAGGGTAGCGAGCATGGGTTACTCCAGAGCGGCCTTGATGGCCGGTTATTGTTTTCCCCGGAGTATTGGAAGCGGGTTAGTCTTTGTAAATTGGAATATTCAGCCGCTCACGTTCGGAAAAACAAAATGAAGCTGCTCCCATGAAAAACAGCATCCAGCATATTCAGGCATTCCTGGCCGTGGCGCGCACCGGCAGCTTCACCAAGGCCGCCAATGAACTGCATCTGTCTGCGTCAGCACTGACTGTACAAGTTCAGCAGTTGGAGGACTGGCTCGGCGTCGCCCTGCTCGACCGCAGCCCGCGCCACGTGAGCATCACCGCCGCCGGCCAGGAAGCGCGCGGGCCCATGGAAAAACTGCTGCTGGACCTGGACAACATCGTCACCGGCTCGCGCGACCTCGCCGCGTTGCGCCGTGGTGTAGTGACTATCGCCGCCCTGCCCTCGGTGTGCGCCGGTGCCCTGCCCCCGGCCTTGCGCCAGTTTCGCGAGCACTTCGCCGGCATCGAGGTGCGCCTGCATGACCTGGTGGCTCACCGTATTCATGCCGAAGTTCGCGCCGGCGAGGTGGATTTCGGTATCGGTGTGCGCGCACGGTTAAGCCATGGCCTGGCGTTCGAGCCGGTGTTGAATGATCGGCTGTGTGCGTTTGTACCGCTGGATCATCCCCTCGCCTGCCATCCTCAGTTGACCCTGGAGCAATTGGCGGATCAACCGATCATTCTTACTGGACGCGACAGCAGTGTGCGTGAGCAGGTGGATGCGTTGTTCGACGAGACGCGCCTGAGCATGAACGCCGGCATGGAGGCCAACTATATGTCCACAGTGCTGGCACTGGTGCGCCAAGGGCTGGGCATCAGTGTGTTGCCGGAGTCGGCGGCGGACAGCCTGGAGGGATTAAAGCGCATCACCATTGATCATCCCGGGGTGAACCGGGAGATCGGCTTGATCAGGCGCAGCGGCATGGGCTTGAGCCCGGCGGCGCAGCGCTGTTTTGACTTGCTGAAGGATCAACTGTCTGCCACAACGGACAGCTAAAGGTGGGAGCGGGCTTGTTCGCGAAAACGGTGGATCAGTCCAATCATCAGTGACTGCCCTCCCTTCGCGAGCAAGCCCGCTCCCACCTGTGGGCCTGTGTTCAGTCCAGCATCGCCACATGTTTTGGATGGCTGGCCACACGCTTGAGCCACGCCTGCACCGCCGGGTATGGCGTCAGGTCAAAACCCCCTTCGTGGGCCACGTGGGTGTAGGCATACAGCGCGATATCGGCAATCGAATATCGCTCGCCCACCAGGTAGGGCGTGGCTTGCAACTGACGCTCCATCACCCTCAAGGCCTTGTAGCCGCCCTTATGGGTGGTTTTGTATTCCTCCAGTCGGTCTTCCGGCATGTTCAGGTAGAACTGGATAAACCGCGCCACCGCGATATACGGCTCATGGCTGTATTGCTCGAAAAACTGCCATTGCAGCACTTGGGTACGCAGGCGCGGCTCCGCCGGCAGAAACTCGCTGCCGTCCGCCAGGAAGTTGAGGATCGCGTTGGATTCCCACAGGCAGGTGCCATCTTCCAGTTCCAGCACCGGGATCTTGCCATTGGGGTTCTTGGCCAGGAATTCAGCGGTCTGGGTGTCGCCCTTGAGAATATCGACATCAATCCATTGGTACTCGATGCCCAACAGATTGAGCATCAACTTGACCTTGTAGCAGTTGCCCGACTTGTAATCGCCATAAACCTTGTACATGGGGCTCCCCTTATGCCGCTTGCGCGTGCTGTGCTTGACGGACCACCGCGGCCAGGCGCTTGAGACCTTCGTCCAGACGGGCCGGGTCGATATGGCTGAAATTGAGGCGCAACGAGCCGAAGTGTTGATCGGGCTCGGAAAAGAACGGTTCACCAGGCATGAACGCGACGTCCTGATCCAATGCTTGCGCCAACAAGGTGCGGGTGTCGAGCGGTTGTTTCAAGGTCAGCCAGAAGAATAATCCGCCCTGAGGCGTCTGCCAGTCAGCCAGATCGCCAAAATGACGCTCCAGCGCGGCCTGGAATGCATCGCGGCGCTCGCGGTAAAAGCGGCGCAGTTCCGCCAGGTGCTGCTGGTACTTCTGGGTGCCGATCCACTGCATGGCCTGCCACTGGCCGACGCGGTTGGTGTGCAGGTCGGCCGATTGCTTGAGCTTGAGCAGATGCGGGAACAGATCCGGGCTGGCGATCAGGTAGCCGACGCGCAGGCCCGGCAGCAGGGTCTTGGAGACGGTGCCGGTGTAGATCCAGCTGGCTTTTTTCAGGCGCCCGGCGATGGGCTGCGCACTGGCGCCGTCAAAGGTCAGTTCGCGGTAGGGTTCGTCTTCGATCAGGGTGACGCCGAACTCATCGAGCAACGCGGCGACGGCAGCGCGCTTGGCCTCGCTGTAGCGTACGGCCGAAGGGTTCTGGAACGTCGGAATCAGATAGATGAACGCCGGGCGATGGCGTTCAAGGAGGGTGCGCAAGGTGCAAAGGTGGGGACCGTCGGCCTCCAGTTGCACGGTCAGGCAATCGGCGCCGAACAGTTGGAAGATCTGCAACGCCGCCAGGTAAGTCGGGCCTTCCAGCAGAACCTTGGTGCCTTTGTCGATATACAGTTTGGCGGCCAGGTCCAGGGTTTGCTGGGAACCGCTGACCACCAGCACCTGGCTCGCCTGGCACGGTACGCCCAACGCGCGGGCCTGGGCGGCGAGCAGTTCGCGCAACTGCGGTTCGCCTTCGCTCATGCCATATTGGCCGATGGTGACCGGCATGCTGTCCCAGTTCAGTGCGGGCAGCATGGCTTCGGCCGGTAGGCCACCGGCGAACGACATCACTTCCGGGCACTGGGCTGCGGCAAGGATTTCACGGATCAAGGAGCTTTTGAGGCGCGTAACACGTTCAGAGAAGGCCATAAGGTCACCGGTGGCAAAGCGCATGAAAAATACGTCAAACTGCTTGACCGAAATTACGACGACTTGAGTAGATACGTCAATATGCTTGACCTTAAAACCCAGAACAGCCAGCAACAAGCCATGGAAGCGTTCTTTTTCGGCTACCAGGCTTTTACCGCCAAGGCCGACGACATGCTCGAGCGCCGAGGCTTGAGCCGTGTGCACCAGCGCATCGTGTTTTTTATCGCGCGCTACCCCGCCTTGAGCGTGAAGCAACTGCTGGAGTTGCTCGGCGTGAGCAAGCAGGCGTTGAACATGCCGTTGCGACAGCTGCAGGAAATGCACTTGGTAAACAGCGTGGCCTCCGAGGCTGACAAGCGTAAACGCCTGTTGGAATTGAGCGAGGAAGGCCAGCGCTTCGAGCAGTCCTTGCGCCGTGAACAGGTGAAATTGTTGCAGCGCGCCTTCAGCGAAGCCGGCGAAGACGCGGTCGCGGGATGGCTGGCGGTGAATCAGGCGCTGAGTGCCGCGAATTAGCCTTTCATCTTGTTTCGCATACACAACCGAAAACATTATTTGCTTTATTTGTATACAAAAGCATAATTCGCTTCGTGCGAGTTCCTGACCTGTTGGTCAACAAAAACCCGCCAGTACCTCAAAGCGCTGTTGCCCACACCTGTGACCGGCGCTGGAAATAACAATAAAACTCTTGAGGAGTACTCGCTGTGGAAAGCCGCAAATCCGAAGCCCCAACGCTGGACCTCTCCCCGCCGCACGGCGGCTGGCTGGAACGCCTGTTCAAACTGCGTTTGCATGGCACCACAGTGAAGACCGAACTGATCGCCGGCCTCACCACGTTCATCACCATGGCCTACATCATCTTCGTCAACCCGAACATCATGGCCGATGCCGGCATCGACCACGGTGCGGCGTTTGTCGCCACGTGCATCGCCGCTGCGCTCGGTTGCCTGTTGATGGGCCTTTACGCCAACTGGCCCGTGGGCCTGGCGCCGGGCATGGGTTTGAACGCGTTTTTCACCTACACCGTGGTCGGCACCATGGGCTATCACTGGGAAACGGCGCTGGGCGCGGTGTTTGTTTCCGGGGTGTTGTTCATGGGCCTGACCCTGTCCCGTGTGCGTGAGTGGCTGCTCAACAGTATTCCCGTCAGCCTGCGCCACGCCATGGGCGCCGGTGTCGGTCTGTTTCTAGGGGTGATCGGCCTGAAAACCGCCGGCATCATCGTCGACAGCCCGGCCACGCTGATCAAGCTGGGGTCGCTGCACCAGCCCGCGCCACTGCTGGCGGCGGTGTGCTTTTTGCTGATCGCGATCCTCAGTTACCACCGGGTGTTTGGCGCAATCCTCATCAGCATCATCGCGGTCACCCTGGCCGGTTGGGGCCTGGACCTGGTGCACTACAACGGCATCCTCTCCACCCCGCCCAGCCTGGCGCCGACCTGGATGGCCATGGACATCAAAGGTGTATTCAATGTCAGCATGATCAGCGTCGTGTTTGCATTTCTTTTTGTACACATGTTCGACACTGCCGGTACACTGATGGGCGTTGCGCAACGCGCCGGACTGGTGGGCGCCGATGGCAAGATTCATAACCTGTCCCGCGCGCTGAAGGCCGACAGTGCCTCCAGCGTGTTTGGCGCCATGGTCGGCGTGCCGCCGGTGACCAGCTATGTGGAAAGTGCTGCCGGTGTGGCCGCGGGCGGTCGCACCGGGTTGACCGCCGTGACCGTGGGCGTGCTGTTTGTGGCGGCAATGTTTTTCGCGCCCTTGGCCGGCATGATTCCCGCCTATGCCACCGCCGGTGCGCTGATTTACGTCGCCATGCTGATGATGGCGAGCATGGCCCATATCAATTGGGACGAAGCCACCGACAGCATCCCCGCCATCGTGACCGCGATCATGATGCCGCTGACGTTCTCGGTCGCCGACGGTATCGCGCTGGGCTTCATCACGTATGTGGCGCTCAAGGCCGGCACCGGCAAGTACCGCGAGATTTCCATCAGCCTGTGGGTGCTGTGCGCGATTTTCATCGCGAAGTTTATCTTCCTGTAGTTCGCAGGAAACGGCCGAAAACCGCCTCACCTTCGGGTGGGGCTTTTGTACGAATGGAGGACTGTAAATGACCCTGGAAACCTGGCTGCTGTTCAGTGGCGCTGCATTGATCGTGATACTGATCCCCGGCCCGCTGTCGCTGTTGATGATCAGCAACAGCCTGAACTACGGCCTGCGCCGTTCCTACCCGGCGTTTCTGGGCGGCGTGTTCGCCTCGATCTGCCTGTTGAGTGCCTCGGCATTAGGGCTGGGTGCGTTGCTGTTGGCCTCGGAGCAGTTGTTCAGCGCCCTGAAGGTTGTCGGTGCGCTGTACCTGTTTTACCTCGCCTGGCAGAGCTGGCAGCAATCGCGCCAACCGGCCCAGGGCGCCGTGGTGCCCCAGGCCGTGGCCACACCGCGTTTTCGCGCCTTGTTCGGTCGCGCATTTGTGCTGGGCGCCAGCAACCCCAAGGACATCCTGTTCTTTGCCGCCTTCTTGCCGCAGTTTCTCAGCAGCGAGCACGCGTTGCTGCCGCAATTGCTGATCATGATTGCCACCTGGACCGTACTCGACTTGCTGTGCAAGCTGGCCTATGGCCTGGGCGCCCATGGGGCAGCGCGCTACCTGCGCAGCGGCAGTGGCCAGAGCTGGTTCAACCGCGTCAGCGCCGCACTGTTCGGCGCCGCTGGCATGGTGTCGCTGATCAAGGCGAGGACGGGCTCACTTTGACAAAGTAGACGCTCGGGCGGGCCGCCGGCGTGGTGGGCCATTGAATGCCGGCAACGATCCGAGCCAGGCGATTTTCGTTCATGGCGCTCTTGACGCCCATCAAGGCAACCGACCGGGGATGTGCGTTGATTGCGGCGTCAAACCAACGGTCCGTCAGCCTGGTTTCCAGCCTCACCGAGCCTTTCTCGATCCAGTGGATGGACACGTAGTACAGCGTGTTCGAAGGCGAGGAAGGATGGGTCGCGATCAACTCATGCGTCGGCTTTCGCCCATGCCTGAGTTGCAGCTCCTGCACGTTGAACCCCTGCTGCTCCAGCGCGCGCTTGACTGCGGCGCGCTGCGCCAAGATTCGCTGAGGCTTGACCTCACGACCGCCGGATTGCAACGCAGCGTCCAACCCCGCGGCCCGGAAGTCGACGCGCGTGAAGCCCGGGGCCTTGCCTTCGTAACCGATGTGCAGCGACCTGCCCGTCCTTTCGGTGGGCCGTAACATTCTCAGTAAATCATCGGTCTGACCCGGCCCGTTGGGGGTCGAAACCAGCCAATTGTCCAGCGTCGAACGGATATTGAGCAGGTGCGTGGCCGTCGCCGAGCGCGAAGAGTCGGTCAGTTCAATCAGCCTTGCGGCGGCCAATGTCTGGCTGCGACGGGTCATGCTGGGAAACGCCTGCCCCACTGACTGCTCCAGCGGCCGGTCAAACAAAGGGGCATGCACCTGCCACTCACCCGATACGCTGCGTGATACCGGAATGGGCTGTTCGCCCATCGCAGTGCTGGTCCAACGTTCAATATCAACACGGGCCAGCGAAACCAGCGGCTCATTGCGGGTGATGAACGCGATGCCATTCCAGGGCGCATTGTCGCCCTGATGAAGCACCCTGTAATACCCCGCCCCCGATGCGGCGAGGCTGTCATATCGGGGCCCGATGTAGACCGCGTCGTAGGGAAAGCCCGGCGGCTCCCTGTGCACATGAAACGTGCCGAACGCCGAGAGGCCGGACACGTGCCCCGTCGCATCCTGAACACGCCACTCGAACCAATAGGGGTTGGGCGCCGGTGACCGATAAATGCGGTTTTGCGTGGCGGCGCGCACCGTGGGTGGCTGCCAGTCCGGTGGCGCCTGCACGGGCGCACGCCACGGGCTGAGCACCGTCGAGCTCGACCCCGCCACCGGCTGAGGCGCATCCGCACCCAGCAACCATTCCCTGGGCTGGTGCACGTGCACAATCAGTTCGTCTTGCCCTGGCGCCTGCCGGTTTTTCAGGCGCAACGCGTGTTCGTCGCCACGCCGGTAAAGCGGGTAATGGTGTGAGTCGTCCGCCACGAACAGCTCGCCATCCAGTACATACACGCCTTTTTCACCAACACCTTTCAATGCCACGGCCCCTTGAGGCACCCCGTTGATCTTGAAACGCTCCAGCCCCTTGAGTTGAGCCACCGGTGGCGGCGCCAGGCGCTCAAGTCCGCGGGCCGTCATGCGCAGCCGATGGATACGCCCCAGCACTGCCCGCGTGGCCGGCCGCACCATTCGGGCCGCCGCCACCGGCATCCTCTTGGGGCCGGGAATAAAGTTAAGCAACACATCGATCGCCAGAAACGTGCTCATAAAGCCCACATCGACCGCAGCGTGGGCGTCGCCAAAGCGGTGATAGCGCCGCGCCATAAGCAGCAGCTCATGGAATTGATTAAAAATCCCGTACAGCGGGCAGAAAAAACCCACCAGCGCCCGCGTACGTGTCTCGCTTTGCTCACCTAGGCGACGGGCCCGATAAGCCTGCAGCGCCTTGCCAGAATGGCTGGCGGCTTGCGTGCGGCGCTGCAGGTCAAGCACGCTGGCGTGGTAGAGCAATGCGCGAGCATCGCTGTGAGAGGTGGCGACAATCGCCAGCCAGCCCTGCGGGTCACTGGCAATCTGCTCACGGGCCTGGGCTTCAATCTCATCCAGCAACGCCGTCGGCTCCAGATGCTTGATGCTGAAGGAGCGAATAAAGCCGAGCCCCCGCCAAATCCCCTTCACCATAAAAAATGCAGGCGGCAGATCAAGTGTGCTGAACAGGTGACCTGGGCTATCGGCGCGGTCCGGATGATGGGTGATTGCCTCAAATGCCCAGCCAGGTGCGACTTGTCGCGCGAGCACTTTGGCGTTATCCGCCGATGCGCCGACACGGTTCAATGCGGCTTGGGCCTGTTGCAGGTCGCTGTACTCGGTGAGGACCCAGGCTTGCGGCGCATCGGGCCAGTAGACCACGCAACATTCGGAACGCTGGTCCTGCACCACCACAATGCCTGCGACATAGCGGTCGTGCTGCATCGTATGGCCCACCAGATGCACCACGTGCAGTTGCAACTCATGCTGGTTTTTCAGCAAGTCGGGCGGCATGCGGGCCGCCATGGCGGTGCTAAACACACTTTGCGCGTTCGCCGACAGCCCGCCTTGCCGCGCCAGGAACAGATGATGGTCAACGCCTGCGTGCAACGCGCGATTCAATAAGGGCGGGATGCGTGCTTCGCTGAGCGCGCGGTCGGTGCCGGCAGGCGGATAAAAAGCGCGGTTGATCAATGCGTCGTACTGCCCGCCGATGTCCAGCGAAGCGACCATCTGGATCAAATAGCCGGCATTGAGCCGGTGTCGCCATTCAGGTTGCAGAAAGCGGGCGCGGTTCAATCGCCATTGCGTCCAGGGTGCCAGTGGGTCGAGGTTGTGCAGCGCCAATTGCAGCAGACTGAAGGAGGTACGCGTCGAGGTGGCAGTGAGGACAATGCCGCGATTGCCGACCGTGCAGCCGCTTGCCCATCCACAAAAGCGGCCATGAACATCGTCGGGCATTTCAATAAAAGGCTGGTCGATCAGCCACGACGCAGGGACACCGTCCTGCTGCAAACGGGCGGTCAAGGCACGGCGGGCAAACGTGTCCAAATCGGGCAGGTGCTGCTCAAGCCGCGTCTGGAAGGCCAACGCACTGCTGAGGTAAAGACGCTGCGAACGTTTGAAGTCTTTGCGCTGGGCACGCGTGGCGCCCACCCACCCCGCCGGCAATTTCTGCGCGTCAGATGCGGCCTTGCGCAGTAATTCGATGTTCGCCTGGGCCTGGCTCAGGGCATTATTGGCCGGCACCTTGAGCTGTTGCGCCAACGCCGCCAGCAGCAGCGCGCGACTGAACCCGACCCCCGTCACTTCGCTGAAAATACGCGTGATGTCTTCAGTGCTTTTGTGCAGGCGATCGTAGCAACCCAGCAATTTTTTCAACGCCGCCAGTGCAGGCTTGCCGTCGATGGGAACGTAGCGCACAGCCAAGGTTTCACGCAGCGCATGTGCGCGCAAATCGCTGCGCTTGTCATGCTCGACACAGCGCCACAGCACCGAGCCGTCCCGGCTGCCGAGGCTCGCCTTGACGCTTCGGGTCAAGGCCTCCAGCCCGGCAAAACCGAGTACCCCGCCCTCTTCCCCAAAGGCGTAGAGCACCACCGGAAGCTGGCGGGTCGGCACCCTCAGCGCGGCCGCTGTGGTCACCAGCCACACATTATGCAATGGATAAAAAGCATCGGGCTCACTGCCCACGGCGATTGAAAGCACCTGGGTTTGACTGCCCGGGCGCGCCGAGGGCGGAGGCGGGTCCAGCACGTCGATCAACAGGTCGCGGTGGGCGGTGCCCAGCAGCTTGAGACGGTGTTGCACCTGAACCTCGCAGCGCAGCGCCTCGGTTTGAGCATGCATGAACAACCAGGCACGCCTGGGCGTCTGCGCGCCGCCGGGGCGCGCGGCCCAGAATTTCAGGTCGAGCAGTCGGTGCTCTGCACCCTGCAGCAACGAATTCAGCGCCTGGGCATGCACCGCGAGCTGCCCCTTCAGCGTGATGAATTGCTGATAAGCGAGGGTCTCGATGCCGGGTTCATACGGATCCAGCAAGGCCAGCAGACCTTTTTCGTAACGCTTGACCTGCTGCTGCGCGGTGCGCAAGGCCAAGCCGGATGAGGTACTGGCAAAAATTATTTCCGCGCTGCGTCGTTGCTGGTCCCATTTGAGTAACGGCTCGGCAAGAGCGCCAAGCCGGGTGCTGCCGACCCATTGTTTTCGCTCCCCTTCCACCTGCGCGAGTAACGCTGCGACAGCCACCGGCCGAGGCGGTTGTGCCGATAAAACAAAGGGGGGATCGATCCTCACGGCACACGCCAATTCGTTGTTCCATTGCCCGCGCAACAACGCTTGCGCGCCCAGCGCCAACGCATCGTCGAGCACTTCCAGGCCGCGCACAAAACCGCTCGCCGCAGACAACTGCGCGGGCTGGCATAACCCCGTACGACGACCTGACGCCAAGCACTGCCAGAGGACATGCAACTGCGCACGGTCCAACCGCAACAGGCCCTCCTGCAGGGCGGCGAAAGACGGGTACTCGTAGAACGTGCGGGCCACACCCGGCAGGTACACCACCTGCGGCGACTGTGCGGGATCACCCTCACGATAAAGGTGCAATACGCCAGGGATTACCACCGCAGGCGTGCCGGGCCACATCAGTTGCCCTACCCGTACGGTGGCCCAATCCCCGCCTGCACGTTGGCGTGCAGGCGCGGTCGGGGCATCGATCACCGCCTGCACCAGGCGCATGCCCGCCGGTGATAGCTCATCCAGTTGCCGCGCCATGAAGGCCCGGTCAGCGAACAGTTCTGCGTGCAGCTCAACCCAGCGCTCGCGGCGTGTGAGCCAGGAGCCTTGCGCCAATGTGTCCCAATAGCGGTCTGCCACCTGCGCCAGCCGCTCAAAAAGCCGCATCGCAATGACTCGCTGCAACGCTTGCAAAGGGGTATAGGGCAACCGACGGCTTGGCTGCCCTTTTATGCTGAGCGTGGTGAATTGATTGACATTGATAGGCACCGAGGGCCGCGCCAGCAGTGATAAGGCCCGCTCGGTCAAGCTGTTGATGATCTGCGGTGCGCCCGGGCGCTTGGGCTCGGTAAACAGCAGAGTGTCCGGTTCAATCTCAAATGCTTTGCGCAGTTGAGCACGGATCACGCGCAGGATTTTGGGCGAGCGCCCTATCAGCTGTGCCAGTGCGCGCACCGATTCGCTTAAGCGCCAATCGGCAAGAGCGAGCTGATTGATCAGACGGCTGGGATGGGTAAACCGGTTGATCCGCCGGGTCAGTTGATCTCGAATGGCCTGCAATTGGGCTTCGGCGGCGGCGACAGCGTCAACGTCTTCGGGCACGGAACTGAAAGAGGGCAAAACGCCTGGGTGATCTGGGGACGAGGCCATTTGTGTTTTCTTCTGAGGAAAACGCCAGCCTAGGCATCACCGACATTCAGAGGGGCTAGATAGTTGAACGCGCAACAGGCAAAAAAAGCCCGCAGTGTGGGCGGGCGAAAAACCAACGAAGAGCTTTGGGGGTGTGAAGCGAGGTGACGCTCAGCTACCGCGATAGGTGGAGTAGCTGTAAGGCGAAATCAGCAGGGGTACATGGTAATGGTCCTGTTCGGCGCTGATGCCAAAACGCAGTACCACCACATCCAGAAAAGCCGGCTCGGGAAGCTGCACACCGCGGGCCCGGTAATAATCGCCGGCGCTGAATTGCACCTGGTACACACCGCTGCGGTAATCGTCACCTTGCAGCAAAGGCGCGTCGCAACGGCCGTCGCTGTTGGTCACGGCGGTGGCGACCAGTTCCAGCTGCGCGCCCTCGACGCGGTACAGTTCGACCTTGATTGCGCTGCCGGGGCAGCCATGTGCGGCGTCCAAAACGTGTGTGGTCAAGCGTCCCATGGCGTCTTTGCGCCTCCCGTAGGCAGTAGAAAAGTGATCCGCACTTTTTCAGGGCAGTGAAAAAGCCGGTGACGGCTGATTAAGACACTTTCTAAAAAAATTGTACACAATAAATTCAACAAATATCCCGCGCCTCGCTGCCGCCGGCTCGCCGACCACAGCGTTGCAGCCGATAAAACCAATTCAGACGATCGCCGGCCAGCCAGCGCCCACCGCTGCGCATCCGAGAAAATCTTTTTAGCGTTTAGCTGACCAGTCAGGCAGGTTTCTTGCAGTAGCTTGAACGCAGGCCGTTCAGAAAAAATGCAGAAATGCGGGCTTACAAAGTCGGCGATAAGTTGTATACAATCACTCATCGCTACTACGACGAACAAGAAGGAAGACTGCAGTGAGCGCTGACTACCCACGCGACCTGATCGGTTACGGCAGTAACCCTCCTCACCCCCACTGGCCGGGCAAGGCACGCATCGCGCTGTCTTTCGTACTCAACTACGAAGAAGGCGGTGAGCGCAACATTTTGCACGGTGACAAAGAGTCCGAGGCATTCCTTTCGGAGATGGTCTCGGCCCAGCCGCTGCAAGGCGAGCGCAACATGAGCATGGAGTCGCTGTATGAATACGGCAGCCGTGCCGGCGTGTGGCGCATCCTCAAATTGTTCAAAGAATTCGACATCCCGCTGACCATCTTCGCCGTGGCCATGGCCGCCCAGCGCCACCCGGATGTGATCCGCGCGATGGTCGCCGCCGGCCATGAGATCTGCAGCCACGGCTATCGCTGGATCGACTACCAGTACATGGACGAGGCCCAGGAGCGCGAGCACATGCTCGAAGCCATCCGCATCCTCACCGAGCTGACCGGCGAGCGCCCATTGGGCTGGTACACCGGTCGCACCGGCCCCAATACGCGGCGGCTGGTGATGGAGGAAGGCGGCTTTCTGTACGACTGCGACACCTATGACGACGACCTGCCCTACTGGGAACCCAACAACCCCACCGGCAAGCCGCACCTGGTGATCCCCTACACCCTGGACACCAACGACATGCGCTTCACCCAGGTGCAGGGTTTCAACAAGGGCGATGACTTTTTCGAGTACCTCAAGGATGCCTTCGACGTGCTGTATGCCGAAGGCGCCGACGCACCGAAAATGCTTTCCATCGGCCTGCATTGCCGCCTGATCGGCCGGCCGGCGCGCCTCGCCGCCCTCAAGCGGTTTCTCGAATACGCCAAGGGCCATGAACACGTCTGGTTCACCCGCCGCGTCGACATTGCCCGCCACTGGCACGAAACCCACCCGTACACGGGAGCGGCGAAATGACTGCGTTCCAGACCTTGAAACCGTCGAGCCTGAGCCGCGAGGCATTCGTGACAGCCTTCGCCGACATCTACGAACATTCGCCATGGGTGGCCGAAAAGGCCTTCGACCTGGGCCAGGACGCGTCGATCGACCAGATCGAAATCCTGCACCAGCGCATGAGCGACATCCTGTTGAGCGCCGATCATGCCAGCCAGTTGGCCCTGATCAACGCTCACCCGGACCTGGCCGGCAAAGCTGCCGTCCAGGGCCAACTGACCGAAGCCAGCACCCATGAACAGGCTGGCGCCGGTATTCACCAATGCTCGAGCGAGGAGTTTTCTCGCTTCACCGAGCTGAACGATGCCTACAAGGCCAAGTTCAAGTTTCCCTTCATCATGGCGGTAAAAGGCAGCAACCGGCACCAGATCCTCGCCGCGTTCGAAACGCGCATTCACAACTCGGTGGACGCCGAGTTCAAATGCGCCCTGGCCGAGATCAACAAAATCGCGTTGTTCCGATTACTGACCCTTTAGCAGACCTGGCCCGAGCGCTCATGACGCCCAGGGCCTGGCGAGCATCCCAAGCCACTCTATTTAAGGCAGACAAGAAGAATGAAAGCTTACGCCGTACCTTTCGAGAAGTTCGTCAACCTGGCCGACGCCCGTCTGGGCACCAAGATCCTTTCGGTGACCGATGACTGGTTCGCTGACGCCAACCGCCTGTTCCAGCCGACCCCGGCTGTGTGGAAGGAGGGCGTTTTCGATGATAACGGCAAGTGGATGGACGGCTGGGAGTCGCGCCGCAAGCGCTTCGAAGGCTACGACAGCGCGGTGATCCGCCTGGGCGTGCCCGGCTCGATCAAAGGCGTGGACATCGACACTTCATTCTTCACCGGCAACTTCCCACCGTCGGCGTCCCTGGAGGCGTGCTTCCTGGCCTCGGGCGATCCTGATGAAAACACTCAGTGGGTGGAAGTGCTGTCGGCCGTCGAGCTGCAAGGCAACAGCCACCACTACCACGAGATCAACAACGACAAAGCGTTCAGCCACCTGCGCTTCAACATCTACCCGGATGGCGGCGTAGCCCGTCTGCGCGTCTACGGCGTGCCGTTCCGCGACTGGTCGTCGGTGGGCGACAACGAACAAGTCGACCTGGCCGCTGCCTTGAACGGTGGTCGTGCGCTGGCCTGCTCCGATGAACACTTCGGCCGCATGAGCAACATCCTCAACCCTGGACGTGGCATCAACATGGGCGATGGCTGGGAAACCGCACGTCGTCGCACGCCTGGCAATGACTGGGTGATCGTCGCGCTGGGTCACCCGGGCGAGATCGAAAAAATCATCGTCGACACCCTGCACTTCAAGGGCAACTACCCGGACACGTGCTCCATCCAGGGCGCGTTCGTGAAGGGCGGCACCGACAGCCAGATCGAAACCCAATCGCTGTTCTGGCGCGAACTGCTGCCGGCGCAGAAACTGGAAATGCACGCTGAACACACCTTCGCCGAGCAGATCAAGGCGCTGGGCCCGATCACTCACATTCGCCTGAATGTGTTCCCGGATGGTGGTGTGAGCCGCCTGCGGGTTTTGGGCAAAGTAGCTAAATAAGCGGTGAGCCCATCGCAGGCAAGCCAGCTCCCACATCTGAATGTATTCGCACATCAACAGGTGGGAGCGGGCTTGCTCGCGAAGGCGCCAGAACACACAACACAGAATCCGGATAAGAAGACAGCCATGCGCACACTAGTGATCGAACCCCTGACCAAAGAAGCCTTCGCCCCTTTCGGAGACGTTATCGAAACCGATGGCAGCGATCACTTCATGATCAATAACGGGTCGACCATGCGCTTTCACAAGCTGGCAACGGTAGAAACCGCGCAGCCTGAAGACAACGCGATCATCAGCATCTTCCGCGCCGACGCGCAGGACATGCCGCTGACCGTGTGCATGCTGGAGAGACACCCGCTGGGCAGCCAGGCTTTCATTCCGCTGCTCGGCAACCCCTTTCTGATCGTGGTCGCGCCACTTGGCGATGCACCTGTATCGGGCTTGGTCCGCGCCTTCGTCACCAACGGCAGGCAGGGCATTAATTACCATCGCGGCGTCTGGCACCACCCGGTGCTGACGATCGAAAAGCGGGATGACTTCCTGGTGGTTGATCGCAGTGGCACCGGCAATAACTGCGATGAGCATTTTTTCAAAGAGGATGAGCGGTTGATCCTCGCCCCCCACCAATAAGAGAAGGTCTGATCACTCGACAACAGAGTGACAGGCGAGAGGTAAAGACTGTGGAAGCACATTTGATGGAATGGCTGAACCTGAGCGTGCGCTGGGTTCACATGATCACCGGCGTCGCCTGGATCGGCGCTTCGTTCTACTTCGTTTGGCTGGAAAACAACCTCAATCGCGTCAACCCCAAGGACGGCCTCGCCGGTGACTTGTGGGCGATCCACGGTGGCGGTATCTACCACCTGGAAAAATACAAACTGGCCCCGCCAACCATGCCGGACAACCTGCACTGGTTCAAATGGGAAGCCTATTTCACCTGGATGTCCGGCATCGCGCTGCTGTGCGTGGTGTTCTACGCCAACCCGACCTTGTACCTGCTGGCCCCGGGCAGCAGCCTCAGCGGTCCGGAAGGTGTGTTGCTGGGCCTCGGCTCGCTGCTGGCCGGCTGGTTCATCTACTCCTTTCTGTGCGACTCGGCCCTGGGCAAGCGCCCTGCCCTGCTCGGCCTGATCCTGTTCGTGCTGTTGATTGCTGCTGCGTACGGCTTCAGCAAAGTTTTCAGCGGCCGTGGTGCTTACCTGCATGTAGGCGCCGTGATCGGCACCATCATGGTCGGCAACGTGTTCCGCATCATCATGCCGGCCCAGCGTGCGCTGGTAGCGGCGATTGCCGAGAACCGCACGCCGGACCCGGCCCTGCCGGCCAAGGGTTTGCTGCGCTCACGGCACAACAACTACTTCACCTTGCCGGTGCTGTTCATCATGATCAGCAACCACTTCCCGAGCACCTACGGCAGCCAATACAACTGGCTGATTCTCGCAGGTATCGCGGTGGCGGCGGTGTTGGTGCGGCACTACTTCAACACCCGTCATAACAGCCAGAAGTACGCGTGGACCTTGCCGGTGGGCGCATTGGCGATGATTTGCCTGGCGTACGTGACCGGTCCAAAACCGGTGTCGACTGCTCCGGAAGTGGCCAAGGCTCCGGCTGCCATCGAGTACCAGCCGCTGCCGGAAACGGCACTGGGTGGCGGGCTCAAACCGGCTGCGCCAGCGGCACCCGCACCGGCCCCCGCCGAAGCAGCACCGGCCCAGGCATCGATTGATTTTGACAAGGTGCATGGGGTGATTCAGGAACGCTGCGCCGTGTGCCATTCGGCCAAGCCGACCAGCCCCTTGTTCAGTACCGCGCCGGCGGGCGTGATGTTTGATACGCCGCAGCAGATCCAGCAATTGGCCCCGCGCATTCAGGCGCAAGCCGTCGCCAGCCAGATCATGCCGCTGGGCAACATCACCCAGATGACTCAGCAGGAGCGCGACCTGATCGGCACCTGGATCAATCAGGGGGCGCGCACAAACTGACAGCCTGATGCACATCCAAATGGGGGAGCGGGCTTGCTCGCGAATGCGATCGTTCAGTCACTGATGAGTTGAATGACACACCGCTTTCGCGAGCAAGCCCGCTCCCACAGGGGATTTGCGCCGATTTACCGATCGCGTTCCAAATGGCAATTGAATGCCAAACAACACAAAAATAAAAAGATTCGAGGTGTTGCATGTCCCAGTTAGAACCGCAGACTCCTGCCGCGCCCGCCATGGTGCGGCTGCCCCTCTTGCAACTGATTCTGGTAGGCCTGCAACACGTCTTGCTGATGTACGGCGGCGCCGTCGCCGTGCCCCTGATCATTGGCCAAGCCGCCGGTTTGAGCCGTGAAGAAATCGCCTTTCTGATCAACGCCGACCTGCTGGTTGCCGGTATCGCCACCCTGGTGCAGTCGTTCGGCATCGGCCCGGTGGGCATCCGCATGCCGGTGATGATGGGCGCCAGTTTTGCCGCCGTCGGCAGCATGGTGGCGATGGCGGGCATGCCCGGTATCGGCTTGCAGGGGATCTTCGGCGCAACCATTGCCGCCGGGTTCTTCGGCCTGTTGATCGCGCCGTTCATGTCCAAGGTGGTGCGTTTTTTCCCGCCGTTGGTCACCGGCACCGTGATCACCGCCATCGGCCTGTCGCTGTTTCCAGTGGCCGTGAACTGGGCCGGCGGAGGCAGCGCCGCCGCCACGTTCGGCTCGCCGGTCTACCTGGCGATTGCCGCGCTGGTATTGGGCACCATCCTGCTGATCAACCGTTTCATGCGCGGCTTCTGGGTGAACATCTCGGTGCTGATCGGCATGGCGCTCGGCTATGGCCTGTGCGGCATGATCGGCATGGTTGACCTCAGTGGCCTGGCCCAGGCGCCGTGGGTGCAGGTGGTGACGCCGTTGCATTTCGGCATGCCCCGGTTCGAGCTGGCGCCAATCCTGTCGATGTGCCTGGTGGTGGTCATCATCTTTGTCGAGTCCACCGGCATGTTCCTCGCTCTGGGCAAAATCACCGGTCAGGACGTCACCCCAAAAATGCTGCGCCGTGGCCTGCTGTGTGATGCCGGCGCCTCGTTTTTTGCCGGCTTCTTCAATACGTTTACCCATTCCTCGTTCGCGCAGAACATTGGCCTGGTGCAGATGACGGGCGTGCGTTGCCGCTCGGTGACGATCATGGCCGGCGCGTTTTTGATTGTGCTCAGCCTGTTGCCCAAAGCCGCCTTTCTGGTGGCCTCGATTCCACCGGCGGTCCTCGGCGGCGCGGCAATTGCCATGTTCGGCATGGTCGCGGCGACCGGGATCAAAATCCTGCAGGAAGCCGATATCACCGACCGGCGTAATCAGTTGCTGGTGGCGGTGAGTATCGGCATGGGCCTGATCCCGGTGGTGCGTCCGGAGTTCTTCGCGCAATTGCCCTTATGGATGAGCCCGATTACCCACAGCGGAATTGCCATGGCCACCCTCAGCGCGCTGTCGCTGAATGTACTGTTCAACATTCTGGGAGGTGCTGAACGCCCCGTTGTCGCCCACACGCATTGATTCCACCTGTTTTTAAAAACAACAAAAATAATAAACAACAGGAACCACGCACATGCACGCCATCCACCCGGGGCCGGCCACACGCCGCGCCCTATTCTTGCCCCACGCGCTCTCTAACAGCGCACTTGAGCCAAGGCCTGGGAGCCAGTATTCTCCGCGCCCGCTCGAATCGACTCAAAAAAAAACAGCGAATGTAAAAGCTGACTGCAGGGCCAACTTATCCCGGCCCCGCAGTGGCTGCCAAAGTGCGCAAAAGTCCCCGGAATTCGACTGCAGTTTCTGCAGCCGACGGGGATTTTTTGGCTTTTTAAACACCTTGGCGCAGCTCTTGCTAAAAAGCATTAAAGCTGACCAGACAGACGATTTTTGCAGCGAACCAAAAGGCGCCACACCAGAGCGCCTGCGTAGAAAAACAACCATAAAACTTTGACTCGGGAGCAACCGAATGAAACCTATGTTGAAAGGCCTGATGCTGGCAGGATCCCTGCTGGCCGGTGGCCAAGCCGTGGCGGGCGATCTGTTGCAGTGGCAAAACAACAGCCTGACGTATCTATGGGGCAAGAACTTCACCGTCAACCCGCAGATTCAGCAGACCGTCACGTTTGAACATGCCGATGCCTGGAAGTACGGCGACAACTTCTTGTTCGTCGACCGCATCTTTTACAACGGCAAGGAAGACGGCAACGTCGGCCCAAGTACCTACTACGGCGAGTTCAGCCCGCGTTTGTCGTTCGGCAAGATTTTCGACAAGGATTTGTCATTCGGCCCGATCAAAGATGTATTGCTGGCCTTCACTTACGAGTTCGGCGAAGGCGATAACGAGTCGTACCTGTTGGGCCCGGGTTTTGACTTGAACATCCCGGGTTTCGACTACTTCCAGTTGAACTTCTATCAGCGCCAGACCGAAGGCAATCGCCCGGGTGATGGCGTCTGGCAGATCACCCCGGTCTGGTCGTACACCCTTCCAGTGGGCAACTCCAACGTGTTGATCGACGGTTTCATGGACTGGGTCGTGGACAACGACAAGAACGCCCGTGGCACTTACCACGCCAACCTGCACTTCAACCCACAGGTTAAATACGACCTGGGCAAGGCGCTGCACTGGGGCGAGAAACAGTTGTATGTGGGTTTTGAATACGACTACTGGAAGAACAAGTACGGGATTGAAGATTCCGGCGCGTTCAAGACCAACCAGGACACCGCAAGCTTCCTGGTCAAGTACCACTTCTAAATAACACGGCAAAACCAAGGTGGGAGCGGGCCTGCTCGCGAAAGCGGTGTGTCAGTCACCCAATCTGCGGGCTGATCCACTGCCTTCGCGAGCAAGCCCGCTCCCACCTTTATAGCGGCGACAGGCCCAAGAACCTCGACAGTTCCGCGCGTTTGGCCAACGCATCCTTCCTGCCCAACTCGATCAACTCGCTGCAATACCCCGCCTCGAACAACAAGTAACTCAGCACCCCTGCCCCGCTGGTTTTGGTCGCGCCCGGCCCACGCAGGAACAGGCGCAACGCCGCCGGCAATTCCTGGCGATGCCGCGCGGCGATCTCGTCGATCGGCTGGCTCGGCGCAATCACCAACACCTCCACCGGGGCCAGGCCCTGGATCGCCGCATCCACCGGCAACACGTGGCTGAACTGGTTCAGACGCTCGAGCAATTCGATATCGCTCTCCAGGCTGTCAATGAACGTGCTGTTGAGCATGTGCCCACCGATCTGCGCCAGGGTCGGCTCCTGGCCGGTGTAGGTGCGTTGCGTGGAAGGCTCATTGCCGCGCGGATTGCCACTCACGCCCACCACCAGCACCCGACTGGCGCCCAGGTGCAAGGCCGGGCTGATCGGCGCGGATTGGCGCACCGCGCCATCGCCGAAATACTCCTGATCGAGTTTGACCGGAGCAAACAGCAAAGGGATCGCCGAACTGGCCAGCAAGTGTTCAACCGTGAGTTGGGTGGGCATGCCGATACGCCGATGGCGCAGCCACGCATCGATAGTGCCGCCGCCCTGATAGAACGTCACTGCCTGCCCGGACTCATAGCCGAAAGCCGTGACCGCGACCGCACGCAGGTGGTTGTTACGGATGGCCGCATCGATGCCGTCCAGGTGCAGCTTGTCTTTGAGCAATGCGCGCAACGGCGTGCTGTCGAGCAACGCGACCGGCACCTGAGCCCCCAGGCCGAGCAAGCTGTGGATCAAGAAACGGCTGGCCTGGCGGATAACCCCGGGCCAGTCGCTGCGCAGCACCCGATGGCTGCGAAAGCCCTGCCAGAAGGCCGTGAGGCGCTCGATGGCGGCGGTGAAATCAGTCGCGCCGCTGGCAAGACTCACCGCATTGATCGCCCCTGCTGACGTGCCGACGATCACCGGAAAGGGATTGGGCGCCCCTGGCGGCAGCAATTCGGCAATCGCTGCCAGGACCCCCACCTGATACGCCGCTCGCGCCCCGCCGCCGGAAAGAATCAAGCCTGTGACCGGTTCAGTTGGGCGCATTGCATCACTCCATGTGGGGCAGAAAGCGTTATCGACGGCGTTTTTCGTACAGCTTGGGTTCACCCGGTGGCCGGCTCTTGAAACGCCGATGGGTCCACAGGTATTGCTCCGGGCATTCGCGAACCGACGCCTCGACCCACTGGTTGATGCGCAGGCAGTCGATCTCATCGGTTTCGCCCGGGAAGTCGGTCAACGGCGGGTGGATCACCAGGCGGTAACCACTGCCATCGGCCAGGCGTTCCTGGGTGAACGGCACCACCAGCGCCTTGCCCAGGCGGGCAAATTTGCTGGTGGCGGTGACGGTGGCGGCCTGAATGCCGAACAGCGGCACAAAGATACTTTGCTTGGCGCCGTAGTCCTGGTCCGGTGCGTACCAGATGGCGCGGCCGGCGCGCAGCAACTTGAGCATGCCGCGCACGTCTTCGCGTTCTACCGCCAGGGAATCGAGGTTATGCCGCTCGCGGCCACGGCGCTGAACGAAGTCGAACAGCGGGTTACCGTGCTCGCGGTACATGCCATCAATGGTGTGTTTCTGGCCGAGCAGCGCTGCGCCGATTTCCAACGTGGTGAAGTGCAGGGCCATAAGAATCACACCCTTGCCATCCAGCTGCGCCTGCTTGAGGTGCTCCAGCCCTTCGACATGGGCCAGGCGTGCCAGGCGCTGACGTGACCACCACCAGCTCATGGCCATCTCGAAAAACGCGATGCCGGTGGAGGCGAAATTTTCCTTGAGCAGCTTCTTGCGCTCTTTGGCGGATTTTTCCGGAAAGCACAGTTCCAGGTTGCGCGCGGCGATGCGGCGGCGTTCGCCAGCCACGCGGTACATGCCCGCGCCTAATAAACGACCAATGGTCAACAACGCGCGGTATGGCAACTGGGTGATCAGCCACAGCAGGCCGAGCCCCAGCCATAGCAGCCAAAAACGCGGGTGAAAAAATACAGCTCGAAAACGCGGGCGATCCATTACAGATTCCGGTAAAGACAGGGCCGCGCATTCTACAACGTTCGACTCGGCTTGCGGCCCGTGGATGTTCTCGTTATAAGTCTCGACACTTTTCGTGACAAGCCGCTTTTGCCGACCATGAGCCAAACCGAACCGCTAGACCAAGATCCCGTGTTCCAGCTGAAAGGCAGCATGCTCGCCATCACCGTGCTGGAACTGGCCCGCAATGACCTCGATGCCCTGGACCGCCAACTGGCCGCCAAGGTCGCCCTGGCGCCGAACTTCTTCAACAATGCCCCGCTGGTATTGGCCCTGGACAAACTCCCGGCCGGCCAGGGCGCGATTGATTTGCCCGGGCTGATGCGCGTTTGCCGCTCGCATGGTTTGCGCACCCTGGCGATTCGCGCCAGCCGTATTGAAGACATCGCTGCGGCAATCGCTATTGAACTGCCAGTACTGCCGCCGTCGGGTGCCCGCGAGCGACCGCTGGACCCGAGCGAAGGTGAAGTGAAGAAAAAACCGGAGAAACCGCCGGAGCCCACCGTCAAGCCTACAAAGATCATCACCTCTCCCGTACGCGGCGGGCAGCAGATTTACGCCCAGGGCGGCGACCTGGTGGTGATCGCGCCTGTCAGTCCGGGCGCGGAACTTCTCGCCGATGGCAACATCCATGTATACGGCCCGATGCGCGGACGTGCCCTCGCCGGCATCAAGGGTGATACCAAGGCGCGTATTTTTTGCCAGCAGTTGACCGCTGAGCTAGTGTCCATCGCAGGCCAGTACAAGGTTTCAGAAGATTTGCGCCGTGATCCGCTGTGGGGGGCCGGGGTACAAGTCAGCCTGTCGGGCGATGTGTTGAACATCATC
Organism: Pseudomonas sp. LBUM920; assembly: GCF_003852315.1. Taxonomy (NCBI): domain Bacteria; kingdom Pseudomonadati; phylum Pseudomonadota; class Gammaproteobacteria; order Pseudomonadales; family Pseudomonadaceae; genus Pseudomonas; species Pseudomonas edsoni (SeqCode). Next base: position 4,616,680 of record NZ_CP027762.1, read on the forward strand.
CGTCTTTAACGGATACTGCCGCATTTTCCAAGCATCTCTAGACTCTGATAGCACAGCGAAACCGGCAAGATTTGCGTAGGAATATTCGAAGTTGGCGTTTCCCCTTGGGAAACCACATCTTTTCCTACAAAGGCTGTCCGCCTGCAGCGAGTTCCAAGAGATGTTTTTCAGGGGCTGAAAAGTCCTTTTTCCTTAGGGGTGAAACACCTTGGCCAAGATTCTCGTGGTTACATCCGGCAAGGGTGGTGTGGGTAAGACCACCACCAGCGCCGCTATCGGTACCGGCCTCGCTCTGCGCGGCCACAAGACAGTCATCGTCGACTTCGACGTCGGTTTGCGTAACCTCGACCTGATCATGGGCTGCGAACGCCGCGTGGTGTACGACTTCGTCAACGTGGTGAACGGCGAAGCCAACCTGCAACAGGCTTTGATCAAGGACAAGCGCCTTGAGAACCTGTACGTACTGGCCGCCAGCCAGACCCGCGACAAAGACGCGCTGACCAAAGAAGGCGTAGGCAAAGTACTCGCCGAACTCAAAGAAACTTTCGAATACGTGGTATGTGACTCGCCGGCCGGTATCGAAACCGGTGCTCACCTGGCGATGTACTTCGCCGATGAAGCCATCGTGGTGACCAACCCGGAAGTCTCCTCGGTACGTGACTCGGACCGCATGCTGGGCCTGTTGGCCAGCAAGTCCAAGCGCGCCGAAGAAGGCCAGGACCCGATCAAGGAGCACTTGCTGCTCACCCGCTACAACCCTGAGCGCGTCAGTAATGGCGAAATGCTTGGCGTTGAAGACGTGAAGGAAATCCTCGCAGTGACCCTGCTGGGTGTGATCCCGGAATCCCAGGCCGTCCTGAAGGCTTCCAACCAGGGCGTTCCGGTGATTCTCGACGACCAGAGCGACGCCGGCCAGGCGTACAGCGATGCCGTTGATCGCTTGCTGGGCAAGACCGTGGAACATCGCTTCCTCGATGTTAAGAAGAAGGGATTCTTCGAGCGTATCTTTGGAGGCAACTAAACAATGAAATTTCTCGACTTCTTTCGCGCCAACAAAAAGCCAAGTACCGCGTCGGTAGCGAAAGAGCGTCTACAGATCATCGTGGCGCACGAACGCGGCCAACGCAGCACCCCGGACTACCTGCCAGCCTTGCAGAAGGAACTGGTCGAGGTGATCCGCAAGTACGTCAATATCGGCAACGATGACGTGCATGTCGCCCTGGAAAACGACGGCAGCTGCTCGATTCTGGAACTCAATATCACCCTGCCTGATCGTTAATCGAACAGGCGGCCGCCACGGCGGCTCGGTCACCTTGATCCCTGTTGGGGAGCCGGGTGGGCGAGCCGCCGTTGGCGTTTGTTACGAGGCTGTTTAATGCCGCTGTCCACTATCCATATCCTTCACCAGGACGACGCTGTCCTGGTGGTGAACAAGCCGACCCTGCTGCTCTCGGTGCCCGGCCGTGCCGATGACAACAAGGACTGCCTGATCACCCGGCTGCAGGAAAACGGCTACCCCGAAGCCCGTATTGTCCATCGCCTGGACTGGGAAACCTCAGGGATCATCCTGCTCGCGCGGGACGCCGATAGCCACCGCGAACTGTCGCGCCAGTTTCACGACCGCGAAACCGAAAAGGCCTACACCGCCCTGGCGTGGGGCCAGCCGGCACTGGACAGCGGCAGCATCGACCTGCCCCTGCGCTACGACCCGCCGACCAAGCCACGCCATGTGGTCGACCACGAGTTCGGTAAACACGCGCTGACCTTCTGGAAGGTATTGGAGCGTTGCGGCGACTGGTGCCGCGTCGAGCTGACGCCGATCACCGGGCGTTCGCATCAGTTGCGCGTGCACATGCTGTCGATCGGGCATCCACTGCTGGGTGATGGCCTGTACGCCCATGAGCAAGCCCTGGCCGCGTGGCCGCGCTTGTGCCTGCACGCGAGCAGGCTGAGCTTTACCCATCCGCAAAGTGGCGAGCGTTTGCGCTTTGAGTGCCCTGCACCGTTCTAAAGTTGGCAATGCATTAAATGTGGGAGCGAGCTTGCTCGCGAATGCGGTGTATCAGATACACATTCAGTGACTGACACACCGCATTCGCGAGCAAGCCCGCTGCCACATTTGTTATGTGCAGTTCTCGCCATCGAACGGTAAACTCCGCGCATTGCTGTCTGGAGCTATTTATGCGCGAAGCGTTGAATCAAGGCCTGATCGACTTCCTCAAGGCCTCCCCTACTCCTTTTCATGCCACTGCCGCCCTCGCCCAGCGCCTGGAAGCGGCCGGTTATCAGCGTCTCGACGAGCGCGAAACCTGGACCACCGAGGCCAACGGCCGTTACTACGTGACCCGTAACGATTCGTCGATCATCGCCTTCAAGCTCGGTCGTCATTCGCCGCTGCAAGGCGGGATTCGCCTGGTCGGCGCCCACACCGACAGCCCGTGCTTGCGCGTCAAGCCCCAGCCGGAGCTGCAACGCCAAGGCTTCTGGCAATTGGGCGTAGAAGTCTACGGCGGCGCGCTGCTGGCGCCGTGGTTCGACCGCGACCTGTCGCTGGCCGGCCGCGTGACCTTCCGCCGTGACGGCAAAGTCGAAAGCCAACTGATCGACTTCAAGCTGCCCATCGCCATCATCCCCAACCTGGCCATTCACCTGAACCGTGAAGCCAACCAGGGCTGGGCGATCAATGCGCAGACCGAGCTGCCACCGATCCTCGCGCAATTTGCCGGTGACGAACGCGTGGACTTTCGCGCCGTGCTCACCGAGCAACTGGCGCGTGAACATGGTTTGAACGCCGACGTGGTGCTCGACTACGAGCTGAGCTTCTACGACACCCAGAGCGCCGCGGTGATTGGCCTCAATGGTGACTTCATCGCCGGTGCGCGCCTGGACAACCTGCTGTCGTGCTACGCCGGCCTGCAAGCCTTGCTCACCAGCGAAACCGACGAAACCTGCGTGCTGGTGTGCAACGACCACGAAGAAGTCGGCTCCTGCTCGGCGTGCGGTGCCGATGGCCCGATGCTGGAACAGACATTGCGCCGCCTGTTGCCTGAGGGTGATGAATTCGTACGCACCATTCAGAAATCACTATTGGTGTCAGCGGACAATGCTCACGGTGTGCACCCCAACTACGCCGAGAAACACGACGCCAACCACGGCCCGAAACTCAACGCGGGTCCGGTGATCAAGGTCAACAGCAACCAGCGTTACGCCACCAACAGCGAAACCGCCGGCTTCTTCCGCCACCTGTGCATGGCCCAGGAAGTACCGGTGCAGAGCTTCGTGGTGCGCAGCGACATGGGCTGCGGCTCGACCATCGGCCCGATCACCGCCAGCCACCTGGGCGTGCGCACTGTAGACATCGGCCTGCCGACGTTTGCCATGCACTCGATCCGTGAACTGTGCGGCAGCCACGACCTGGCGCACCTGGTGAAGGTGCTGGGCGCGTTCTATGCGAGCCGCGATCTGCCCTGATCTGAAAGGCTGAACGCAGTCAAAAATGTGGGAGCGGGCGTGCTCGCGAATGCGGTACATCAGTCAACAGATTCAGTGACTGACGCTGCGCATTCGCGCGCAAGCCCGCTCCCACATTTGGTTAGGCACAAACCTGACCCATATCACGCCCACTTCTAGCAATCCGACCTAGACTTGTCAGTATTCCCACTCTGACAAGGCCGTCGCCCCATGATCTCCATGTCCTCCTTCCACGCCATGCTCATCCCGATCATCATCGGCATGATCCTGCTGACCGTCGGCTTCAACTTTCGCGACAAGCCGGTCGGCGTGTTTGGCATGTGGATTGGCATGCTGCTGATCCTCGGCACCGTGGTGTACAAGATCCTCGCCAAACTGGCGGAATGACAAATGCACTCGCATTGGGCATAACGGCCTCGTACACTCGGTCAATTCGTCGTTTTCAAGGTTGACCGCCTCGTGCTCTCGCGTCTTTTTGCTCTGCCCTGTTACTGCCTGATCGCCCTGCTGATGTTGCTGCCAATTGCGCCTGCCCAAGCCGTGGGCTTGCCCGGCCTGCTTGGCAGCGCCAACAAGACTCAACCCCAGGCCGATGTGCCGCTGGGGCAGTCGCTGGACGAAGTGATCAAGACCCTCGAAAACGACCAGCAGCGCACCCAGCTGTTGAGCGACCTGAAGAAACTGCGCGAAGCCACGCAAAAAGCCCAACCCGCCGCCGAACAAGGCGTGCTCGGGTTGATCGGCAGCACGCTGTCCGGCCTCGAGCAGCAGTTCTCCGGCGCCGACAGCCCGGTGCAACGCTGGTCCAACGAGGTCGACCTGGCCAAGGATGAACTCGGCGCCCTGATGCTGCCCGCCAGTGAATGGCTGCCAATCATTTTCGGTTTTGCCGTGATCCTGGCGGTGTGGAGCCTGCTGGCCGCGGCGCTGATCTGGCTCAGCCACCGTGTGCGCGAGCGCTTCGGGCTGCCCGAGGAACTGCCGCAACACCCGCGCACCTGGGACATGCTGCGCTTCGCCCTGCGCAAACTGGGGCCGTGGTTGATCGCGCTGGTGATCACGGTGTACCTGAGTTACGCCCTGCCTTCTTCGCTGGGTAAATCCTTGGCGATGGTGCTGGCTTACGCGTTGGTGGTCGGTACCTGCTTCTCGGCCATCTGCGTTATTGCCTTTTCGGTACTCGACGGCCCGCACCGCCACCGCGCGCTGTACATACTGCGTCATCAGGCCTTTCGCCCGCTGTGGCTGATCGGCAGCTTTGCCGCTTTTGGCGAGGCGCTGAGCGACCCGCGGATGATGCAGGCCCTCGGTCAGCATCTCGCCCACACGGCGGCGACCATCGCCAATGTGATGGCCGCGCTGTCCACCGGCGTGTTTATCCTGCGGTTCCGCCGGCCCATCGCGCACCTGATCCGCAACCAGCCATTGTCGCGCCGCCTGACGCGTCGTGCCCTCACCGACACACTCTCGATCATCGGCAGCTTCTGGTATTTGCCGGCGCTGCTGCTGGTGGGCATCTCGCTGTTTGCCACCTTCCTGTCCGCCGGCGATACCAGCACGGCCCTGCGTCAGTCATTGTTGTGCACGGTGTTGCTGGTGTTGTGCATGGTGATCAATGGCCTGGTGCGTCGTCACGCGCTCAAGCCGCAGCGTGGGCACAAGCGCCATGCGCTGTACTCCGAGCGCCTGAAAAGCTTCGTTTATACCCTGGCCCATCTGGTGGTGTGGCTGGTGTTTATCGAACTGGGCCTGCGCGTATGGGGCTTGTCGCTGATCCGGTTTACCGAAGGTGACGGCCATGAAATCAGCGTCAAGCTGTTCGGCCTCGGCGGCACGCTGCTGTTTGCCTGGCTGATCTGGATCCTCAGCGACACCGCCATCCACCATGCCCTGACCCGTTCGCGAAAAGGCCTGGCCAACGCTCGCGCGCAGACCATGATGCCGCTGATCCGCAACGTGCTGTTCGTGACCATCTTTATCATTGCCGCCATCGTCGCGCTGGCGAACATGGGCATGAACGTCACGCCCTTGCTGGCCGGTGCCGGTGTGATCGGCCTGGCCATCGGTTTCGGTGCGCAGTCGCTGGTGGCGGACTTGATCACCGGCCTGTTCATCATCATCGAGGACTCCCTGGCGATTGATGACTACGTGGACGTCGGCGGCCACCTCGGCACGGTCGAAGGCCTGACCATCCGCACCGTGCGCCTGCGCGACATCGACGGCATCGTGCACACCATCCCGTTCAGCGAAATCAAGAGCATCAAGAACTACTCGCGTGAATTCGGCTACGCGATCTTCCGCGTGGCGATCCCCTACAACATGGAAATCGACGACGCGATCAAGTTGATGCGCGATGTTGGCCAGAAAATGCGCAACGACCCACTGCAACGCCGCAACATCTGGTCGCCGCTGGAGATTCAGGGCGTGGAAAGCTTTGAATCCGGCAGCGCGATCCTGCGGGCGCGCTTCAAGACTGCGCCGATCAAGCAGTGGGAAGTCTCGCGGGCCTTCAACCTGTCGCTCAAGCGCCATCTGGACGAGGCCGGGCTGGATCTGGCCACGCCGCGCTTGAGCGTGCAGGTGGTGACCGCAGGCTCCGTGCAGGAGAAAGATCCACAACAATAAAAAGGAAGAGCTGCTTATGCGTTTGAATGGTCTGACACACCCCTGGGTTTTCGGTGCACTGTGCGCGGTCGCCAGCAGCGCCGTGATTGCCGCCAGCAGCGGCCAGGACAGTGCCCGCGAGGACATCGCCGCCCAGGCCAAAATCCTCGAACCGGCCCTGCTGGAAACGCGCCGCGATATCCACGCCCACCCCGAATTGGGCAACACCGAAACGCGCACGGCCCAATTGGTTGCCAAGCAACTGCGCGACCTGGGCCTTGAGGTAAAAACCGGCGTGGCCCGCACCGGCGTCGTCGCCGTCCTCAAAGGTGCACTGCCCGGCCCCACCGTCGCCCTGCGCGCCGACATGGACGCGCTGCCGGTCAAGGAGGTCGCCGACCTGCCCTTCGCCTCCACAGCCAAGGGCACCTACCTGGGCAAGGAAGTCGACGTGATGCACGCCTGCGGCCACGACGCCCACACCGCAATCCTGCTGAGCACGGCGAAGATTCTCACTGGCATGCGCGACCGTCTGCCGGGCACGGTGGTGTTTTACTTCCAGCCGGCCGAAGAAGGCCCAAGCGACTTTATCCCCGACGGCAAAAACACCTGGGGCGCGAAGATGATGGTGCAGGAAGGCGTGATGCAAGCGCCCAAGCCCGACGCCGTGTTCGGCCTGCATGTATGGGCCGGCGTGCCTGCCGGGCAAATCGCCTACCGCCCGGGCCCGACCCTGGCCAGCTCCGATGACCTGCGCATCAAGATCCTCGGCAAACAGACCCACGCCGGCCGCCCGTGGGACGGCATCGACCCGATCACCGTCGGCGCGCAGACCATTGTCGGCCTGCAAACCGTGGTCAGCCGTCGCACCGACATCTCGTCATTCCCATCGGTGGTGAGCATTGGCACCATCAACGGCGGCACGCGCTACAACATCATTCCCGAGTCGGTGGAAATGACCGGCACCATCCGCTCCTACGACTACGGCATTCGTCAGAAGCTGCACGCCGACGTGCGCCAGACGGTAGAGAAAATCGCCGAGAGTGGCGGCGCCAAGGCCGAAGTCACGATCATCGAGAAGTACGACCCGACCATCAATAACCCGGCGCTGACCGAGCGCATGCTGCCAAGCCTGCGCTGGGCGGCCAGGGATGATGTGGTGCAGGCCCCATTGGTGGGCGGCGCGGAGGACTTTTCGTTTTATGCCAAGCAAGCGCCGGGGCTGTTTGTGTTTCTGGGGGTGACGCCGAGGGATCAGGACATGAGCAAAGCCGCGCCGAATCATAATCCGGGCTTCTTTGTGGATGAGTCGGCGCTGGTGGTGGGGGTACGCACGTTGGCGTCGTTGGCGACGGATTACCTGTACACCAACCCACCGCAATAACGCTTTATGTGGGAGCGGGCTTGCTCGCGAATGCGGCAGGCCAGTCACCGAATGGGCCAGCTGATACACCGCATTCGCGAGCAAGCCCGCTCCCACATTGGATTTGCAGCGGGTCAGCCCGCCAGCGCAGCGCCATCCATCTTCTGGCGCAGGCTCAGCGGGCGCATGTCGGTCCAGACTTCCTCGATGTAAACCAGGCACTCTTTCTTCATGCCGCTCTTACCCACGGTGCGCCAGCCTTCCGGCACGGCCTTGTAGTCGGGCCAGATGGAATACTGCTCTTCGTGGTTGACCACTACCTGAAACAGGATGTCGTCGCGGTCAAATACTGAGGTCATTGCTGTTCTCCATCGCTCATAAAACTGGCTGCGCACCACGCGCAGCGCTGATATCTGTAGAAACGTACCAAGCGTGCGAAAAATTAGAGGGTGGCGACCGCTGCCGCCAGGGCGCGGCCGAAGATCTCGGCAACGCGGTCGATTTCGGCGGCGGTAATCACCAGCGGCGGCAGGAAGCGCACCACACTGCCGTGCCGGCCGCCCAGCTCCAGAATCAGGCCACGCTTGAGGCATTCGCGCTGCACCAGCGGCGCCAGTTGGCGATGCACAGGCGGATGGCCCTGGATATCGACTGCGCCGCTCGGGTCTACCAGTTCCACGCCGAGCATCAGCCCACGCCCACGAATATCCCCCAACTGCGGGAAGTCGCGCTGCAGAATGCGCAAGTGCTCGCCCAGGCGTTCGCCCATGGCGGCGGCGTGGCCGGCCAGGTCGTGTTGCTTGAGGTAGCGCATCACCGCCGAGCCCGCCGCCATCGCCATCTGGTTGCCACGGAATGTTCCGGCGTGTGCGCCCGGCAACCAAGTGTCGAGCCAGTCGCGATACACCACCACCGCCAGTGGCAAGCTGCCGCCGATGGCTTTGGACATCACCACCACATCCGGGATGATGCCGGCGTGCTCGAAGGCAAACATCTTGCCGGTACGCCCGAAGCCGCTCTGGATTTCATCGACGATCAGCGCCACACCGGCTTGCTCGGTGATGCGTCGCAGGCCGCGCAGCCAGTCGAGATCGGCCGGAATCACGCCGCCCTCACCCTGCACCACTTCGACAATCACTGCCGCCGGCAACAACACGCCGGCTTCCGGGTCATTGAGCAGGTTTTGCAGGTAATGCAGGTTGACCCGCACGCCTTCGGCGCCGCCCAGGCCGAAGGGGCAACGGTAGTCGTAAGGGTAAGGCAGAAATTGCACGCCATTGCCGAGCAAAGCGCCCAAGGGCTTTTTCGGCCCCAGGCTGCCCATCAGGCTCAGCGCGCCCTGGCTCATGCCGTGATAACCGCCCTGGAATGACAACACGGTGCTGCGCCCGGTGGCGGTGCGCACCAGCTTCAGTGCGGCTTCGACGGCATCGGTACCGGTGGGGCCGCAGAACTGAATTTTTGCTTCACGTGCCAGTTCGGTGGGCAGCAGGCCGAACAGGTCTTGCACGAACTGGTCTTTCACCGGAGTGGTCAGGTCGAGGGTGTGCAGCGGCAGTTCGTCGCTCAGTACCTGCTGAATGGCGTCGATCACCACCGGGTGGTTGTGGCCCAACGCCAGGGTGCCAGCGCCGGCCAGGCAGTCGATAAAACTACGGCCTTCGACGTCTTCCACATAGATGCCCTTGGCGCGCTTGAGCGCCAGCGGGATACGCCGAGGGTAGCTGCGGGCATTGGATTCCTGCTGGCGTTGGCGGGCCAGTATCGGGGTTTCTTCGAATTGGTAGAGTGTTTCTGCGGACGCCGGGCTGGCGTGCACCGGGGCGTCTTCGATACGGCTGGTAGCGACTGACATCTCTCGATCCCTCAATACGCGGGTGGGGTGACCAAACTGGCGATCCGCGCGCGCGCGGATTTCATGTTCTGGAGACGCACCAGGCGGTGGGGGATTTAGGCTTGTTGTGGTTTTTTGAGGTCGGGGTATATCCGGCTTTTTGGTAATGGCGGATAGGGATTCCGCTCTTACGGCGGCCTTGTGGTTAGATCAAAAGCGAAAGCGAGGCGGCCTGATCTTGAAGGCTGAACTCAGTCAAAAGTGGGAGCTGGCTTGCCTGCGATGGCATCAACCCGGTGTGCCTGACACACCGAGGTGCCTGCATCGCAGGCAAGCCAGCTCCCACAGAAAAGCAAAAGCACTGCGGTACTAGCAGCTGAACTCGGTCAACTTGTGGGAGCGGGCTTGCTCGCGAAGGCGGTGGGTCAGTCAGCTCATGTGTGGCTGACACACCGCCTTCGCGAGCAAGCCCGCTCCCACATTTGGATCGCAGTGCATCAGATAGAGGTGTGTTGCTGTGCTTTTGCTTCAACCACTCAGGTCGGCTAGTAGGCCGCCGTGCTTTGCTTTTGACTTTGATCTGACAGGCCCCGTCAACCACGCTGGCCGAACGCAGGCTTGAATCCGTGGGTAACCCGGCAGGACGCCGGGTTAGCCGTGTTGGGCCATGGATGGCCCGTCGCGGCGGCCCACGGATTCAAGCCGGAGTGAGGGCACACCGAGCCTAAGCGAGGGGCCGAGTGGTGGGGCAAAGACCTTTTGGTTACTTTTGGGGCGTTTGCCAAAAGTGACCCGCTGTAAGAGCGGAACCCTAAGCGGCCGTTACCGCAGCAACGGATATGTACACACCCCCCCCAAAAAAACGCACTCAAAGCCCCCGATACCGATCATTCAACGCATACAAAATCGCACACGTCTCCCCATCCAAAATCCCACCATAATCCCGACTCCGAAAGTGCATCTGAAACGCCCGCGTCCTCAGCTCAAACGCCCGGCGATTCTGGGCCGGCTTATACCCATACCGCTGAAACGCCCGCTCCACCTCAACCTCCGGCGGCAACCCAAGACAAAACCGCCGCTGATACATGCCCCGCGTCGTCTCATCAAACCAGGCCCCGACCCCAGCCTCGAACAAACGCTGCCAAGGCAACCGAGGCCCCGGATCGCTCTTGCGCCAATACGCAACATCCGAATGCCCGAGCACATCGGCAGGCCCAATCTGCGGATAGCGCCCAAGCACATCGCGAACCAACGCAATCAGCACATCAACCTGTTCTTCGCCATACGCTGGAAACGTAAACACGCCCCCCTCATCCCGCGCCAGATTAACAACCTCGACACCAATCGACCGGCTATTGAGTTCATCCCGCCCACCCCAATGACTGACCCCGGCGTGCCACGCACGCTTATCCTCGTCCACCAGCCGAAACACCCGCAATTCGTCATATCCGGTGGCGCGGTAGCCAGGGTCATCCGGATCCGGCAGCAAGTAGTGAGCGCTGACACCGTCTTGCGTGAGCGTACGCAGGGATGAAGCAAAAGGCGCTGCGGTGTAATGCAAAACCACGTGCCGCACGGGCTCAGCGTTACGCTCATTGAAACCCCTGGCAGGGAAACTGCTATCGACCACCAACATAAGAACCGTCCTTTTCAGTACAGGCCGAGTCATTCAGCCCGCTCAAGCGCAAAAAAATTACCGCCATCCTGAAGGGAAGAATGTCAGGCAGGCGGTAACTATTTGGTGCTTGAAGAAAAGTACTCAGCGCCGCAACGGCATCCCCAGATCGACCCGCAAACCATCCGCCTGGCTGTCGAATTTCAGCGAGCAGGAACAGCGCTGCACGATCGCCTGAACAATCGCCAGACCCAGCCCGCAGCCCTCACTGCTGCCATTGCGCCAGAAGCGTTGGGTCAGGTATTGCAGGTCCTCACTGGAAATCTGCTTGCCATGATCACGCAAGCGAAACACCACAGTGTCGGCAGTGGTGAACACACTCAGTTCAACACGGGTATCAGCCGGCGTATGGCGCAGCGCGTTATCCAGCAGGTTGCGCAAGGCCGCGACCGCCAGGGCCACCGGCATTTCCACCGGCGTCTCGGTGAGGTTGGCCGACAGGATCAGGTCGATACGCCGGTTGTCGCCGGCGTTGGCGTCCTGGATCGCCAGCCGTGCGACTTGTTCAGCGCTCGATTGCAGGCCGTCATCAAACGACAAGCTGCCTTCCACCCGCGCCAGCAGCAGCAATTGCTCCAGGGTGCGGTGCAGGCGGTCGGCGCCCTCCTCGGCGTGGGCCAGGGACTGGTCGCGCGCCGCGCCGTCGGTCATGCGCGCCACTTGCAGGTGGGTCTTGATCGCCGTCAGCGGGCTGCGCAACTCATGCGCGGCATCACCGGTGAGGCGGCGCTCACGCTCGATGGTCTTGGCGATGCGCTGCAACAGTTGGTTCTGGGTGTCGAGCAGCGGTTTAAGCTCGCTGGGCAGGGGGTGAATCTGCAAGGGTTCGAGCGAATCGGCACTGCGGCGCATCAACGCGTCACGCATGCGGTTGAGCGGCAACAGACTCTGGCCGATGCCCAGCCACAGCAGGCACAGGCAACCCAACAAGGCCACGCCGACCGGCACCGAAGCCGCCAGCAGGATCGACAGGTTCAGCGCCTCGCGCTCCACCTGGCGGTCCGCCGTGGTGATCAACAAGTCACCCCGGGACAGGGTGAAACTGCGCCAGCCGACGCCGTCGATGATTTGATCGCGAAAGCCACTCTTGCGCGACTCCAGGCCTTCATCCGGGGTCATGTGGCTGCGCGCCAGAATTTCCCCACGCAGGGAGCTGACCTGGCAGGCCATGCCCCCCGGCACATTCAGTTGCTCGGTGCGCAGGTGCGTACCGCCACTCACACTGGCCAGGCCCGGCATCTGCTCGGTCAGCCCCGCGACCATGCGCGCCGACGCCACCAGACGCTGGTCGAGGGAGAACATCATCTGGTTGCGCAGATCGTTGAGCATCCAGGCCGCCGCCAGCAGCCAGATCAGCACGAAAGCAGCGCCCAGCTTGAACGTCAGGCGCAGGCGCAGGCTCATCACGAGGCGTGTTCTCCATCATCGGCCACGCCACCGTCGGCCGTGCCCAGGCGATAACCGAGGCCGCGCACGGTCTCGACGATGCCATTGCCCAATTTGCGCCGCAGGTGATGGATATGCACGTTGAGGGCGTTACTTTCCAGTTCGTCGTTGAAACCGTAGACGCTGTCCTTGAGCTGTTCGCTGGACAGCACCCGGCCTTTGTTATGCAACAAGGCCTGCAACAACGCTTGTTCGCGACGGGAAAGATCCACCGGCTCGCCGCCCAGGAAGGTTTCGCGGCTGCTGGGGTCGTAGGCGAGGCGGCCGTGTTCGATCAGGTTGACCCGGCGCCCCGCCACCCGCCGCAGCAGGGTTTGCAGGCGGGCGGCAAGCTCGCGCAGGTCGAAGGGCTTGAGCAGGTAATCGTCGGCACCGGCTTGCAGGCCGTCGACACGGTTGGTCACAGAATCCCGCGCCGTCAGAATCAGCACCGGAATCTCCAGTCCCTGGCTGCGCTGTTGTTGCAGCAGCTTGAGGCCGTCTTCGTCGGGCAACCCGAGGTCGAGCACCATGATGTCGAACGTGGCCGCCTTGAGCATCGCCCGTGCAGCCGCGGCCGTGGCCACGCGTTCGACGGTAAAGCCCTGGGCGCCAAGGCCGGCCACGATGCCGCTGGCGATCAGTTCGTCGTCTTCACAGACCAGTACGTGCATGGTGAACCCTTCATGAAAGATGGGGAGAATTAAAGGTGCAGCGGATTAAGCGCCGATTATGCCGTGAAAAGAGGCGCGCTCAGACACGCCCTTCACTTTAGAATAGCCCCCGGTTAATCATCGGTTAATCAACGCCACACATTGTGTCCCTAACTTGCACCAAACTAAGGCTTGACCATGCGGCATCTGTTTACCTTTCTACTGGTAATGTTCGCGGGATTCGCCCAGGCCGCGCCGGGCAACCCTTTTGAAAGCAAACCCGATTTCCTCCCGGTGGGCAAAGCCTTCACCTTTACCTCCGAACGCCTGGAGTCTGGCGAGACCCAGCTGTATTGGCAGATTGCCGACGGTTACTACCTGTACCAGCAACGCATGAAGTTCGACGGCCTGGCCGACAAACCGGCGTTACCGCAGGGCGAAGCCCACAGCGACGAGTTCTTTGGCGAACAGCAAGTGTATCGCCAGGGCCTGGAAGTGAAGATTCCGGCCGGCGCCACCGGCCAGGTCAAGCTCGGCTGGCAGGGTTGTGCCGATGCCGGCCTGTGCTACCCGCCACAGTCGATCACCGTGGACCTGGGCGGCAACCCCGCCGTCGCCGCCACCGCACAAGCCCAGGACCAGAGCCTGGCCAGCGGCCTGCAACAGCGCAGCCTGGGCTGGAGCCTGCTGGTGTTCTTTGGTCTGGGCCTGCTGCTGGCATTTGCCCCGTGTTCGCTGCCGATGCTGCCGATTCTGGCAGGCCTGGTGGTCGGCAGTGGCGCGAGCCCGCGTCGTGGTTTCGCGCTGGCCAGCAGCTACGTGATATGCATGGCGCTGGTATATGCAGCGCTGGGCGTACTGGCCGCGCTGCTCGGCGGCAACCTCGCTGCATGGCTGCAAACGCCTTGGATCCTTGGCAGTTTCGCCGCGCTGTTTGTGATCCTCGCCCTGCCAATGTTTGGTTTCTTTGAACTGCAATTACCGGCCTTCCTGCGTGATCGCCTGGACAACGTCAGCCGTCAGCAAAGCGGTGGCAGCCTGGTGGGCGCCGGCATTCTCGGTGCACTCTCCGGCTTGCTGGTGGGGCCGTGCATGACTGCGCCACTGGCCGGCGCGCTGCTGTATATCGCCCAGAGCGGCAATGCGTTGCACGGTGGCCTGATCCTCTTCGCCATGGGCATCGGCATTGGCATCCCGCTGTTGCTGCTGGTGACGGTGGGCAACCGCTTCCTGCCGAAACCGGGCACCTGGATGAACGTGCTCAAGGGCGTCTTCGGCTTCCTGTTCCTGGGCATCGCAGTGCTGATGATTCGCCCGGTGGTCGGCGAAAGCCTGTGGCTCGGCCTGTGGGGCGTATTGGCCCTGGTGATGGCTTACTGCGGCTGGGGCCTGGCGCGCGAATACGGGCTGGCGGCCAAAGTGTTTGGCGCCGGCTCCCTGGTGCTGGGCCTGTGGGGCGCAGTGCTGGTGGTGGGCGCGGCCGGTGGCAGCGACGACCTCTGGGAACCGCTGAAGGTCTACGGTGGCTCGCGGGTTGCCGCTGCACCGAGCGCCCATGACGCGTTCATGACCATCAATGACCCGGCCGTGCTGCAAACCCAGCTCGACAGTGCCAAGGCCCAGGGAAAATGGGTGCTGGTGGATTACTACGCCGACTGGTGCGTGTCGTGCAAGATCATGGAAAAACAGGTATTCGGCCAACCTGAGGTGATGGACGCCTTGAAAGATGTGCGCCTGCTGCGCCTCGACGTCACCGCCGATAACGCTGCCAGCCGTGAGCTGCTCGGTCGCTACAAGGTGCCGGGGCCACCGAGCTTTGTGTGGATCGGCCCGGACGGTGAAGAACGCCGCGCCCAACGCATCACCGGCGAAGTGGATGCCGCCGCCTTCCTGCAACGCTGGACGCAAACCCGAGACGCACGCTGATGCTGACCCTGACCATCGGCACCTTCGCCATCGCCCTGAATCACATCCTGCTGATCAGCGCGTTGATACTCGCCACCCTGGTGGGCTGGCGGGTGGCCAAGCGTGGCGGCGAAAACCCAGAATCGGTGCTGTTCACCCTGTTCCTGCTGGGCATGCTGGCCGCGCGCGTCAGCTTTGTCGTGATGTACTGGAGCGATTACAGCCGCGATCCCCTGCAGATGGTCGACCTGCGCGACGGCGGTTTCCTCGCCTGGCCCGGCGTGATTGCACTGGTACTCGGCGCGCTGTTATACGGCTGGCGCCGCCCTGCCCTGCGCAAACCGTTGAGCGCCGGCGTGGTCACCGGCTTAGTGTTCTGGGGCCTGACCAGTTTATCGCTGAGCCTGTACGACAAAGGCGCGCAACTGCCGGACATCACCTTGCGCAACGCCAATGGCGACGTGGTGCAACTGGCCGACTACAAAGGCGGCCCGCTGGTGATCAACCTCTGGGCCACCTGGTGCCCACCGTGCCGCCGGGAAATGCCGGTACTGGAGCGCGCCCAGCACCAGCGCCCCGACGTGACCTTCCTGTTCGTCAACCAGGCCGAAAGCATGCAAAGCGTCAGCACCTTCCTCGCGACCCAAGGCCTGACCCTCGACAACGTATTGTTTGACGCCAGCGGCCGACTCGGCCAGGCCGTGGGCTCCATGGCCTTGCCGACCACGCTGTTCTACCAAGCCGATGGGCGCCTGATCAACAGCCACCTCGGTGAGCTGTCCCAAGCCAGCCTGGCCCGTGCCATGGAACCCTTCGACACCGCCCCTGAAAGGAAACCGACATGCCAAGCCTCCGCCACCTGCTGACCCTGCTGCCGCTGACGCTCGCGGCCACTCTGGCCCAGGCCGAAGACTGGCCGGCACCGATCAAACAGATCGAAGCCAAAGGCGCCAAGATTCTTGGCAAGTTCGATGCGCCCAGCGGCCTCACAGGCTACGCCGCGCAGTACCAGAACCGTGGCATGGCGCTGTACCTGACCGCCGACGGTAAAAGTGTGATTGCCGGCAACCTGTACGACGCCGAGGGTAAAGACCTGAGCAGCGCGCCCCTGGAAAAACTGGTGTACGCGCCGATGGCCAAGGAAGTCTGGGCCAAGATGGAACACAGCAACTGGATTCAGGACGGCGATAAAAACGCGCCACGTATCGTCTACCTGTTCAGCGACCCCAACTGCCCGTACTGCAACATGTTCTGGGAACAGGCACGGCCGTGGGTAAAAGCCGGCAAGGTGCAGTTGCGCCACATCATGGTGGGCATTATCCGTGAGGACAGCCCGGGCAAGTCGGCTGCGCTGTTCGCCGCCAAAGACCCGCAAAAAGCTCTGGAAGAACACGAAGCCGCCGGTAAAGGCAGCAAATTGCAGGCGCTGGACAAGATCCCGGCGGATATCGAAGCCAAGCTCGATGCCAACATGAAGTTGATGGAAGAGCTGGAATTGTCGGCGACGCCGGCGATTTTCTATCTGGATGACAAGGGCGGGTTGCAGCAACAGCAAGGCGCGCCGTCGCCGGACAAACTGGCGAAGATTCTGGGGCCGAAGTAATCGGCGTTTCCCTGAGAATGTTTCAGGCCTGCGCAACATAAAACGAGCAACGCAAATTCATAAAAAACTGATGAAGACTTGAGCCTTGACGCAGAAAATCCGATGCCCAAACAGGCATCGGATTCTATTTCGTAAAGCCAACGATCAGATCATAAACACAGCTGTTTGAGATCAGGCACGTCTGCCAGATGTCTCTTTGCGCTACCGCCGATTGGCGACGTCGAGATCCGCCTCATCCTCACCGAGGCCAGACAGATGAGTGCCTTGGATCAACGGCCCATAACGGCGGCTGAATTCCCAGTTGTAGGGCACATGGTCTTTGCTGATCCCGTTGTCCCAATTCACCGACCATGTCATCAGGCCCTTGATCGGCAACCCTTTGTCGTACAAACGCTTGAATGCATTGGTCACGGCTGCAGGGTTGATCACATAACCGGTGGCGGCTGCGTCGACGTTGGCCGGCAGACCAATGACGAACTTGTCCGCCGGGATTTTGGTAAACCCTCGCGTTCCGCTCACCAGACTCTCGGTCAGGTAAAACAGGAAATCCTCTTTCATCGCGTCGTTGTTCTGGGCAATCCAGGCACCGTTGCCGTTGTTGACCTCCTGCACCCAGATCCCGTCGCCCCCCTGGTTGTAATACTGCGGGGCAATGAAGTCGTAATAGCCTTCCAGCGCCTGGATGTAACCGACGTATTTGCCGGCGGCGGTCAGGTAAGGAAACTCCGGCGCCATGCTGATAATGAAGTGTTTGCCTTCACTGGCGTAATGGTCTTTGACCAGTTTCAACGCGGCGGGCAGGACAGTCTTGTTGTCGGCGAAATCAATCGCGCTCTGTTCAAGATCGATGTCCAGGCCATCAAAGCCATAGGTTTCCACCAGGCGGATAATCTCGTTGGCCAGTGGCTGTTCGTTGCCTTTATGCAGCTCGATGTGTGCATCGGCGCCGCCAAGGGAAATCAGTACCACCCTGCCCTGGCTGTTTAGCACGCCCACCTGACGGCGGAACTCGGCGTCGGAAAGGTTGTACGGTTTGAACGTCGGGATACCGTTGCCTTTCATGAAGGCCACGGCCACCACGTTGTAATCCTTCGGCACGTCCGTCAGGTTCATATTGGCGAATTGGCCACGCTGGTAGCCGTCGCTCGCTCCGGCAGGCCAGTTGTGCCAGAAGCCCATGAGGATCTTTTTGCCGGCAATGCTCGGCATCAGCGAAGCGACATCGTTCAGCGGCGATTTCAATAAGGTGAAGTCAATCTTGGTCATGTTCTAATCCTTCAGAACGTATGGGTTTAACGGCGCGGGCTTATTTGAAGTCCACGTCGAAGGCTTGATAAAACGCGTTGCCGGTGTTGGCGACGATCCACATCAACACGATCACATGCTTGCCCTTTTTGTTGGCCGGCAGTTTCACTTCGTGATTGACCTTGGCCTTCAGTTCACCTGCATGGCTGAAGTACGGCACCTGGGTATAGAAGTCTTCGGCGAACGGCTGGGTTTCCAGTTGTGCGCGGGTGATGCGCTGTTTCGGATCCCAGCCATCCTTGGTGATCAGCCAGCGATAGCCACGGGTAGTGTGCGGCGCGGTGTATTCCCAGGTGACCTTGAAGGTCTGACCCGGGTCGACATTGAGCAGCGGCCAGGTGAAGGCGCGGTTGAGTTTCTTGGCCATTTCCTCGTTGGTGAAGTTGACGCAGTCACGCGCATCGGTCTTGCCGCCGCTGAGGATGAAGCCGTCGGCTGGTGGGGTGACGCTGTCACTGTCGGTTTGATAAGGCGCCGGGAACGGACCGGCAATCAGTGCCGGAAAGTTCTTGCCGCCTTCCATTTCATTGACCTGCCAGGTAGCCAGCAGGCCGAGATCCACGGCGACGGCGCCACGGCTGGAAGGGGACGTGACACGACCATGACGAAGAGGTGTCTGGGTTTGTGGTTGGTTCATTTTTGACTCCATTGATTTGATTAAGAACTCTCCTTTCTTGAAGGAGAGAACCTCAAACTAACGAAGCTGCTTTTTTTTTCCACCGGCCCGTTTCTCGCTCATTTTCTTCTGATGAGACGACCACCCCCCAAAACACTGTATATAAAAACAGTATTATGGAAATAACCTACGCAACTAGAGGGCAATTTCCTACAAATCAAGGCGCAAATAACCACACTTTCGCTCAAAATCGCCTTTGCCCTCTCGTAAGTGATGGTCGTGTGCATGTGATGAGGCATTGGCCTGGCGGCGAGACAGATCGGTGTCCGCGCCAAGGCACCCTCGTCGATGCCGCAATTACTCATGCTCCCAACTCACCCAAGAATGCGGCAGGCCAGCGTGATCCTGAGAGGCAGCAGACACACTTGCGACCTGGCTAAAGGCCCCTATCGGCGCCGATGTGGATGCTGCGTTGAGCAATGCTGAAAGTCGTTTTCGTTTCGACTCACAGCACGCTCACCGCAAGGGGCTCCGGGTTTCCTTAAAGCCCCTCCAACTCCGCCATCAAATCACTCAACCGATCCACCTTCTCGGCGCTGATTTCATTCGCCGCCAACCCCTCGATGTACTCGGCCAACTCCGCCACCGTGCTGCACTCGAACATCGCCCGCAACGGTACATCCCGCTGCAGGCTTTTCTGCACCCGGGAGGCAATCTGCGTGGCCAACAACGAGTGCCCACCCAGCTCGAAGAAGTTGTCCTGTACGCCCACCCTGTCGACTTTCAGCACCTCGGCCCAGATAGCCGCCAATGTGGTTTCCAGTGCGTTGCGCGGCGCCAGGTAGTCCTGGCTGTGCAACTGGCCGATCTCCAGGGTCGGCAAAGCCTTGCGGTCGAGTTTGCCGTTGGCGTTCAGGGGCAGGCGCTCGAGCCATAACCAGTGCAGTGGCACCATGTATTCCGGCAGCTCAGCACGCAGGCGTTGCTTGATGCGGTCCAGGCGATCGCTCGGGTTGAGGCTTTCATCCGCCGCCACCAGGTAACCCACCAAGTGCTTGCCGTTGACGCCCTCTTGAACCCCCACCGCGGCGTCACGCACCTGCGGCTGTTCATGCAGACGCGCTTCGATTTCACCCAGCTCGATGCGGTAGCCGCGAATCTTCACCTGGTGGTCGATACGCCCCACATATTCCAACACGCCATCGCTGCGCCGACGTGCCAGGTCGCCGGTGCGGTAGAGACGCGCGCCGGGTGCGCCAAACGGGTTGGGTACAAACACCTGCGCCGTGCGCAACGGGTCGCTGACGTAACCACGGCCCACGCCGGTACCTGCCACACACAGCTCGCCGACCGCGCCCTGTGGCACCAACTCCAGTGCGCCATCGAGCACGTATAACCGGTTGTTGTCGGTCGGGGTGCCAATCGGCAAATAAGTGCCTTGGGTTGACGCCAGATCGACGCGGAAGAACGCCACGTCATCCGAACATTCCGCCGGGCCATAAGCGTTGACCAGGCCAATGTCTGGATAACGCAGCAACCATTGGTGCGCCAGCTCCGGCGGCATCGCTTCGCCCGTCGGCAGCATCCAGCGCAGGCCGTCCAGGCTCATGCGTTCCTGGGCGAGCATGCCCTGGATCAGCGACGGTACGCTTTCCAGCACAGTAATGCCCTGGGCCTGTACATGGGCCAGCAAACCTTGCGGGTCATGGGCAAGGGTGTTCGGCACGATATCGACCCGCGCGCCAAACAGCGGCGCAGCGAGGAACTGCCACACGGAAATATCGAAGCTTTGCGAAGCGGTCTGGGCGATCACATCCGTCGGGCTCAGGTCCAGATAAGGCACCTTGCTCAACTGGTTATTGAGCATGCCGCGCTGTTCGACCATCACGCCCTTGGGCAGGCCGGTGGAGCCCGACGTGTAGATCACGTAGGCGAGGTTGTCCGGGCCACTGTAGACACCTGGATTTTCCCCACGCCCCGGCACTTCCTCCCAGACCAATAGCTGGCAGTCGGTACCGTCCAGCAGCTCAATCGCCTGCTCGCGGCACGCCTCGGTGCACACCAGCAACGGCGTACGGCTCAAGTCGATAATCCGGCTCAAGCGCTGGCTGGGCAGGCCTGGGTCCAGCGGCAGGTAACCGGCGCCGGCCTTGAAGCTGCCGATGATCATGCCCAGCAGGTCGAGGTTACGCTCGGCCAGCAACGCCACCGGCTGGTCCAGGCCAACGCCTGCTGCGATCAGCGCGTGACCCAAACCGTTACTGCGCCGGTTCAACTCGTCATAGGTCCATTGCTGGTCAAGGCAGCTGGCGGCGATGCGCTGCGGATGCTCGGCCACCTGCGCCTCGAACAGCTCGACATAGCTGCGCTCCAGCGGGTAGTCATGCGCGCTCTGGTTACACCCCTCCAGCAGGAATTCACGCTCTTGCTCGCCGATCAGCGGCAGGTCGGCCATGTCGCCATGAAAGCCCTGCACCAGCGCCAGCAGCAAGCGCTTGAACTCGCCGAGCATGCCCTGCACGGTGCTTTCGTCGAAGTAACGCTGGTCGTAGGACAGGTGCAAACCGAGGTCATCGCCCGGGTAGCACACTGCGGTCAACGGGAAGTTGGTGTGGGTGCGGCCGGAGTCCGAGGTGGCGTTCAGGCTTTGCGCGCGGTCCAGCACCGAGACCTCCACCGGCGCGTTCTCGAACACGAACAGGCTGTCGAACAGCGGTTGGCCCTTGGGCAATTCGCTGTGCTCCTGAATGGTCACCAGCGGCAGGTACTCGTACTCGCGCAGCTGCATGTTGCTGTCTAGCAAGCCGCTCAACCACTGGCGCACGCTGCAGCGCTGACCGTCTTCAGGCAGTTTCACCCGCAGCGCGATGCTGTTGATGAACAGGCCGACAGTGCGTTGCATCTCGGGCATGTCCACCGGGCGCCCGGCCACGGTAACGCCGAACAACACGTCACGCTCGCCACTCAAGCGACGCAGCACCAACGCCCATGCCGCCTGGGCGAAGGTGTTGACGGTCAGTTGATGGGCCTGCGCCAGTTCACGCAGTTGCGCACCGTCGCGTGCCTCAAGGCGGGTGTAGCAGTCGCCCACCACCATGCCGCCGCTGTGGCCCGCATGTTCACGCAGGAACGGCCGGTCGCTCGGGATCGGTGTGGTGCGCTCGAAACCTTGCAGGTTGTGCTGCCACCACTGGCGTGCCTGGGCGAGGTTCTGGCGTTGCAGCCAGGCAATGTAATCGCGATAGCGCGGCGGTGTGGCCAACTGTGCTTCGCGACCTTCGCCCAAGGCCATGTAAATCTCAAAGAAGTCATTCATCAGCAGCGAACGGCACCAGGCATCGATGAGGATGTGGTGGTTGCTCATCATGAACCAGTAGCGCGTTTCGCCGACGCGGATCAGGCGCAGGTGAAACGGCGCCTGGTTGAGCAGATCGAAACCGGCTTCCCGCTCGGCCTTGAGCAAGGCCTGCAGACGGGGTTCCTGTTCACTTTGCGGATCGGCGCTCCAGTCCAGGTACTCGATCGGCGTGCTGCCCGGCTTGTGGATCACTTGCAGCATGTCTTCGCCGACGTTCCAGCAGAACGATGCGCGCAAGGCTTCGTGACGCGCGATCACCGCCTGCCAGGCTTGGGCAAACCGCTGCGGGTCGAGCGCACTGTTGATGCGGTAGCGGTCCTGCATGTAGTAAAGGCCCGTGCCGGGTTCCAGCAGAGTGTGCAGCAGCAGGCCTTCCTGCATCGGCGTCAGCGGGTACACGTCTTCGATGGCGCTGGCCGGCACCGGCAGGCTGTCGAGTTGTGGCTGGGTCAGGTGCGCCAGCGGGAAGTCCGACGGCGTGAGGCCGCCGGCAGCGTCGCTCAGGCAATGCGCGATCAGGCTTTGCAGTTCGTCCAGGTAAGCCTCGGCCAGTTCGCGAATGGTCTGTTGATCGTGGCGCTCGCGGCTGAAGGTCCAGCGCAGCACCAGTTCGCCGCCGTACACCTGGCTGTCGACGCTCAACTCATTGGGCAACGGCGCCTCTGAGTCATGCGCCAGGCCGGCGGGCTCATCCAGCGGGTGGAACAGCGCATCGGCACCGAAGCTCTGGTCGAACTGGCCGAGGTAGTTGAAGGTGATGTCGGCGCTTGGCAGTGCAGCCATGGTCTGCTTGCACAGATCGTCCGCCAGGTAACGCAGCACGCCATAGCCCAAACCTTTGTGCGGCACGCCGCGCAGTTGCTCCTTGATCGCCTTGATCGAGGCGCCCTGTTCTGCTTGCGGGGTCAGGCGCAGTGGGTAAGCACTGGTAAACCAGCCGACGCTGCGGGTCAGGTCGATGTCATCAAACAAGGTTTCACGGCCATGGCCTTCCAGCTGGATCAGCGCGCAATCGTGACCACTCCAGCGGCACAGCACACGGGCAAGGGCCGTCAGCAGCAGGTCGTTGACCTGAGTGCGATAGGCGCTTGGCGCCTGTTGCAGCAACTGGCGGGTATGTTGCGCGTCCAGGCGCACGCTGACCGTGTCGGCATCACGAGTGAGCAGCGAACCGTGTGGGCGATCCACCGGCAATACCGCCGCAGGACCGGCCAACCGGTCTTGCCAGAGGCTCAACTCTTCACGCAGGGATTCACTGCTCGCATAGGCCTGCAAACGCGCAGCCCAATCGCGCAAGGCGCTGGTCTTGGCCGGCAAGCTGACCGATTGGCCGTCGCTCAGTTGGCGATAGACCGCTTGCAGGTCTTCAAGCAATACGCGCCACGACACGCCATCCACCACCAAGTGGTGAATTGCGATCAGCAGGCGTTGCTGACCCTGCGGGCCATCTACCAGTAAAGCGCGCAGCAGCGGGCCGTGTTCGAGGTCGAGGCTGCGTTGGGTGTCGGTGAACAGCGCGGTGCACTGCGCCATATCGCGCACTTGCGCCTGCATCAGCACGCCACCTTGCGGCACGGCCATGTGCTCGGCGTGCCATTGGGCATCGCGCGGCGTAAAGCTCAGACGCAGGGCGTCGTGGTGTTCCAGTACCGCCAACAGCGCTTGCTCCAGGCGATGAGGGTCGAGCAGTTGCAGCGGTTTGAGCAGCAACGCCTGGTTCCAGTGCTGACGATTCGGCATCGCGGTATCGAAGAACCAATGCTGGATCGGCGTCAGGCCGGAGCTGCCCGTCAGCACCCCTTGTTCGGCGCTGACCCGCTCGGACCGCGTGGCCACCGCCGCCAGGGTTTGCACGGTCTGGTGCTGGAACAGGTCGCGCGGGCTGAAGTGAATCCCGGCCTGCCGCGCACGGCTGACCACCTGGATCGACAGAATCGAGTCGCCGCCCAGTTCAAAGAAATTATCGTCCAGGCCGACTTGCTGCACGTTCAACACGGCGCACCAGATCGCGGCCAGGGTGTGCTCCAGTTCGTTGCGTGGCGCCACGTAGTGTTGGCGGTTCGCCTCCGGGTCCGGTTGCGGCAAGGCGCGGCGGTCGAGTTTGCCGTTGGCGGTCAGCGGCATGCTGTCCAGCACGATCAGGTGCGCTGGCACCATGTAGTCCGGCAGTTGCGTCTTGAGGTGTGCCTTGAGCGCGTCGCGCAGCGTGGCGTGGTCGGCGTCGCTGACCAGGTAAGCCACCAGCTGTTTGCCGCTCGGCGAATCCAGTGCCAGCACCACCGCTTCGCGCACCGCTTGGTGTTCCAGCAGGCGGGTTTCGATTTCGCCCAGCTCAATGCGGTAACCGCGAATTTTCACTTGGTGGTCGATACGGCCCAGATACTCCACCAGGCCGTCGGCGCGTTGGCGCACCAGGTCGCCGGTGCGGTACAAACGCCCGCCATTCGTAGCAAAAGGGTCGGCGACAAAACGCTCTGCGGTCATGCCCGGGCGCTGGTGGTAACCCTGCGCCAGACCGGCCCCGCCGACATACAACTCGCCGGTCGCACCTTGCGGCACCAGCGCCAGGTCGGCGTCGAGAATGTAGGCCACGCGGGCGCCAATGATGCTGCCGATCGGCACGCTGCCAGCACCCTCCTCCACGTGCTCGGGCGCCAGACTGGCCAGCGGCATGACCACGGTTTCGGTCGGGCCGTAGGCGTTGAAAAACACCTCGGGCTGGAACGCTGCGCGGATACGCTGCAGGTGTTCGCCGGTCAGCGCCTCGCCGCCGGTGATGCACATGCGCACCGGCAAGGTTTGCTGCTGAGTCGCCAGCCACTGCGCCAACTGGCTGCCATAGCTTGGGGTGAAGCCGAGGATATTGATGCGATGGGTGCGAATCAGCGCACAGATTTCTTCGGCATCCCACTGGCCCTGGGCCCGCACAACCACCTGCGCACCGCTGAGCAGCGGCACCAGCAAACGCTCGGTGGCGGCATCGAAGTTAATCGAATAAAAGTGCAGCTCGCAATCGTCCGCACGCATGCCAAAGCGCTCGATCACCGCCTGGCAATGCATGGCGATTTCACCGTGGGACACCACCACGCCTTTCGGCTTGCCGGTGGAACCTGAGGTGTAGATCAAGTACGCCTGATGCTGCGCCAAGCTGATAAAGGGCAGCTCGTCGGCCGGGTAATTGGCGAGCACCGGCAGGTCATCTTCCAGGCACCAGCACGCCACCGTCGCCGGCAGTTCACCGAGGGCTTGGAACATTGCCGCGTCACTGAGCAGCAGGCCGATGCCGCTGTCTTCGATCATGTAGTGCAAGCGGTCCAGCGGGTATTCCGGGTCCAGCGGCACATAGGCGCCACCGGCCTTGAGGATCGCCAACAAGCCAATCACCATTTCCAGAGAACGCGGCAACGCCAGGCCGACGCGCACCTGTGGGCCGACGCCGCGCTCGCGCAGCATCCACGCCAGGCGATTGGCGCGGGCGTCCAGTTCGCGGTAGGTAAGGGTTTCACCGGCAAAGGTCAGCGCGGGCGCATCGGGACGATTAATCGCCTGTTGCGTGAACAGCGGGTGGATGCACTGGTCGAGGCGGTGCTCACCGGCCTCGATGCCCAAGCTGTTTTGCAGCGCGCGCTGCTCGGTGGCCGTCAGCAGAGGCAGTTCGCTGAGACGCTGTTGCGGGTTGGCAATCAACGCTTCCAGCAGGTTGCACCAATGCTCGGCCATGCGCGCAATGCGCGGCGCGTCGAACAGGTCGGTGCTGTAGGTCAGGCAGCAACCCAGGCGATGGTCGAGGTCGGTGACTTCCAGGTTGAGGTCAAACTTGGTCGCGCGGGCATCGTTGGCCAGGTACTCGACGGTCATGCCGGCCAATTGGCGGCTCTGCTGGAATTCCCAGCGCTGCACGTTGCACATCACCTGGAACAGTGGGTTGTAGGCCGCGCTACGCGGGGGTTGCAGGGCTTCCACCAAATGATCGAACGGCAGGTCCTGATGGGACTGGCCTTCGATCACGGTGTGGCGCACCTGCTCGAACAATTCAGCGACATTCATCTGCCCATCGAGCTGGCAACGCAGCACCTGGGTGTTGAGGAACGCGCCGATCAGCCCTTCGCTTTCCGGGCGAATCCGGTTGGCCACCGGCGCGCCGATGCGCAGGTCGGTCTGGCCGCTGTAGCGGTAGAGCAACACGGCCAGGGTGGCGGTCATGGTCATGAACAGGGTCAGGCCGCGTTCGGCATTGAAGGCGCGCACGCGGGCGGCCAGTTCATCGCTCAGGTCAAAGCGGTACAGCTCGCCCTGATGGCTTTGCACCGGCGGACGCGGGCGGTCGCCGGGCAGTTCGAGCAGTGGATGCTCATGCCCAAGCTGCCCGATCCAGTAGTCCAGTTGGCGCTGGCGCTCACCGGACTCCAGCCATTGGCGCTGCCACACGCTGTAGTCGAGGTACTGCACCGGCAACGGCGCCAGCGGCGAGTCGCGCTCGTCGATAAAGGCCTCGTACAGCGCGCTGAGTTCACGCGCGAAGATGTCCATCGCCCAGCCTTCGGTGACGATGTGGTGCAGGGTCAGCACCAGGTAGTGTTCCTGCTCGCCGGCCTTGACCAGACACGCGCGCAGCAATGGCCCGGTTTCCAGGTTGAAAGGCGTATGGGCTTCGTGGTCGGCCAGTTGTTGCAGGCGCAGCTGACGCTCGGCTTCATTGAGCGCCGAGAAATCCTGCCAATCCATGCGCAGTCCGGTTTGCCTGGCGACTTTTTGCTGGGCCACGCCGTCGACGCTCGGGAAGGTTGTGCGCAAGGTTTCGTGACGCATGATCAGGGCTTGCAACGCCGCCTCGAACCGCCCCACGTCCAGCACGCCACGCAGGCGCGCCATGCCGCCGACGTTGTAGGCCGGGCTGTCCGGCTCCATCTGCCACAGGAACCACATGCGCTGCTGGGAATAGGACAGCGGCACCGGCGCGCTGCGGTCGACCTTGGCGATAGCGGTTTGCTGGTTGCGCTGGCCCGAGGCTTGGATCAGGCCGACTTGCTCGGCAAAGGCGCCCAGCTCGCTGGCTTCGAACAAGGTGCGCAGCGGCAGCTCGACGTCGCAGGCCTGGCGGGTGCGCGAGATGATTTGCGTGGCCAGCAACGAGTGGCCACCGAGGGCGAAGAAGTCGTCGCCCAGGCCAATGCGAGGCAGGCCGAGGACTTCGCGCCAGATCGCCGCAATCTGCTGCTGCAATGGGGTTTGGGGTTCGATGTGTTCACGGGTTTGCCACACCGGCGCCGGCAATGCACGGCGGTCCAGTTTGCCGCTGGGGCTCAGCGGCATCGCATCCAGACGCATCAGTTG
Source organism: Pseudomonas sp. LBUM920 (assembly GCF_003852315.1). NCBI lineage: Bacteria > Pseudomonadati > Pseudomonadota > Gammaproteobacteria > Pseudomonadales > Pseudomonadaceae > Pseudomonas > Pseudomonas edsoni (SeqCode). Next base: position 4,643,826 of record NZ_CP027762.1, read on the forward strand.
CGCGGGCACCATGTATTCCGGCAGCTCGTCGGCCAGGGCGGTTTTTACCTGCTGCTCGTCCAGTGCGGTGCTGGCGGTGTAGTAGCCGATTAACTGCTGGTCACGCACCAGCACCACGGCTTGGGCAATGCCGTCCATGGCCAACAGGCGTGCTTCGATTTCTTCCGGTTCCACGCGAAAGCCACGCAGTTTGACCTGCTGATCGAGCCGGCCGAGGTATTCGAGTACGCCGTCAGCGCTCCAGCGCACGCGGTCCCCGGTGCGATACAGGCGTGCGCCCGCCTCGCCCAGTGGGTCGGCGACAAAACGTTCGGCGGTCAGCCCGGCGCGGCCGAGGTAACCGCGCGCCAGGCCGATGCCGCCGATGCACAATTCGCCCGGCACACCGGCCGGCAATGGGTTGAGGTGTTCGTCCAGCACGCGACAGATCACATTGCCCAGCGGCCGGCCAATCGGCGAGCGTTCGCCGTCCTCGGCCTGGCACTGCCAGTGGGTGACGTTGATCGCGGTTTCCGTCGGGCCATAACGGTTGTGCAGTTGCACCGCCGGCAACTGCGCCAAGACGCGGTTGCGCAGTTCGGCGGGCAACGCTTCACCGCCTGAGAACAGGCGGCGCAAGCTGGTGCATTCGGCCACCAGCGGCTCATCGATAAACAGCTGCAACAGCGGCGGCACAAAGTGCAGGGTGGTTACGCCGTGTTCCTGCACCAACTGCGCGATGCGGTGCGGGTCGCGATGCTCGCCGGGGCCGGCCAGCACCAGGCGGCAACCGGTGATCAATGGCCAGAAGCACTCCCACACCGACACGTCGAAACTGATCGGCGCTTTTTGCATCAGCACATCGGTGTCGTTGAGTTGATACGTGGCTTGCATCCACTGCAAACGCTCGGCCAGCGCCGCATGGGTATTGCCCACGCCCTTGGGTTGGCCGGTGGAGCCGGAGGTGTAAATCACGTAGGCGAGGTTGTCGCCCTGCAGATGCAAACCCGGTGCCTGGGTCGGCCAGCTGTCGAGGTGCAGGCTGTCCATGGCGATCACGCACACGCCTTCGGGTGCCGGTAGCAACTCGAGCAGTGCGGTTTGGGTCAACAGCAGGTGTACGCCGCTGTCCTGGAGCATGTAGGCCAGGCGGTCGGCGGGGTAATCCGGGTCGAGCGGCACATAGGCGCCACCGGCCTTGATGATCGCCAGCAGGCCGATCAACAGTTGCGGCGAGCGTTCGGCGGCGATGGCCACGCACACATCCGGGCCAACGCCCTTGTCGCGCAGGTAATGGGCCAGGCGGTTGGCCTGGGTGTGCAGTTGGGCGAAGGTCAGGTTGCCGTCGTGCCAGACCAGCGCGGTGTTGTCCGCGGTGTGTTGGCTGAGCAGCTCGGGCAGCCACTGCTGCGCCGGCGTGCACGGCGCTTCACTCCACGGCTGTTGTTCGTCGGTTTGCATCAGCTGCAAGTCGCCGATGGCCTGTAGCGGTTGCTCGCACACGGCGTGCAGCACGTTGATGTAGTGCTCGGCGAGACGCTGAATGGTTGCGCGGTCGAATAATTCGTCGGCGTAGTCGAACGACAGGCTCAAGCGCCCGTTGCGGTCTTCTTCGCTGTGCAGTTGCAGGTCGAACTTGGCTTCGCGGCTGTGCCATGGCAACTCATCGGCGAGCATGCCCGGCAGGCGGCGCAAGGCACTCAGGTCGCGTTGCTGGTGGTTGAACATGACTTGGAACAGGCCCTGTTCGCGGGCGTGGGGGAAGGCTTCCAGCAGTTGCTCGAACGGCAGGTCCTGATGCGCCTGGGCGCCCAGCGCAGCCTGACGGGTGGCCGCCAACAATTGATTGAACGGCAGGCGCCCGTCCAGCTCGGCGCGCAGCACCAGGGTGCTGATGAAGAAACCGATCAGGCCTTGGGTTTCCTGGCGCGGCCGGTTGGCATTAGGCACGCCGATGCGGATATCGCGCTGGCCGCTGTAGCGGTAGAGCAGGCTTTGAAACGCCGCCAGCAGCAGCATGAACGGGGTGGCTTGGTGGTCTTGGGCGGCCTGGCGAATCGCTGCACTGAGGCCGGCATCCAGGCGCACGCTATGGCGCGACGCGCTGTGGCGTTGTTGCGCCGAGCGCGGATGGTCGGTGGCCAGGCTCAGGCTCGGATGCTCCTCGCCCAATTGGGTTTTCCAGTACGCCAGTTGCCGCTGACCTTCCCCTTCAGCCAGCCATTGGCGCTGCCAGCTGCCGTAGTCGGCGTATTGCAGGGCCAGTGGCGGTAGCTCCAAAGTCTGGCCTTGCGTCGCGGCGGCATACAGGCGCGAGAATTCGTCGATGAGAATATTCAGCGACCAACCGTCGGCGATGATGTGGTGCAGCGTCACCAGCAATTGGTGGTCTTCATCGTCCAGGCGCACCAGGGTCACCCACAGCAGCGGGCCTTTTTCCAGGTCAAACTGGGTGCGCGCTTCGTCTTCGCGGATCTGCTGCGCGCGAGCCTCGCGCTCGGCGTCAGGCAGGTCGCTGAGGTCGATAATTTGCAGGTCGAATTCGGCGCTTGCCTGCACACGCTGGAAGGCCTGACCGTCGCGCTCGTAGAAACGCGTACGCAGGGCTTCATGACGCTCGATCAAGTGCTGGAAGCTGGCGCGCACGGCGTCTTCGTCCAACTCGCCGCGCAAACGCAAGGCGCCGGGGATGGTGTAGGCGCTGCTCTGCGGGTCGAGTTGCCAGGTGATCCACAGGCGGTTTTGCGCCAGGGATTGCGGCAGGTCGTCCTGGCGCGACAAGGCATGAATTGCGCCTTGAGCAACGCCACCGTCCTGCTGCAATTGCGCAACGCTTGCGGCAAAGCTCGCAAGGGTCGGCGCTTCGAACAGCATGCGCAGGTTCAGCTCCAGCCCCAGGGTTTCGCGCAGGCGCGCGACCACTTGGGTGGCGGTGATGGAGTTACCGCCGAGCAGGAAAAAGTGGTCATCCGCCGCGACGGTTGCGACCTGTAACTGCTCGCACCAGATTGCGCCGATCTGGCTTTGCAGTTCGGATTCCAACACCGCATCGCTCACGTGCGCTTGCAGGTCGGGGAACTGCGCATAGCTGTCGAGGCTGCCGTCGGCGTGGCGGATCGCGCAGGCTGAACGCTGCACCTTGCCGCTGGACGTCTTCGGCAAGGCGCCGGGGTTGAGCAGTACCACCACGCTCGGGGCTTGTTGATACGCCTCGGCCACGGCCTGGCGGATGGCTTTGATCAGCGCGTCGGGCGGCAGGATTTTCTGCACGCTGCGGCTGATTTCGGCGGCGATGCCGATGCCTTCCAGGCCCTGGTCATTCACTGCAAAAGCGGCGACGCGGCCCTTGCGCACCACTTCCACTTCGCGCTCGATGGTGTGTTCGATGTCCTGCGGGTACAGGTTATGGCCGCGCACGATCAGCAGGTCTTTGAGGCGGCCGGTGATGTACACCTGGCCCTCGCGGATAAAACCCAGGTCGCCGGTGCGCAGCCAGGTGCGGTCGGCGTGCTGTACAAACGTCTTGGCCGACGCTTGCGGGTTGCGCCAGTAGCCGTGGGCGATGCTCGGGCCGCTGGCCCACAGTTCGCCGACGTGGTTATCCGGCAGTTCGCTCAGCGTGTGCGGGTCGGCGATCAACACCGCGTGCTCCGGCTGGCTGGTGCCGCAGCTCATGATCGCGTTGCCCTGCCCCGGTTCGGCGCGGTTGGCGGCCAACGCCTGTTCATCCAGGCACAAGGCCGGGATACCGTGGCCGCGGGTGCCGCCAGCGACGAACAGGGTCGCCTCGGCCAGGCCGTAGGAGGCGAAGAAATTGTTCGGGGTGAAGCCACACATCGCGAACTTCTCGGCGAAGCGTTCCAGGGTGTCGAGGCGGATCGGTTCAGAGCCCGAATAGGCCACGCGCCAGGTGCTCAAGTCGAGGCGCTCCAGGGCTGATTCGCTGACCCGCTCGCTGCACAGGCGGTAGGCGAAATCCGGGCCACCGCTGATGGTGCCGCGGTATTCACTGATTGCCTCCAGCCAACGCAGCGGCCGGCCAAGGAAGTACGCCGGCGACATCAACACGCACGGCACGCCGCTGAAGATCGGTTGCAGCAGGCCGCCGATCAGGCCCATGTCGTGGTACAGCGGCAGCCAGCTGACGATCACGTCATCCGGGTTGAGGTCGATGCCGAAGCCACGACGGATCAGCACTTCGTTGGCCACCAGGTTGCCGTGGCTGACTTGCACGCCTTTGGGCAATGCGGTGGAACCGGAGGTGTATTGCAGGAAGGCGATGTCATCGGCGTGCAGTTCGGGTTCGACCCAGCGCTCGGCGAGCTGTGCCTCCAGGGTGTCGACGCTCAGCACCGGGGGGGCGTTTTCGATCTGCGCCAGGCCGTCGCCGAGGCTGGCGATGGTCAGCAGCACGCGCGGTTCGGCGTCACTGATGATCGACAGCAAGCGCTCCTGGTGATGCCGGCGCGTGGACTCTGGCGGATACGCCGGCACTGCGATAACCCCGGCGTACAGGCAGCCAAAAAACGCCGCAACGTAGTCCGGGCCGCTGGGAAACAACAGCACCGCGCGCTCGCCCAACGCCACATTGGCCTGCAAGGCGGCGGCGATCGTGCGGGCGCGCTGGTCCAGGTCACGGTAGCTGAGCACAACGTTTTGCTCGGCGCAGTCGGCGAGGAAGCGCAGGGCCACCTGGTCCGGGGTCTGCGCGGCGCGACGTTGAAGAGACTGGACCAGAGTGCGGGGAAGTTCGAAGGCGTCCATCATGGGGTTCCTGCCTGAAATCGGCTTACGGGAAAATCGAGAAATAGAGAGCGCTTAGCCGGCGGCCAGCTGCCGCGCCGCGCCATTGCGCCAGCGTGCGAGGTGCTCCTCGGCGTAGCGCCGCAGGCAACGCAGCACGGCGCTTTCGTGCTGCACGAGAAAGAAGTGGTGGCCGTCGAACATGTCCAGAGAGAAGCCGCTGGCGGCGTCGGCCTGCCAGCCAAGCAACTGGTCGGCGCGTACGCTGTCTTGCTTGCCGCCAAACACGTGGATCGGCATGCCCAGCGGTTCGCGCTGGCCGTAAGTGAAGCTGCCGCAGAGCAGGAAGTCGGCGCGCAGAATCGGCAGCATCAACTGCATCAATTCGGGGTTGGCCAGGGCCTCTTCAGCGGTGCCCTGCAGTTCGCGCAGGCGGGCGATCAGTTGTTGGTCAGTTTTTTCAATGGCGTAGTCACTCACATCACGGCGCGCCGGGCCGGCAGTGCCGGAGGCAAACAACGCCAGCGGCTCAGGCACACCGCGCTCGCGCAGGGCGTGGGTCAATTCGAAGGCAACCAGGCCGCCGAGACTGTGGCCGAACAGGGCATACGGGCCGTTCAGGTCACGGCTGATTTCATCCGCCAACTGCGCTGCCAAGGCCTTGATGTCGCGCTGCAACGGCTCATCCATACGCATGCCGCGCCCCGGCAATTCCAGTGGGCACACTTGCAACCACTCCGGCAGAGTCCGACGCCAACGCGCATAGACCATGGCGCTGGCCCCCGAATAGGGCAGGCAAAACAGGCGCAGTCGGGTGGCGGCACTCATCGGTTGAGCGCTCTCATCAGGCTGAGGGCGCCCGATAGGCTAAAGGCTCCAAACTGAAACACGCTGTATGCACCGTACAAACCCATGTCGTCCTCCTGCGGGCGCTGATCCTTGGCCGTTTGTTAACGGACCTGTCACCCATGAGAACGGACGGTGCCGGCAAATAATTAGTCTGCGGGCAAGCGCGAGACCGGGTTCACACCTTCCAGAGAGGCATAAGATTAGTTCGTCTTCTCATTTGACAATCATTATCATTAAGCATAATTTGTTGCCCGATGTGTAGGAGGCCTCAGCACGGACGCCCTCCCCTAACCTCTTTTGCGACAAGGTGATTTCCATGACGGAACAAGTATCCACAGGCAGGTGCGACTCACCGCTTCTCCAGGCATTCGTCGACAATCGTTTGATTCTGGTGAAGATCGCGGCACGCATTACCGGCTGCCGCTCGCGCGCCGAAGACGTGGTTCAGGACGCCTACTTCAGACTGCAATCGGCGCCGACGATCACCTCATCGTTCAAGGCCCAACTGAGTTATCTGTTCCAGATCGTGCGCAACCTGGCGATCGATCACTACCGCAAGCAGGCCCTGGAACTCAAGTACTCCGGGACCGAAGAGGAAGGCTTGAATGTGGTCATTCACGGCGCTTCACCGGAAACCTCGCATATCAATTTCAACACCCTCGAAAACATCGCCGACGCCCTGACGCAATTGCCCCAACGCACCCGTTATGCGTTCGAGATGTATCGCCTGCACGGCGTGCCGCAAAAGGATATCGCCAAGGAACTCGGCGTCTCGCCGACCCTGGTGAACTTCATGATTCGTGATGCGCTGGTGCATTGCCGCAAGGTGTCGGGCAGCCACAGCGATACGTTTGCGCGGCGAGTCTGAGTGTGGGGAAAGGGCTTGGTGTGGCGAGCGGGCTTGTTGTGGCGAGCGGGCTTGCCCCGCGTTGGGCTGCGCAGCAGCCCTGAACCAGACACTACGGTCTGACTGAAAAACTGCGGTGGCTTTAGTGGGGCCGCTTCGCAGCCCTACGCAGGGCAAGCCTGCTCGCCACACCAAGCCTGCTCGCCACAACAGCCTCTCAACAAAAGACTTCAGGACGCGGGCATCACATCAATGCGATACGGCTCGAAGATCTTCAACAGCTGCCCGTTATCACGCAGGCGCTTGAGCATCTCGGCAAACGCCGCCCCGGTAATCGGTGCCTTTGGCCGCAGCAACGCGTAGTGGTGGTACACCTGGTCAATCCGCTCCGAGACCAGGAACTGCCCGGCCATGTCCGCGTTGCGCACCATGAAATCACTCAAGTACGAACGCGTGACCAGCGCGATGTCCGCACGCCCGCGCGCCACCATCAGCAAGTTGCTGTCATGGGAATAGGTCAACGTGGCGTTGAAATGCTCGGTCATGTACTTGGGGTCGGGGTTGAAGTTGGCAAAGGCGTAGTGATAACCGCTGAACACGGCCAAGCGCTTGCCGTTTAGGTCGGCGAAATAGCGCTGATCGCGACCGGGCTCACGTTGGGCGACGAAAATTTCCGCGTCTTCAAGTCCCATGTCCACGGCAGTGTGGGCAATGTTCTGCCAGCCCCAGTCGGGGTTTTCGAAGATCGCCATGTCGACCCGGCCTTGCTCGAAATCACGAAAGCGCCGCGGGATAGACGTCGGCACCAGTACAAATTGGTAATCGCTTTGCGAGGCGTTCAGCGCCTCGACCAGTTGCGGCAGTAAACCGGTGTCGGCACCCTGCTCTGGGCGTACGGTGTAGGGCGGAAAATGCGCGGCGCCGATCCTCACCAATTGCGCAGCCGAAGCCGGCATCCACCCCGCGGTGCCCAGTGCCCATAAAGTTAGTCCTGCAGCCAGCCGCCATGGCGAAAACATTGAGGCACACACCGTTTAATACTCTGATGGCGATAAGCTAGGCGTTTTTGTCAGGTGAGACAACTTTCCATCGGCAAATTAATGGCTTGCGCCTCAATCGGCCTTCAGCACCATCAGCAGGGCTTCTTCGGCCAATTGCTCCAGGGTCAGGCTGCCTTGGGCGCGGAACCACGTGGTGGTCCAGGACAATGCGCCGGTGAGGAAACGCCGGGTGATAAAAACATCGCCCCTGATGTAACCGGCGGCCTTGGCCTCGCCCAGCACCTGCAACCAGATGTCTTCGTACACATCACGCAGCGCCAGCACCTGGGCCTGGCCATCGGCCGACAGCGAACGCCATTCATAAACCAGCACCGCCATGGCTTCGCCGCTGCCGCCCATGATCGACTGCAATTCACAACGAATCAGCGCCAATACGCGTTCACGCACGTTGCTCGCTTCCTCGAGTGAAGCGCGCATCAACGCAGTGTTGTAGTGGATGGTTTCCTCCATCACCGCGCGCAGGATCTCGTCCTTGCTCTTGAAGTGATGAAAGATGCTGCCGGACTGAATGCCCACCGCGCTGGCCAGGTCACGCACGGTGGTACGCTCAAAGCCTTTGTTGCGAAACAGGTGAGCTGCGGTTTGCAGCAATTTGCCCCGGGCACTGTCGGGGTCGGTCAATTGGCCGGCATCGACCATGGTGCGCATCACCCTCAGGGCTTTTTGCTCATCCATGCCTCTCTCCTTCACGTGTGCTGACGTCGTGGGCGGCAATTTAGGCCGTGGCCGCCACCCAAGCAAGCGCTTGGGCAAAACTTGTGCATGGAGTTTACAAACCAAGCGCTTGCTTGGTAGTCTCGACGCCAGCCATTCGAGGACGGATTTCTCATGAGCAAGACGGTACGTATCGGCTGCGCCAGCGCCTTCTGGGGTGACACCTGCACCGCCGCCGCCCAGCTGGTGCATGGCGGGGCGCTGGATTACCTGGTGTTCGACTATCTGGCGGAAGTCACGATGTCGATTCTCGCCGGTGCGCGGATGAAAGATCACCAAGCCGGCTACGCCACGGATTTCGTCGAAGTGCTCACGCCGCTGCTGGGCGACATCCAGCGCCAGGGCATCCGCGTGATCAGCAATGCCGGCGGCATCAACCCGCACGCTTGCGCCGCCGCCCTGCAAGCGGCCTGCGACAAGGCGCAAATCCCGCTGAAAATCGCCGTGCTGCTGGGCGATGACCTGCAACCGCAGCTCAAGCATCTGCACGGCGTCACCGATATGTTCAACGGCGCGCCGCTGCCACCGATGTGCGTGTCGGCCAACGCCTACCTCGGCGCGCCAGGCATTGCCAAGGCACTTGAATTGGGCGCCGACATCGTGATCACCGGCCGGGTGGTCGACAGTGCGGTGGTCAGCGCCGCACTGGTGCACGAATTCAACTGGTCATGGCAGGACTATGACCGCCTCGCCCAAGCCGCCCTCGCCGGGCACATCATCGAATGCGGCGCACAGTGCACCGGTGGCAACTTCACCGATTGGCGTGACGTGCCGGACTACGAGCACATTGGTTTTCCCATCGTAGAGGTCAGTGCCGACGGCCAGTTCACCGTCAATAAAGTCGACGGTACGGGTGGGCTGATCAGCGAACTCAGTGTGGCCGAACAGCTGCTGTATGAAATCGGCGACCCGCGCGCCTACCTGCTGCCCGATGTGATCTGCGATTTCAGCCAGGTCAAACTGCAGCAGCAAGGCAAAAACCAAGTGCGCCTGCACGGCGCCAAAGGTTTGCCGCCCACCGATCAGTACAAGGTCAGCGCCACCTACCCGGACGGTTTTCGTTGCACCGCCAGTTGCCTGATCGCCGGGATCGACGCGGTGGCCAAGGCCGAGCGCGTCAGCCAGGCGATCATCAACAAGACTTCGGAACTGTTCAGCCAGCGCGGCTGGGCGCCTTATACCGAGGTGAATATCGAACTGCTCGGCAGCGAAGCCACCTACGGCGCCCACGCCCAGCGTCAGGACTGCCGCGAAGTGGTGATGAAACTGGCGGTGCGGCACCCGAGCAAACAGGCGGTGGTGCTGTTCGCCCGCGAAATCGCCCAGGCGGCCACTGGCATGGCGCCCGGCTTGACCGGCATCGTCGGCGGGCGGCCGACGGTGTATCCGCTGATTCGGCTGTTTTCGTTCCTGATCGATAAAACCGCCTGCGAGCCGGTGATCGACTTCCAAGGCCAGCGTCACGCCATTGAACTGCCCGCCTCTGCGCCACTGGTCACCCCAGCCGCGCCGATTGACCCGCCCAAGCCCCAAGGCCGCGCCGACGCCAATGTGCCGCTGGTAAAGCTGGCCGTGGCGCGCTCCGGCGACAAGGGCAACCACAGCAATATCGGCGTGATCGCCCGCCACCCCGACTACCTGCCGTGGATCGCCGAAGCGTTGACCCCGGAGGTGATCGTCGACTGGATGAGCCACGTGCTCGACCCCCTCCACGGCCGCGTTGAACGCTGGTACTTGCCCGGCAGCCACAGCCTGAATTTCCTGCTGGAAAACGCCCTGGGCGGCGGCGGTATCGCCAGCCTGCGCATCGACCCGCAGGGCAAAGCCTTCGCCCAGCAACTGCTGGAAATTCCCATTGCCGTGCCGCAACACATCGCCGATCAACTCAACTAAAAGGAGCGTTGCCGTGGCTTTCGACTCAATCTTCAAAGCCGACCTGTTCCACGGGCAAACCGTGATCGTCACCGGTGGCGGCAGTGGCATTGGCCGCTGCACCGCGCATGAACTCGCGGCCCTGGGCGCTCAAGTGATTCTGGTGGGGCGCAAACCGGAAAAACTGCAAACGGTGGCCGCTGAAATCGCCGAAGACGGCGGCACGGCCCATTGGCAGGCTTGCGATATACGCGATGAAGAGGCGGTGAAGGCGCTGGTCACGCAGCTGCTCCACGCACACGGGCCGATTCACGGGCTGGTGAATAACGCAGGCGGCCAATACCCGTCGCCCCTGGCCTCGATCAATCAAAAGGGCTTTGAAACCGTGCTGCGCACCAACCTGGTCGGCGGTTTCCTGATGGCGCGGGAAGTGTTCAACCAGTCGATGAGCAAGCACGGCGGCGCCATCGTCAACATGCTCGCGGACATGTGGGGCGGCATGCCCGGCATGGGCCACTCAGGCGCCGCGCGTTCGGGCATGGACAACTTCACCAAGACCGCCGCCTTCGAATGGGGCTACGCCGGGGTGCGCGTCAACGCCGTGGCGCCGGGCTGGATTGCCTCCAGCGGCATGGACACCTACGAAGGCGCCTTCAAGGCGGTGATCCCGACCCTGCGCGAGCACGTGCCGCTCAAGCGTATCGGCACCGAATCGGAGGTCAGCGCGGCTATCGTGTTCCTGCTCAGCCCCGCCGCCGCGTTCATAAGCGGCAGCACCTTGCGCATCGACGGCGCCGCCAGCCTGGGCAGCCGCGCCTGGCCGCTGCCCAAGGCGGAACCGCCGAGCGAGCCGTTCAATGGTTTCCACCGCGCCTACCTGCCCGAAGTGCTCAAGGCGGAGCAATAAACCATGCCGGCAATTGAAAGCTTGATCGACGCCCACAGCCCGCAGTTCGCGCAAAACCGCGAGGCGATGCTGGCCGCCATCGCGCAGCTGCGCCAGCTGGAGCACGCCCTGCTCAGCAAGGCGCAGGAAGCCAAACCCAAGTTCGACACGCGCGGCCAACTGCTGCCCCGCGAGCGCCTCAACCTGCTGCTGGACCCCGGCGCGCCGTTCCTGGAGCTGGCCAGTCTGGCCGGCTACAAACTCCACGACGACAAAGACGGCAGCGCGGCCGGCGGCGGCTTGATCGCCGGCATTGGCTACGTCAGCGGCGTGCGCATGCTGGTGGTGGCCAATAACAGCGCGATCAAGGGCGGCACCATTTCCCCCACGGGGCTGAAAAAATCCCTGCGCCTGCAACAGATCGCCATGGAAAACAAACTGCCGGTGGTGACACTCGCCGAAAGCGGCGGTGCCAACCTCAACTACGCCGCCGAGATTTTCGTCGAGGGCGCCCGCAGCTTTGCCAACCAGGCGCGCATGTCGGCCATGGGCCTGCCGCAAATCACCGTGGTACACGGCTCGGCCACGGCCGGCGGTGCGTATCAGCCGGGGCTGTCGGATTACGTGGTGGTGGTGCGCGGCAAGGCCAAGCTGTTTCTCGCCGGACCGCCGCTGCTCAAGGCCGCCACCGGCGAAGTGGCCACCGATGAGGAACTCGGCGGCGCCCAGATGCACGCGCAAACCGCCGGCACCGCCGAATACCTGGCCGAAAACGATGCCGACGGCGTGCGCATCGTGCGCGAGATCGTCAGCCTGTTGCCTTGGGATGAGCACCTGCCGCGTGCGCCAAAACGCGCTTACACAGAACCGCTGTACCCCATCGAAGAACTGTTGGGGCTGATCCCCGACGACCCGAAAAAGCCCTACGACGTGCGCGAAATCCTCGCGCGCCTGGCCGACGGTTCCAACTTCCTCGAATTCAAGGGCGAGTTCGACGCCCACACCGTCTGCGGCCATTTGCACATCCAGGGCCGCGCCGTCGGCGTGATCGGCAATAACGGCCCGATCACGCCCAAAGGCGCGAGCAAGGCCGCGCAATTTATCCAGCTGTGCGACCAGAGCCGCACGCCGCTGCTGTTCCTGCACAACACCACCGGTTTCATGGTGGGCACCGAGTCGGAGCAACACGGCGTGATCAAGCACGGCGCGAAGATGATCCAGGCGGTGGCCAATGCGCGGGTGCCGAAACTCACGGTAGTGGTCGGCGGCTCCTACGGCGCCGGCAACTACGCCATGTGCGGCCGCGGCCTGGACCCGCGCTTTATCTTCGCCTGGCCCAACAGCCGCACGGCGGTGATGGGCGGCGCGCAGGCGGGCAAGGTGCTGCGCATCGTCACCGAGGCCAAGCAATTGAAGGCGGGTTTGGTGCCCGACCCCAAGGTGCTCGACATGCTCGAACAGGTCACCGCGCAGAAGCTCGACAGCCAGTCCACCGCGCTCTATGGCAGCGCAAATCTGTGGGACGACGGGCTGATCGATCCACGCGATACCCGCACGCTGCTGGGTTACCTGCTGGATATTTGCCATGAGGCCCAGATGCGGCAGTTGCAACCCAACAGCTTCGGCGTGGCGCGTTTCTAAAGGAGAACAACCACAATGATTTTTACCCAGGAACATCAGGAACTGCGCCGCACCGTGCGCGCCTTCGTCGATCGCGAGATCAACCCGCATGTGGACGAATGGGAAAAAGCCGGGCGCTTCCCCATTCACGAAATCTTTCGCAAGGCCGGCGATCTCGGCCTGCTGGGCATTTCCAAGCCGGAGCAATTCGGCGGCATGGGCCTGGATTACAGTTATTCCATTGTGGCAGCTGAAGAATTCGGCACCATTCGCTGCGGCGGCATCCCGATGTCCATCGGCGTGCAGACCGACATGTGCACCCCCGCCCTCGCCCGCTTCGGCAGCGATGAACTGCGCGACGAGTTCCTGCGCCCGGCCATCAACGGCGAGCAGGTCGGCTGCATCGGCGTCTCGGAAACCGGCGCCGGCTCCGACGTCGCCGGGCTGAAAACCCATGCCCGCAAGGACGGCGACGACTACGTGATCAACGGCAGCAAAATGTGGATCACCAATTCGCCCAGCGCCGACTTCATTTGCCTGCTGGCCAACACCTCCGACGACAAGCCGCATATCAACAAGTCGCTGATCATGGTGCCGATGAACACGCCAGGCATCAGCGTCAGCCCACCGCTGGAAAAGCTCGGCATGCACAGTTCCGAGACGGCCCAGGTGTTCTTCGACGGTGTGCGCGTGCCGCAGCGCAATCGCATCGGCCACGAAGGGGCGGGTTTCATGATGCAAATGCTGCAGTTCCAGGAAGAACGTCTGTTTGGCGCGGCCAACATGATCAAGGGCCTGGAGTACTGCATCGACAGCACCATTGAGTACTGCAAAGAACGCCAGACCTTCGGCAAAGCGCTGATCGACAACCAGGTCATTCACTTTCGCCTGGCCGAGCTGGCCACTGAAATCGAATGCCTGCGCGCGCTGGTCTACCAGGCCACCGAGCAGTACATCAAAGGCCAGGACGTGACCCGCCTGGCCTCCATGGCCAAGCTCAAGGCCGGGCGCCTGGGCCGCGAGGTCAGCGACAGCTGCCTGCAATACTGGGGCGGCATGGGCTTTATGTGGGACAACCCGGTGGCCCGCGCCTACCGCGACGTACGGCTGGTATCGATTGGCGGCGGCGCCGACGAAATCATGCTGGGCATCATCTGCAAATTGATGGGCACGCTGCCCGGGAAAAAATCATGAACACCTTGCTGCTCGAACCGCATAACGGTGTGGTGCACATCACCCTCAATCGCCCGGCGCATCGCAATGCCATGAGCCTGGAGATGGTCAACGAACTGCGGGCGGTGTTGGCGCAGCTCGACAGCCAGGTGCGCGCGCTGGTGATCAGCGGCGCGGGTGGGCATTTCTGCGCGGGGGCGGATGTGAAAGACATGATCACCGCCGGCGGCACGGCGCAGTTGCAGGCGCTGAACCGCGCGTTTGGCACCTTGCTGCAAGAAGTTGAGGCGGTGCCGCAAGTGGTGATCGTGGTGCTGCAAGGTGCAGTGCTGGGGGGTGGGTTTGGGCTGGCGTGTGTGAGTGACATTGCGATCGCCGATCACCAGGCGCGATTCGGCTTGCCGGAAACCAGCTTAGGCTTGTTGCCAGCGCAGATCGCGCCGTTTGTGGTCAAGCGGATCGGCCTGACCCAGGCGCGCCGGCTGGCGCTGACCGCGGCGCGGTTTGATGGGCTTGAGGCGCAGCGCTTGGGCGTGGTGCATTTTGCCGAGAGCGATGCGCAGGCACTGGCGCAGCGCCTGGATGAGGTGTTGGGACAAGTGCTGCAGTGTGCGCCGGGCGCGAATGGGCGGACTAAAGCGCTGTTGCTCGCCAGTGCCGACGAGCCGCTTGAGGCGGTGCTGGATCGCGGAGCGCAGTGGTTTGCCGAGGCGGTGACGGGCATGGAAGGGATAGAGGGGACGCAGGCTTTTGTGCAAAAGCGTAAGCCAGGTTGGTGCAAATGACGCCATCGCAGGCAAGCCAGCTCCCACCGGGAGAACGCCTTTCACATGGTGGGAGCTGGTTTGCCTGCGATGGGGCCAGAACATTCACCCCGTGCGCCAAGGGATAAACCAATGCCCACATTCAGCAAAATCCTGATCGCCAACCGCGGCGAAATTGCCTGTCGCATCCAGCGCACCGCCCAGGCCCTGGGCTACCGCACCGTGGCGGTCTACAGCGATGCCGACGCCCAGGCCCTGCATGTGCAGATGGCCGACGAAGCCGTCAACATCGGCCCGGCGCCTGTCCAGCAGTCGTACCTCAACATCGCCGCCATTCTCAACGCAGCCAACATCACAGGCGCCGACGCCATCCACCCCGGCTATGGCTTTCTCTCCGAAAACGCCGACTTCGCCCGCGCCTGCCAACACGCGAACATCACCTTCATCGGCCCAAGCGTTGAGGCCATCGAACTGATGGGCAGCAAACGCCTGTCCAAACTGGCCATGCTCGAGGCGGGCGTGCCGTGCATACCCGGTTACCAAGGCGGCCGCCAAGACGACGCCACCCTGCAAGAGCAAGCCAAGCGCATTGGCTACCCTCTGATGATCAAGGCCAGCGCCGGCGGCGGCGGGCGCGGCATGCGCCTGGTGCACGACAGCAGCCAGCTGCTCGACTCACTGCGCACCGCCCGCTCTGAAGCGATGAACGCCTTCGGCAGCGACGAACTGATCCTCGAGCGCGCGCTGATCGACCCGCGCCATGTCGAAATTCAATTGTTCGGCGACAGCCACGGCCAGCTCATCTACCTGGGCGAACGCGATTGCTCGATCCAGCGCCGCCATCAGAAAGTCATTGAAGAAGCCCCCTGCCCCGTGATGACCCCGCAACTGCGCCAAGCCATGGGCGAAGCCGCCCTGAAAGCCGGGCGGGCGGTCAATTACGTGGGCGCCGGCACGGTGGAATTCCTGCTCGACCGCGACGGCCAATTCTATTTCCTGGAAATGAACACGCGCCTGCAAGTGGAGCACCCCGTTACCGAGCTGATCACCGGCCTCGACCTGGTGGCCTGGCAACTGCACATCGCAGCCGGTGAAGCGCTGCCACTCACACAGGCCGACGTGGCCTTAAGCGGTCACGCCCTGGAAGTGCGCCTGTACGCCGAAGACCCGACGCAGGGCTTTGTGCCGCAAACCGGTGACGTGCTGCGCTGGGAGCCTGCCGTCGGCGTGCGGACCGACCACGGCGTACTCGAAGGCCAACGCATCAGCCCGTTCTACGACGCCATGCTCGGCAAGATCATCGCTCACGGCGCCACCCGTGAAGAAGCTCGGCGCAAACTGCTGCGAGCAGTCCAAGACACGGTATTGCTGGGCGTAACGACCAACCAGCGACTGCTCGCCGATCTGCTTGAACACCCGGACTTTATCGCCGGCGATTTCAGCACCGGATTCATCGCCAAGCACTTCAGCGAGATTCCCCGTCAGGCAGCCACAGATGAACAGATCGCCCTGGCCGCCGCGCTGTTTTATCACCACAGCGCCGGTACCCACCACTCAGGTTTAACGGGCTGGCGCAACAACGCCAGCGTGCCTTGGACCTATCGCCTGGATATTAACGACGCACCCCACGAGGTCGCCGTGAGCGTGCTGCACGCCAACCACCTGCAGGCCAACGGCATCGACATTCGCAACCTCAGCACCGATGGCCGCCGGGCCACGCTGGAGATCAACGGCGTGCGCCGCCGCGTCGCCTACCACCTCGACGATGCACAGCTCTGGCTGCCCGGCGTGCGGGTGATCAACCGTACTCAGCAGGTCGCCAGCCGCCAGGTCGATGCCGGCAGCGGCACCGTCAAGGCGCCGATGGACGGTGCCATTGTCGACATTCGGGTCAGCGCCGGTCAGCGCGTCACCCAGGGTCAATTGCTGCTGGTGCTCGAAGCGATGAAGATGGAGCATCCGCTGACGGCCGGCATCGACGGCGTGATCAAAAACGTGCAGGTGATTGCAGGCGCTCAAGTGCACAATCGCCAGGTTTTACTGGAGATCGAAAAGGCCTAGGCGGAACTACACGGCCCGGCTACGCTCTATCCCCATCAGGAAGGGACGAGTACGGGAACCTGCGCGATGCCTCATTGGCTGATTATTGACCTTGAAGCCACAACGGATGAAGGCGGCTGGCCCGTGACGGAGATGGAAGTCATCGAGATCGGCGCGAGCCTGGTGAACCGCCAAGGCCGTGAACTGGATCACTTCCAGCGCTTTGTGCGGCCGCTGCGTCGGCCGTTGCTGACGCCGTTCTGCCGACAGCTCACCCACATCACCCAGGCCAACATCGACGCCGCTGCACCGATGACCGACGTGTGGCCACTGTTCGAACGCTGGCTGGGCCAGCATCAGACGCGCCTGGAAGGCTGGGCCAGCTGGGGCGACTACGATCGCAAGCAGCTTGAACTCGAATGGCAACGCCATGGCCTGGCCAGCGCGCTCGCGCAAACGCCGCATGTGAACCTCAAGCAGCGCTTCGCCAAGGCCCGGCGCCTGGATAAGCCGCTGGGCCTCAACGGCGCGCTGCAATTGGCGGGGATGCAGTTTCAGGGTCAGCAACACCGGGCGCTGGAAGATGCGCGCAACACCGCGCGCCTGCTGCCATTGATTTTGCCGGTCTAGGCAGCGCGCAAAGGCTTGGGCATACTGGCCGGCCTTTTCCAATATCCTGCTGTTCTGTAGGAGCCGGCGTGCCGGTCTTGACGTGCGCCTGAGCGAAGCCAGGCCCAAGGGCCTCATCGCAGGCAAGCACGTCCATACAGAGCAGGAAGCCTTAATCCACTTTTCGAGGATTCACCCATGTTCAAAGTCAACGAATACTTCGACGGCACCGTCAAGTCGATCGCTTTCGGCACCGCAGAAGGTCCGGCGACCATCGGCGTGATGGCCCCGGGTGAATACGAATTCGGTACCGCCCAGCGTGAAATCATGCACGTGGTGTCCGGCGCCCTGACCGTGAAACTGCCCGACGCCGACTGGGAAACCTTCGCTGCCGGCAGCCAGTTCAACGTACCGGCCAACAGCAAGTTCCAGCTGAAGGTCGCGGTAAACACTGCTTACCTGTGCGAATACCGCGGCTAAGGGTTGCACCGGTCAAAAAAATGCCCGTCTCGCAGGAGACGGGCATTTTTTATGCACGAACGTGTTACTCGATGATGGTCACGGGCATGCCCACTTGCAGAAGGCCCAGGTCATCGTTGACCAGGTTCTGGCCGAACAGGGCGCCGTGTTCCGTCTTGCGATAGGCATCGAGCGTGGCGAAGGGTTCGCGATCGGCACTGCGTTCGCCGGTCGCCGGGTCAATCGTGGTGAGAATACAACGAGCACAGGGCTTGACCACTCGGAACTCAACGTCGCCGATACGCAGGCGCTTCCAGCCATCTTCGGCGTACGCTTGACTGCCTTCGATCACCAGATTGGGGCGAAAGCGCAGCATTTCCATGGGCCGGCCAACCTGCCGGGAAAGGTCGTCCAGGGACGCCTGGCCGATCAACAACAGCGGGTAGCCGTCGGCAAACGCCACCTGGTCGCCATCTTTGCCGAAACCGGCCTCGGTGGTGCGTGCACGGGCCAGTGGCATCTGCACCAGCCGCGTGGCTTTGCCGATAAAGTCACTGACCCAGGCCGCCGCCGCATCGCCGGCATCCGGCACACGCAGGGTATCGCGCCAGATCGTCACCCCGCGCAGTTCGGCATCGCTGCCGGGTAAGGCCACCTCCAGCGGCGCCATGCCTGGCGTACTCAGGGTCAAGCCACCGGCGCTGTTCCACAACGCCGACAACTGGCTCATCTTCGCCACCGCCCGCTGCGTCAGAAATCGCCCGCTGGCTTCGTCGACCAACATCCAGCGTCGATCCCCGTCCAGCCCGAGTTGATCCAGACCGACCTGCTGCAAGGCTTCGGCCTTGCCGGACTTCAAGGGGTAACGGTACAACGCGCTGAGACGAAGCATGAGCCTGCGTTCCTGAGGGGACAAAGCGCCACCCTATAGCAGGCAGCCCCGGAATCAAAGGGCGACGCCCCCACAGTCAACAAGCAGGTGCAACGCGCAGACTCGCCGCGCCCCCAGACTTACTCTGGCCAGCGACTTACTGTGGCGAGCGAACTTACCGTGGCGAGCGGGCTTGCCCCGCGTTGGGCTGCGAAGCAGCCCCAAAGCCAGACCCCGCAGTTCTGCTGAGACACCGCAGCGTCCTTAAGGGGCCGCTGCGCAGCCCAACGCAGGGCAAGCCTGCTCACCACAAAGAGCCGGCTCATCCAACCCTAAGTTCCTCACAAAGAATCAGGCCGGCACTTCATCCAGCATCAGGCGTTGGCGCACCACATCCACCAGCTTGTCGGGCTGGAATTTGGACAGGAAGTTATCGCAACCGACCTTTTTCACCATCGAGTCGTTGAAGCTGCCCGACAGCGAGGTGTGCAGCACCACGTAAAGCCCCCGCAGGCGCGGATCATTGCGAATTTCGGTAGTCAGGCGGTAGCCGTCCATCTCGGGCATTTCGGCGTCGGTAAAGATCATCAGCAGTTTGTCGGTCATCACCTGGCCGCTGTCGGCCCAGGCCTTGAGCATGTTCAGCGCCTTGAGGCCATCACTGGCGATGTGCATCTTCACCCCAAGCTGGCCAAGGGTGTCGCGCAGTTGCGACAGGGCCACATTGGAGTCGTCCACCAACAGCACTTCGCGGCCACGGGCGCGCTCCAGTACCGGGTCTTCGAGTTTCTCGCGGGAGACCTTGGCGTTGTACGGCACGATTTCGGCGAGGACTTTTTCCACGTCGATGATTTCCACCAACTGGTCATCGACCTTGCTGATGGCGGTGAGGTAATGCTGGCGACCGGCGCTGGCCGGTGGCGGCAGGATGGCTTCCCAGTTCATGTTGACGATGCGGTCCACACCGCCCACCAGGAATGCCTGCACCGAGCGGTTGTACTCGGTGACGATAATCGTGCTGTTGGGCCCCGGCACCAGCGGACGCATGCCAATCGCCTGCGACAGGTCGATCACCGGCAGGGTCTGGCCGCGCAGGTTGACCACGCCACACACAAACGGGTGACGCTGGGGCATCAGGGTCAGCTTGGGCAACTGCAGGACTTCCTGCACCTTGAACACGTTGATCGCGAACAGCTGCCGCCCGGCCAGGCGAAACATGAGAATCTCCAGGCGATTCTCACCCACCAGTTGCGTGCGTTGATCTACCGTGTCGAGAATGCCGGCCATTAAAAGCTCCTGATGTGGTGTATGTGCGGCTGGTTCAAGCGGGTCGGGTATCGCGACCCTGCCGACCAACGCGCCGTCTTTGAATTGTTCGCGAGCACGCTTGCGCCTATGCTCGTTATCGGCGGCGATCGCCAGAGCTTGACCCCGGTAAAATGCCACGTAAATTCATTGATGTCACACTGACATCATGGTTTACTGCAACGGCCTCTTCAAACGGCACTCAAGCAACGTCGCGCGACCTTCAAATCGACGCGAGGTTCCGCTGCGTAAGGGAATCCCCTATGCACAATCAGGCCCAACCTGATATTCGCGATATCTAATAGCCATTAATGTGACGCCATTCTCATTGCATGAATGGAGTCACGCTTTTGTTTGCCATCCCAAGCCCTCGGCCCACGGGTCTTTTAGAGATTGCCGTGGCGGCATCCAAAGTTGTGCAAGCGACCCGAATGACCAGGGCCACTCACGGCTATCGTGATCATTCAAATAACGGTCCTACTGGAATTTCGGAAGCGGGCTACAGATTTCAGTCATATTTCAGCGGTAGGTTTACGCCATTCACCCGGTGCGGCATCTCATCACCCGAGCTTATGTTACGGAGACATGCATGATGAATAACGCAAACGAATGGCAAACTGCACTTCCCGAATTCCTGCTTGAGGCCGAGATGCTCCTGGCCAAGTCGCAAGAGTGCTTGAACCACTTGCATCTGATCCGCAACGACAGCGATGCCATCGACTGCATGAAAATCAGTTTGAGCAACCTGGCTGAAAAGGCCGAGGGCCTGGCCCTGCAGGCGATCAGCGAATTCTCTCGGCATATTCAATACCTGATTGCCAACGCCGCCTGCCCCATGGAACTGCATGATCAGGCGCTCAATGCCTTGCATGACTGCCTGACACTGCTGGCGTGGCAACTGGAATTGATCGACACCCGCACCGGCGAACTGGCCCTGGATGAAAGCGAACAAACTAAATTGATTGCGACAGTCACCTTGCAGATCCCGCAAAAAGACTTCGGTTATAAACCGCAGCAACGCTTACATCACACCTCGTGATGAGCGTAGAGGTCGTATTTAATCAGTGAGTTATCTAATAACGACAGCAACATATCAATTAGCGATCAGCGCTATAACTCTGCCCACCCACTTCCTTAATACAACGGCCTGCTGTTTCAACTCCGGGACCCTTTAACGCGCAGATTAGGGCCCTGGGAGTTTATGCGTGGTTAATAACCCATGAGGCGAGTCGCCAGGCGACCAACGGTAATAGTGGTGGTACTATGCCCCGCTCGAAGTGACTCAACTTCATGATGTATAAAAGATGTTTCGGCACCGCATTCCAAACAGAGCCCCGTCAGCCGCCGTGACCGGTCTTCCCGCAGCGAACCTTCATTGGCTCCATCCGCTATGTACGCCAGCCTAAAGTCACTCATCGCAAGAGCCGTGTCCCGCAGCAATGCCCGCCGCATCGTTCTCGCCCTGTGCCTTTGCTCCTTGCTGGTCAGCCTGTGGGCCTATACCCGTTCCGCACCGTTGCCGTTGTTGATCCCTTTGCTCAACCTGGCCACGTTGCTGGTGGTGGGCGTGCAACAGTGGCGCTCGCGCAAATCGATAAAATTCCAGCCGCAGGAACTGGCCGATCGCTTACTGCAAGTGCAAGAAAACGAACGGCATCGCCTCAGCCGCGAATTGCATGACGACATCGGCCAACTGCTCACTGCCGCCAAGCTGCAAAGCGAATGGCTCAAGCGCCGCTTGCCGCCAGACCTGCAAAGCCAGTGCACGGTGCTGTGCAACACCTTGAATGAAACCCTGGCCAAAGTGCGCGACGTCTCGGCCATTCTCAACCCGAGGCAGCTGGCCAGCCTGGGGTTGGAAGCCAGCCTGCGCGCGCACCTGCTCAAGACCCTGGAAAACACCCCGGTGCACTGGAGCCTGGAATGCCAGCAACGGCTGACCGGCATTCCCGAAGAGATGGCCGTGGCGGCCTTTCGGATCACCCAGGAAGCGGTGACCAACATGCTTCGCCATGCCCAGGCGCACAACCTGCTGGTGCGCCTGCAACGCCTGCCCGAAGGCCTGTCGCTGATGATCTGCGACGACGGCCTGGGCTTCTCGCCTGCCATCAACCCCGGCCTGGAAGGCCAACGGGGCATGGCCGGCATGTCCGAGCGGATAGATCAGTTGGGGGGCACTTTGTCCGTCAACAGCCAACCTGGCAAAGGGACCCGGATCGACGCGCTTTTCCCCTGGGCGCCGCGCGCCCTCGAACGGGCCAGTTCCCCTAAGGTTCTCGAGTGACCTGCAATTTACTTCTGGTGGATGACCACGCACTGATTCGGGCCGGCGTGCGCGCGCTGATCCAGGATATTCCCGGCTACACCGTGATCGGTGAAGCCAGTGATGGCGCGCAGTTACTGGAAAAATTCAGCGCACTGCAGCCGGATATCGTGCTGCTGGACCTGTCGATGAAGCACGTCGGTGGCCTGGACGCATTGCAGCAACTCAAGACGGCCTACCCCAAAAGCAAAGTACTGATCCTGTCGATGCACACCGACCCGGAGCTGATCATGCGGGCGCTGGAGTCCGGCGCCCATGGCTACCTGCTCAAGGACACCACCGCCAACGAGTTGGAACACGCCCTGCTCGCCTTGCGCAACAACGAGCGCTACCTGAGCCCGGCGATTGCCCACACCGTGATCAATCAGGCGCTGATCCGCAGCCAGGGGCCGACGTCCCCCGTCGCCCACAGCCACAATCTCACGGCGCGTCAGCTTGAAATTCTGCGCCTGATCGTGCGCGGCAAATCCACCCGGGAGATCGCCCACGGCCTGGGCCTGAGCATCAAGACCGTGGAGGCGCATCGCTCGCAAATCATGAAGCGCCTGCAGATATTCGACGTAGCGGGCCTGGTGCTATTCGCCGTTCGCGAGCAGATCATCAGCCTGGACGATTAGCGGCGAGTTCAACGGCAGGTGCACACGCAAGGCTTTGGGCAGTGCAGAGAACCGCAGGTCATCGCCTTTTAACGGTTCACCGTCCAGGTTGATGTACAGCCCTTCGGCCACTTTGATCTCGACCCACGGCAGGCGCGCGCGCACAAACATGTTGTCCAGGCCCCAGCCGTCGCTCATCAGCGTCATCAGCGTGCCAACCACCTCCTGAGGTGCCGGCAGAATGCTGATATCCAGCAAGCCATCGTCGGCCAACGCGCCAGGGCACAGCACATGCCCGCCGCCCGCCTGACGACCGTTGCCGATCCCCAGCGCGAGCAGGTCGCCCTTCCAATGGAAGCCCGGCCCTTCCAGCTCGCCATAGGCAGCCTTCAACTCACTGAAACGCGTCAACCCGGTGAACAGGTAGGCCGCGCCGCCGAGGACTTTTTTCAGGTCTTCGGAGGTGTTGGCCGTGACCTGGCTGCCAAACCCGCCAGTGGCCATATTGAGGAACATTTGCCCGCCAGCCTGGCCGAGGTCGATGGCTTTGGGCGGTACGTCCAGCAGCGCCAGCGCATGCGCAGGCTGCAGCGGCACACCGGCGGCGCGGGCAAAATCATTGGCGGTGCCCAACGGCATCAGCACCAGGCTGGCGTCGGTCTCGGCCAGCGCCATGGCTTCGGCCACGTCGCGCAACGTGCCGTCGCCGCCACCGGCGATCAGGTGGGTATAGCCGTCGGCCAGGGCCTCATTGACGATGCGCTGGGCGTCGCCGCCCTCCCAAGTGACCCGCACCGCCAGCTCCCAGCCCTGCTCACGACGGGCCTGCACGGCGGCGCGCACGTCCTCGTTGAGGGCTTGCTTGCCGTGCAGGATCAACAGTGCCTTGGGGGTGGTCATGCGGGGATTCTCCTGGGTTCAAAGGTGCTTGAAGGATGTGGACCTTGGCCGGAGGAAAAAAAGCCATCGGAGACGCAAATTTATTGGCCGCCTGGAAGTTATCCATCGCGTTGCACATCGATACCTTGCCGTTGGGCACAGGTTCTACGGCATCCCATTGCTTGCCGTCGGCAGACAGCGCATGCCGCTGGATTGAACAGTCGGCGCAAATGCTCGCCTGCACTCTCTAATCCGTCCGAGGGCGAGGCACACATGTCAGATGGCATCTATCGAGTGTGCCTGGTGTACCGAGGTGTGCGCATCGCAGGCAAGCCAGCTCCCACAGCAAAGCCTGCCAGCAACGTCGGACAGGTGCAGCAACCTGCGTCAGCTTTTGTGCAACTTACTCATCAATTGCGCTTCAGCCTGGGTCAAGCCACACGACTGCGTCAGCTCATCCACGGTCGCGCCCATGCCCACCAGCTTCGCCGCCTGGGCGAACGACAGGCTCGAAGGGTCGCGTTGTTCGATCTGCGCCAGCTTGTCCGGCAGCGGCCCGAGAATCGCGCGCAGTTCATGCACCTCGTCCCCGACCTTTACCGCAGTCTGCTGGAAGTGATCCACGCGCTTGACCAGGTCAAGAATGCGCCGGTCACGCACGGCATCGCGCTCGGCCTGTTGCTGGGCCAATTCGCGTTGCTGGCGCATATAGCGCAGCAGGAACGCCAAGGTCCCGGCCCACAACAGGGCCAGGACAATCACCGCCGCTTCAAGAAACAATCAGATGTTCTCCAGGTCCTGCCATTCTTCTTCGCTCATCATCTTGTCCAGCTCAACCAGAATCAGCAGTTCGCCGTTCTTGTTGCACACGCCCTGGATGAACTTGGCCGATTCCTCGTTGCCCACGTTCGGCGCGGTTTCGACTTCCGATTGGCGCAGGTAAACCACTTCGGCCACGCTGTCGACCATGATCCCGACCACTTGCTTGTCGGCCTCGATGATGACGATACGCGTGTTGTCGTTAACCTCGGTCGGCACCAGGCCAAAACGCTGGCGGGTGTCGATCACGGTCACCACGTTGCCGCGCAGGTTGATGATGCCCAGCACGTAGCTCGGCGCACCCGGTACCGGCGCGATCTCGGTGTAGCGCAACACTTCCTGCACGCGCATCACGTTGATGCCGTAGGACTCGTTGTCCAGTTTGAAGGTTACCCATTGCAGGATTGGATCATCGACCAAACCTTGTGCGGATGCTGACTTGTTCATTCCTCGGACCCCTTCAAATACCGTTTTCACGGCGTATGTACTTCGCTGACCGCACTTGCATGCGGGCCTTATTGTTCAATCAACTGCGTTTGTTCTGCGGCATCGCTTTTACCGCGCCGCTGGCGATCAACTCAGCCAGCTCGGCGACGTCGAGCAACGCGCACATGTGTTCAATCACGGTGCCGGCCAACCACGGCCGTTGACCCCGGTGGCTGCGCCATTTGATTTCATTGGGGTCCAGGCGCAACGAGCGGCTGACTTGATGCACCGCCAGCCCCCACTCGTAGCCCTGAACAGAAATCACATACTGCAAACCCTGGCGAAAATCATCGCGGTAGCGGTCGGGCATTACCCAGCGCGCGGTGTCCAGCACCTTGAGGTTGCCGGCCTGGCTTGGCAGGATGCCGAGAAACCACTCCGGTTGCCCGAACAGCGGCGTCAGCTCCTGGCCTTCCAGCGAATAGATCGAGCCCAGGCACACCAGCGGCACCGCCAGGGTCAACCCGGCGACATCGAACAACAGGCATTCGAACGGCTCGGAGGCCCACGCCGGGCGGCCATCTCCGGTGACTGGCGGCGGGGTGATGCTCGGCGGCAGATGGACTTCCACCACCGGCTCGACCACCATGGGCGCCACCACCGCTGGCGCAATCGGCTCTATCGGCTCAACCACAGGCACCAGGTGCGCATCGCGGGCTTGTTCTTCGAGCACTGCCAACTGGAACTCATCCAGCGTGCTTTCGGCTTCTACCACCGGTTCAAGCAGCAGAATCGGTTCCGGCAGTTGCTCCGCGGTCGCGTCCTGCAGCAAGGCATCCAGGTAGGATTCCAGCGCCAGTTGCGGCCGGGTCTTAAGTTCAACGGGACGGTTCATCACGCCACCTGCGCCACAAGCTGTTGCGACAGCAAATGCTTGAGCAACGCGCGGTACGCCAGCACGCCACGGCTTTTGCCATCGAACTGCGAAGGCGTCAGGCCCGCGCGGCTGGCGTCGCGCAGGCGCGTGTCGACCGGGATGTAGCCATTCCAGATGGTGTCCGGGTAGGCATCGCGCAAGACCCGCAAGGTGCCAAGGGACGCCTGGGTACGACGGTCGAACAACGTCGGCACGATGCTGAACGGCAGCGCCTGCTTGCGCGAACGGTTAATCATCGCCAGCGTGCTGACCATGCGCTCCAGGCCTTTGACCGCCAGGTGCTCGGTCTGCACCGGGATCACCAACTGCTGGCTGGCCGCCAAGGCGTTAACCATCAGCACGCCCAGCAACGGTGGGCTGTCGATGATCGCGTAGTCGAAGTCTTGCCACAGCTGCGCCAGGGTCTTGGCGATCACCAGGCCCAAACCGCTCTGCCCCGGCGACTGCCGCTCCAGGGTCGCCAGCGCAGTGCTGGACGGCAGCAGGGAAATGCTTTCGTTACTGGTGGGCAGCAGCAATTGCCCCGGCAAGTCGGCGGGCACGCTGCCTTTGTGCAGGAACAGGTCGTAGCAACTGTGTTCCAGCGCATCCGGGTCGTAGCCGAAATAGCTGGTCATCGAGCCATGCGGGTCGAGGTCGACCACGACCACACGCTTGCCCGCCTCGGCCAACAAGCCGGCTAAGGCGATGGAGGTGGTGGTCTTGCCGACTCCACCCTTTTGATTGGCAACTGCCCAGACTCTCATTCGGTTGGTTCCTCCCGGCAGGCGATGGCGCGACCGAGACATTGCATAAGTTATTGAGCCGGTGACGGAGAATTGACGGCGCTCTGACGAACCGACGGCTTAACGGTTGGCGGTGCAGTTTGTGTGCCAGCCCGCTTCAGTGCCGCATCCGGTGTTGCATTGGCTGTGCCGGTGCCGGTCAGGCTGCGGCGTACATCCAGGTTGCGCGACACCACCAGCACCACACGACGGTTGCGCGCGCGGCCTTCGGCAGTGGCGTTATTGGCCACCGGCTGGAATTCACCGTAGCCCACCGACGCCAGCCGGCCAGGGTTCACGCCCTGCATCGCGAGCATGCGCACGATGCTCGCGGCGCGCGCCGAGGACAGTTCCCAGTTGGTCGGGTACTGCGCGGTGGCAATCGGGAAATTGTCGGTAAAGCCTTCCACGTGGATCGGGTTTTCAAACGGTTTGAGGATCGCCGCCACCTTGTCGATGATGGTGAAGGCCTGGTCGCTCGGCATCGCATCGGCGCTGGCGAACAGCAGGCTGGAGTTCAATTCGATTTCCACCCACAACTCGTTGCCGCGCACGGTCATCTGGTTGGATTTG
Source organism: Pseudomonas sp. LBUM920 (assembly GCF_003852315.1). Taxonomy (NCBI): domain Bacteria; kingdom Pseudomonadati; phylum Pseudomonadota; class Gammaproteobacteria; order Pseudomonadales; family Pseudomonadaceae; genus Pseudomonas; species Pseudomonas edsoni (SeqCode). The sequence continues at coordinate 4,670,935 of NZ_CP027762.1, forward strand.
ATCAGGTCGCCAAACGCAGCGCTGATGTCGTCGGCAATGCTTTTGAGCGGGTCACTGGTGCCACCGATGCCGGCGGCGGTTTCGTCGCTGTCATTGACCAGCGGCTTGGCCGGGGTCACGGTCTTGGGCCGCTCTTCGCCAATGGGGATCGGCTTGAGGGCACGGTCGGCGTCGTTGAACACGCCGATCAGCGCCTGGGAAATGACTTTGTACTTGCCTTCGTTGATCGAGGAGATGGAGTACATCACCACGAAAAACGCGAACAGCAAGGTAATGAAGTCGGCGTAGGACACCAGCCAGCGTTCATGGTTGACGTGCTCTTCAGGCTCGCGGCGGCGACGGCTCACAAACTCCCTCCTACACAAAGCATGCCCATCAATCCATGAAGCCCTGAAGCTTCAATTCGATGGAGCGCGGGTTCTCACCCTCGGCAATCGACAAGATGCCTTCCAACAACATTTCGCGGTAACGCGACTGGCGCATGGCAATCGACTTGAGCTTGCTCGCCACCGGCAGCAACACCAGGTTGGCACTCGCCACGCCGTAGATGGTGGCGACAAACGCCACGGCAATGCCGCTGCCCAGCTGCGACGGGTCGGCCAGGTTGCCCATCACGTGGATCAAACCCATCACCGCACCGATGATGCCGATGGTCGGCGCGTAGCCGCCCATGCTTTCAAAGACTTTGGCGGCGTTGATGTCGCGGCTTTCCTGGGTGTAGAAATCCACCTCGAGGATGCTGCGGATCGCCTCCGGTTCGGCGCCGTCCACCAGCAATTGCAGGCCTTTGCGCGCGTAGCTGTCGGGCTCGGCATCGGCCACGCCTTCCAGGCCCAGCAGGCCTTCCTTGCGCGCGGTGAGGCTCCAGTTGACCACGCGGTCGATACCGCCTGGCAGGTCGACGCGTGGCGGGAAAATGATCCACACCAGAATCTGCATGGCGCGCTTGAACGAACTCAGGGGCGACTGCAGCAACGCGGCGCCCACGGTGCCGCCGATCACGATCAGTGCCGCCGGGCCGTTGGCCAAGGCGCCAAGGTGGCCGCCTTCAAGGTAGTTGCCGCCGATAATCGCGACAAACGCCATGGTGATGCCAATCAGGCTCAAGACATCCATCAGAGGCAGGCCTCCACCAGATGCTTGCCGATGTCGTCCAGGCTGTAAACGGCGTCGGCCAGGTCAGCCTTGACGATGGCCATGGGCATGCCATAAATCACGCAACTGGCTTCGTCCTGGGCCCAAATGGCGCTGCCGCCCTGCTTGAGCAGGCGTGCGCCTTCACGGCCGTCGGCGCCCATGCCGGTGAGCACCACCGCCAGAACTTTGTCGCCGTAGGACTTGGCCGCCGAGCCGAAGGTGATGTCCACGCACGGCTTGTAGTTGAGGCGCTCGTCCCCCGGCAGGATTTTGATCGCGCCACGGCCATCGACCATCATCTGCTTGCCACCCGGGGCCAGCAGCGCCAGGCCAGGACGCAGGATGTCGCCATCCTCGGCTTCCTTGACGCTGATGCGGCACAGCTTGTCCAGGCGCTCGGCGAACGCTTTGGTAAAAGCCGCGGGCATGTGCTGGATCAGCACGATCGGCGCAGGGAAGTTGGCCGGCAGTTGGGTCAAGACCCGCTGCAAGGCCACCGGGCCGCCGGTAGAGGTGCCGATAGCGACAAGCTTGTAGGCTTTGCGCTTGGGCGCAGGCGAATGCGCGCTCGGTGCAGCGGCGCGCACCGGCGGCGCCGCAGGGCGTGCCACGGGCGCAGGGGCCGGGCGCGCGAATGACGACGTCGGCGCAGCAGGCGCTGCCACCGGCGCCGGCGCCGGCGCACTGAACAAGCTGCGACGGTTACTGCGCGAAATGCTGTGCACCTTCTCGCACAGCATCTGCTTGACCTTCTCGGGGTTGCGCGAGATGTCTTCGAAATTCTTCGGCAGGAAGTCCACGGCACCCGCGTCCAGCGCATCCAGGGTGACCCGGGCGCCTTCGTGCGTCAGCGAGGAGAACATCAACACCGGAGTCGGGCAGCGCTGCATGATGTGCCGAACAGCCGTGATGCCATCCATCATCGGCATCTCGTAGTCCATGGTGATCACGTCCGGCTTCAACGCAATGGCTTGATCAATCGCTTCTTTGCCGTTGGTGGCCGTGCCGACCACCTGAATCGTTGGATCGGCGGAAAGAATTTCCGAGACGCGGCGGCGGAAGAAACCCGAATCGTCCACCACCAGGACCTTGACTGCCATAAACACTCCGTTAGGCGGGGCGGGCATTACCGCCCTGCCCCACCAGAATCAAATACGCCGTGCGGCGTAACGCTTGAGCATGCTCGGAACATCGAGAATCAGCGCGATCCGACCGTCACCGGTGATGGTCGCACCCGACATGCCCGGGGTTCCCTGCAGCATTTTGCCCAAAGGCTTGATGACCACTTCTTCCTGGCCAACCAGTTGATCGACAACAAAGCCGATGCGCTGGGTGCCCACGGACAAGATCACCACATGGCCTTCGCGCTGCTCTTCATGCTTGGCCGAAGCCACCAGCCAGCGCTTGAGGTAGAACAGGGGCAATGCCTTGTCGCGCACGATCACCACTTCCTGGCCGTCCACCACGTTGGTGCGCGACAGGTCGAGGTGGAAGATCTCGTTGACGTTGACCAGCGGGAAGGCGAACGCCTGGTTGCCCAGCATCACCATCAGGGTTGGCATGATCGCCAGGGTCAACGGCACCTTGATGACGATCTTCGAGCCTTGGCCCTTGGTCGAGTAGATATTGATCGAACCATTGAGCTGGCTGATCTTGGTCTTCACCACGTCCATGCCCACGCCACGGCCGGACACGTCGGAAATCTCGGTCTTGGTCGAGAAGCCCGGGGCGAAGATCAGGTTGTAGCACTCGGTGTCGGTCAGGCGGTCGGCGGCGTCCTTGTCCATCACGCCACGCTTGACCGCGATATTGCGCAGAATCGTCGGGTCCATGCCTTTGCCGTCATCGGTGATCGACAGCAGGATATGGTCGCCTTCTTGCTCGGCCGCCAGAATCACCTTGCCATTGCGGGACTTGCCCGCGGCTTCGCGCTCTTCCGGCGTTTCGACGCCGTGGTCGACGGCGTTGCGCACCAAGTGGACCAGCGGGTCGGCCAGGGCCTCGACCAGGTTTTTGTCGAGGTCGGTTTCTTCACCCACCAGTTCCAGGTTGATTTCTTTCTTGAGCTGACGAGCCAGGTCGCGAACCAGGCGTGGGAAGCGGCCGAAGACTTTCTTGATCGGCTGCATCCGCGTTTTCATCACGGCGGTCTGCAAGTCAGCGGTGACCACGTCGAGGTTCGACACGGCCTTTTGCATGGCTTCATCGCCGCTGTTCAGGCCCAGGCGCACCAGACGGTTACGCACCAGCACCAGTTCGCCGACCATGTTCATGATGTCGTCCAGGCGTGCGGTATCAACCCGTACGGTGGTTTCGGCTTCACTGGCAGGCTTCTCGGCCACTGGCGCCGCGGCAGCCCGTGCAGGCGCCGGGGCGGCTGCGGGGGCCGGAGCGGGTTTGGCGGCGGCCGGTGCGGCGGCTTTGGCTGGGGCAGGTTTCGCGGCTACCGGGGTGGCAGTCGCCGCGGCGGCCGGGGCCACTTCGGTGAACTTGCCTTTGCCGTGCAATTCATCCAGCAAGGCTTCGAATTCGTGATCGGAGATCAGCCCGTCGCCAGCCGGTGCTGCCGTGGCAGCAGGTGCGGCGGCGGTGGCCGCGACTTCCGGCAAGGCTTCGGCCGCAAAGGTGCCCTTGCCATGCAACTGGTCGAGCAACGCTTCGAATTCGTCGTCGGTAATGTCGGTGTTGGCAGACGCCGCTGGTGCCTGCGGCGCAGCGGCAGGTGCCACGGCGTCGGCGGCAAACTGGCCCTTGCCATGCAACTGGTCAAGCAGGGACTCGAACTCGGCGTCGGTAATGTCTTCGCTGGTCGGCGCCGCAGGCGCAATGGGCGCTTGCGGTGCTTCAGCTTCGGCCTTCACCGCACTGAGGGAGTTGAGCAACTGCTCGAACTCGCTGTCGGTCACATCCGGCTCAGCCTCGACAGCCGGCTCAGGCGCCGCTGCCACAGGTGCCGCCGACGTGGCCGGTTCTGCCAGGCGTGCCAGGGCCGCCAGCAGTTCCGGCGTGGCCGCAGTGATCGGTGCACGTTCGCGCACTTCGCTGAACATGCCGTTGACCGCATCCAGTGCTTCGAGAATCACGTCCATCAGTTCCGAGTCGACGTGCCGCTCACCCTTGCGCAGGATGTCGAACACGTTCTCGGCGATGTGACAGCACTCCACCAGCTCATGGAGCTGGAGGAAGCCGGCGCCCCCTTTTACAGTGTGAAAACCGCGAAAAATTGCATTGAGCAGGTTCGCATCATCCGGTCGGCTTTCCAGCTCGACCAGTTGCTCGGACAGTTGCTCTAAAATTTCGCCGGCCTCTACAAGGAAATCCTGAAGGATTTCTTCATCGGCGCCGAAGCTCATGTGGGTGCTCCTTAGAAGCCTAAACTGGATAACAGGTCATCTACGTCATCCTGACCTGACATAACGTCTTCACGTTTATCGGCATGAATCTGCGGACCTTCACCCTTGGCGAGATGTTTTTGTGGATCTTTTTCCGAGAGGATCGCTTCGCGGTCATGTTCGATGCCGGCAAAACGGTCTACCTGGCCGGCCATGAGCACCAGTTTGAGCAGGTTGCTTTCCACTTCGGTGACCAATTGGGTCACGCGCTTGATCACCTGACCGGTGAGGTCCTGGTAATCCTGGGCCAGCAGAATGTCATTGAGGTTGCTGGAAACCGTGCGGTTTTCCTGCTCGCTGCGTGACAGAAAAGCGTCAACCCGACGCGCCAACTCACGAAACTCTTCAGCCCCCACTTCACGACGCATGAAGCGGCCCCAGTCAACGCTGAGCGCCTGAGCTTCGGTGGCCATGCCATTGACCAGCGGCGTGGCGTTTTCCACCAGGTCCATGGTGCGGTTGGCCGCCGCCTCAGTCAGCCTGACCACATAGGACAGGCGTTCGGTGGCATCGGTGATTTGCGAAATTTCTTCGGCCTGGGGCATGTGCGGGTCAATCTGAAAATTGACGATCGCACTGTGCAGCTCGCGTGTGAGCTTGCCCACTTCCTGGTACAGGCCGCGGTCACGGGTCTGGTTAAGCTCATGGATTAACTGCACCGCGTCGCCGAACTGGCCTTTTTCAAGGCTTTCGACCAACTGGTGAGCATGCTTTTTCAGGGTCGACTCAAAGTCGCCCTGTGACGTTTCTTTATGCTCCATAGCTCCCCCGTGGCAGCATCAATGACCGATGCGTTCGAAGATTTTTTCGATCTTCTCTTTCAAGGCCAGTGCAGTGAATGGCTTGACCACGTAGCCGTTTACCCCGGCTTGGGCGGCTTCGATGATCTGCTCACGCTTGGCTTCGGCGGTCACCATCAACACAGGCAGGCTGCGCAGTTTTTCATCGGCGCGCACGTGACGCAGCAAGTCGATACCGGTCATGCCCGGCATGTTCCAGTCGGTTACCAGAAAGTCGATGCTCCCGCTGTTGAGGATCGGAATCGCCGTAATGCCGTCATCCGCCTCGACCGTGTTGGTGAACCCAAGGTCACGCAACAGGTTTTTTATGATCCGCCGCATCGTTGAGAAGTCATCAACGATGAGGATTTTCATGTTCTTGTCCAATTCGACCTCCAAGCAGTCTTAAACGCGCCCAGCACCTGGACGCGCCATTTCAATCAACAGGCGCTACACAAAAAGGACTGCCCAGGGCACCACGGTACGAACCCGCGAAGGCATGAAGCCTTCGCGGTAGCGTCTGCAGTGTCCCCACACTGCCTGTCAGCGCGCGCGCCACTCTCCCAATCGCCCCCGCAAGCGGGCTGCGCACTGGCTGTGCAACTGGCTGACACGCGATTCGCTGACCCCCAGGACCTCACCGATTTCCTTGAGGTTCAGCTCTTCGTCGTAGTACAGCGCCAACACCAGTCGCTCACGCTCCGGCAAATTGGCAATCGCTTCCGCCAGCGCACCCTGGAAACGTTCGTCCTCCAGGTCGCGTGACGGTTCGAGATGAGCACTCGCGCCGTCCTCGTGCAGCCCTTCGTGTTCGCCGTCCTGCAACAGGTCGTCGAAACTGAACAGGCGGCTGCCCAAGGTATCGTTCAAAATCCCGTAGTAATCGTCGAGACTCAATTGGAGTTCGGCCGCAACTTCATGATCTTTAGCGTCACGACCGGTTTTTGCTTCAATTGCGCGAATTGCGTCACTGACCATGCGCGTATTGCGGTGTACCGAACGCGGCGCCCAATCCCCTTTACGCACTTCATCGAGCATCGCGCCACGGATACGGATACCCGCATACGTCTCGAAACTCGCGCCTTTGCTCGCGTCGTATTTGGTCGACACTTCGAGCAGACCGATCATGCCGGCCTGGATCAGGTCTTCGACCTGCACGCTGGCCGGCAGGCGTGCCAGCAAGTGATAGGCAATGCGCTTGACCAGGGGCGCATAGCGCTCGATCAATTCGCCCTGGCTGTCACGTGCCGACTTTTTGTAAAGGTTGTAGCCGCTGGATGTCATAGCACCGGTCCTGCGCTCGTCTGATGCACCAATCGCTCGACGAAAAACTCCAGATGCCCCCGAGGGTTGGCGGGCAACGGCCAAGTATCGACCTTCTGGGCAATAGCCTTGAACGCCAGTGCGCACTTCGAACGAGGGAACGCTTCGTAGACCGCACGCTGCTTTTGCACAGCCTTGCGTACACACTCGTCATAGGGAACTGCGCCTACATATTGTAAGGCGACATCCAGGAAGCGATCCGTGACCTTGGTCAACTTGGCGAACAGGTTGCGCCCTTCCTGCGGGCTTTGGGCCATGTTGGCCAGCACGCGGAAGCGGTTCATGCCGTAGTCACGGTTAAGCAGTTTGATCAGCGCATAGGCGTCGGTGATCGAGGTGGGTTCGTCGCAGACCACCAGCAGCACTTCCTGGGCGGCGCGCACGAAGCTGACCACGGACTCGCCGATGCCGGCGGCGGTGTCGATCACCAGCACGTCGAGGTTATCGCCGATATCGCTGAACGCCTGGATCAGGCCGGCGTGCTGCGCCGGGCTCAGGTGCACCATGCTCTGGGTGCCCGAGGCGGCCGGCACGATGCGAATGCCACCGGGGCCTTGCAGCAGCACATCGCGCAGCTCGCAGCGGCCCTCGATCACATCGGCAAGGGTGTGTTTGGGTGTCAGCCCCAGCAGAACGTCGACGTTCGCCAGGCCCAGGTCAGCATCCAGCAGCATGACGCGACGGCCAAGCTCTGCCAGGGCCAGGGACAAATTCACTGACACGTTAGTTTTCCCGACGCCACCTTTGCCGCCGGTCACCGCGATCACCTGTACGGGATGCATGCTGCCCATTTTATTTCTTTACCTTGTCTTGCTTAGACGCAGGCTACATGGCTTGGCCGCGTGAATCGCTTGCAGACCATCGATGTAGATACATTTCATGGTGTTCATCCTGGCCTTAACCGACCCGTTTGGCGGGGTTGTGGTAAAGGTCGGCGAACATATCGGCCATCGCTTCCTCGCTAGGCTCTTCTTGCATTTGCACGCTGACAGCACGGCTGACCAACTGATGACGGCGCGGCAGATGGAGATCATCCGGGATCCGCGGCCCGTCGGTCAGGTAGGCGACCGGTAATTCATGACTGATGGCCAGGCTCAGCACTTCACCCAGGCTCGCGGTTTCATCGAGCTTGGTGAGGATGCAACCGGCCAGGCCGCAACGCTTGTAGCTGTGATATGCAGCGGTAAGAACCTGTTTCTGGCTGGTGGTTGCAAGCACCAGGTAATTTTTTGACTTGATGCCGCGCCCGGCCAGGCTTTCGAGCTGCATGCGCAGCGCCGGGTCACTGGCTTGCAGGCCGGCGGTGTCGATCAGCACCACGCGCTTGCGCAGCAGCGGATCGAGGGCATTGGCCAGCGACTGGCCCGGGTCAACGTGGGTCACTGTCACATTGAGGATGCGGCCCAGGGTCTTGAGCTGCTCCTGGGCGCCAATGCGGTAGCTGTCCATGCTCACCAGCGCGATATTCTGCGCGCCGTACTTGAGCACATAACGCGCTGCCAGCTTGGCCAGGGTGGTGGTCTTGCCCATGCCGGCCGGGCCGACCATGGCAATCACACCGCCCTCTTCCAGGGGTTCGATTTCCGGGGTGACGATCATGCGTGCCAGGTGCGCCAGCAACATGCGCCAGGCCTGGCGTGGTTCTTCAACTTCGGCGGTCAGCGCCAGCAGGTCGCGGGACAACGGGCCAGACAGACCAATGCGTTGCAGGCGACGCCACAGGTTGGCTTGTTGCGGCTTGCTGCCTTGCAACTGGTTCCACGCCAGCGAGCCCAGCTGCACTTCGAGCAGCTCACGCAGGCCGTTGAGTTCAAAGCGCATCGAGTCGAACACGCGCTGGTCGACTGCGGCAGCCGGGGCCGGCGCTGCAGGACGTGGCGGTTCTTTGAAGGTCGGTTCAACCAGCGGCTCGGCAGCGGTCAGCGGCAGGCCGGCGAACAACTGGCGGTTGGTGCTGGCATCGCTGTCGCCACGCATGCTCAATTCAGCCTGGGCCGAGACAATCCGCGAGGCCGTCTTGCGCAGCTCGTCTTCGAGCTCCATGTTCGGCACACGCGGCGCCAGCGCCGAGGGGGTGTAATCCAGGGCAGCCGTCAGCTCGACACCGCCGGCAATACGACGGTTTCCGATAATCGCGGCATCGGCGCCCAGCTCATCACGTACCAGTTTCATGGCCTGACGCATATCGGCGGCGAAAAAACGCTTAACTTGCATAACCCACTACCTCAGCCGTTGGGCCCTACTGTCGCGACAATAGTCACTTGCTTGTTGTCAGGAATTTCCTGATAAGCCAAAACGTGCAAATTCGGCACTGCCAGACGTCCAAACCGCGACAACATCGCGCGGACCGGGCCCGCCACCAGCAGAATCACCGGGTGACCCGCCATTTCCTGGCGCTGCGCGGCTTCAATCAATGAACGCTGCAGTTTTTCCGCCATGCTTGGCTCCAGCAGAACGCCCTCTTCCTGGCCTTGTCCTGCCTTCTGAATACTATTGAGCAATATTTGTTCCAACCTTGGCTCCAAGGTGATCACAGGCAGCTCAGACTCAATCCCTACAATGCTTTGCACGATTGCACGGGACAATCCGACCCGCACCGCCGCCACCAACGCGGCGGTATCTTGACTCTTGGAGGCGTTGTTCGCGATGGCCTCGGCGATGCTGCGAATGTCGCGTACCGGCACCTGTTCAGCGAGCAAGGCCTGCAACACCTTGAGCAATTGCGACAGCGAGAGCACGCCCGGCACCAGTTCTTCGGCCAGCTTTGGCGAGGCTTTGGCCAGCAAACCCATCAATTGCTGGACTTCCTCGTGGCCGATCAACTCGTGGGAGTGCTTGTACAGAATCTGATTGAGGTGCGTGGCGACCACCGTGCTGGCGTCTACCACGGTGTAACCCAGCGATTGCGCCTGGCTGCGCTGGCTGACTTCGATCCACACCGCTTCCAGGCCAAAAGCCGGATCTTTGGCGGTGATGCCGTTGAGCGTGCCGAACACCTGGCCGGGGTTGATCGCCAGTTCGCGGTCGGGGTAAATCTCTGCTTCGGCGAGGATCACGCCCATCAGGGTCAGGCGGTAAGCGCTGGGCGCCAGGTCGAGGTTGTCGCGGATGTGTACGGTGGGCATCAGGAAGCCCAGGTCCTGCGACAGCTTCTTGCGCACGCCCTTGATCCGCGCCAGCAATTGGCCGCCCTGGTTGCGGTCCACCAGCGGAATCAGGCGGTAGCCGACTTCCAGGCCGATCATGTCGATCGGGGTCACGTCATCCCAGCCCAGCTCCTTGGTTTCCTGGGCGCGGGCCGGCGACGGCAGCAGGTCCTGCTGACGGGCGATTTCCTGCTGGGCCTGCACCTTGACCAGGTTTTGCTTGCGCCAGAACAGGTACGCGCCGCCAGCGGCCATGGCCGCCATGCTCAGGAACGAGATATGCGGCATGCCCGGCACGATACCCATGATCGCCATGATGCCGGCGGCCACGGCCAGCGCCTTGGGCGAGGCAAACATCTGGCGGCTGATCTGTTTGCCCATGTCTTCGGAGCCCGAAGCACGGGTCACCATGATCGCGGCGGCTGTGGATAACAACAGTGATGGCAATTGCGCCACTAAACCGTCACCGATGGTCAGCAAGGCGTACACCTTGCCCGCATCGCCGAAGGTCATGCCGTGCTGGAAGATACCGACGGCCATGCCGCCGATCAGGTTGATGAACAGAATCAACAGGCCGGCGATGGCGTCACCGCGCACGAATTTGCTCGCGCCGTCCATGGAACCGTAGAACTCGGCTTCCTGCGCCACTTCCAGACGACGGGCCTTGGCCTGGCCCTGGTCGATCAGGCCGGCGTTGAGGTCGGCGTCGATCGCCATTTGTTTGCCGGGCATCGCGTCGAGGGTAAAGCGCGCGCTCACCTCGGAAATCCGCCCGGCACCCTTGGTCACCACCACGAAGTTGATGATCATCAGGATCGCGAACACCACGATACCGACCACGTAGTTACCGCCGATCACCACTTCACCGAACGCCTGGATCACCTTACCGGCGGCGGCATGGCCGTCCTGGCCGTGGAGCATCACCACCCGCGTGGACGCCACGTTCAGCGCCAGGCGCAGCAGGGTCGCAATCAGCAGGATGGTGGGGAATACCGCGAAATCCAGCGGCCGCAGGGCGTACACGCAGACCAGCAGCACGACGACGGACAGGGCAATGTTGAAGGTGAAAAACACGTCGAGCAGGAACGGCGGCATCGGCAACATCATCATTGCCAGCATCACCAGCAACAACAACGGCACACCCAGGTTGCCCCGCGACAGATCAGTCAGGGTGCCACGGGCCGTGTTGAGCATTTGAGAGCGATCTACCACCGGTATTCCTCGTGTTCCTTGAAGCAAAGTTTTGACGCTGAAGCGCGTCCTGAAGGCGGTATTGCAAGAAGCCTTCCAACTTTTGCTTTGAGGCTCAGATGACCGAACAAGCGACCGCGCCTACCGGGTGTCAATCGATTCAGAAATGTGGGAGCGGGCTTGCTCGCGAAGGCGGTGGTTCAGCTTGAACATTGCTGAATGACACACCGCTTTCGCGAGCAAGCCCGCTCCCACATTTGGATCTGTGTACATCTGCAGCTATCGAGGGAATTTCCGAGACGGTTTTGAGGTTGTCCCTAGGAGACTCGCTTTCTAGTCTTCGTACACCGCTCCCCCACCGTATTCTTCACCCTCGCCGACAGCATCAGCACCCAAAACCTGTGCCTAAAGGATTTCAACGTGCTCAGCCTGCGGCCCTTTCGCCCCCTGAGCGACGTCGAACTTTACTTTTTTACCTTCTTCAAGCGTCTTGAACCCTTCACTGACGATGGCCGAAAAGTGAACGAACACGTCAGACCCGCCCCCATCCTGAGTAATGAAACCAAACCCCTTCTCCGCGTTAAACCACTTCACTGTGCCTGTTGCCATTGCCGCTCTCCTTGGATCGGGTTCCATGACCCGCACGGGTCGCTAGATAATCTTGATATGCGCCGCGAAGACGCCCTTGGGCCGATGGATCCTCGCAAATTGCACCCGCAGGCCCTTTCTCAACCAAACCCCGCACGAACTCTTGAGATCCACGTGCACCGGCTCATCGCCGCCATCCAGTGCAATCAAGCCTTCCCCGGTTTTCCGGCTATAGGATTTGATCGTGCCCGTTACCGCTTCCATTACCGCTCCCCCTGCATCTCTACAACGACCTGTGTGCAGTGTGCTGCCATGGAACCGCGAGCAGGCGGCGCTGGCTACTGTCAGAGTTGACAGGTAGACGGGGTTAACGACGAGTGGTAGCCGATGGCGAACGTATCGTGGCGAGCAGACGTTTTTGTAGCGAGCGGGTTTGCCCCGCGTGGGGCTGCGAAGCGGCCCTGAAACCGGATGCTGCGGTGGGTCCGAGGGAATGCGGTGGCCTATTGGGGCGGCTGCGCAGCCCAGCGCGGGGCAAGCCCGCTCGCCACAAGAAGCCGCTCGCTAACCATTCAGAATCAGGAATCGCGGCGCAAATCCGGCGGGATCGGCAGATCCTTGAGCGGGTCAGGCCGCTTGCCCTTGCCCGCGCGGTATTGGCGGATCTGATAGACATAGGCCAACACCTGCGCCACGGCCAGGTACAAGCCCGCCGGAATTTCCTGGTCGAGGTCGGTGGAGTAGAAGATCGACCGCGCCAATTCCGGCGACTCCAGCAACAGGATGTCGTTGGCCACGGCAATTTCGCGGATTTTCAGCGCCGTAAAGTCGCTGCCCTTGGCCAACAGCATCGGCGCGCCGCCTTTCTCCGGGTCGTACTTGAGGGCTACGGCGTAGTGAGTCGGGTTGGTGATGACGACATCGGCATCCGGCACCGCGGCCATCATCTTGCGTTGGGACATTTCGCGCTGCAGCTGGCGAATGCGCTGCTTGACCTCAGGGCGACCTTCCTGGTCCTTGTGCTCGTCGCGCACTTCCTGCTTGGTCATCAGCAGTTTCTTGTGGCTTTCCCACAGCTGGATCGGCGCATCCACCGCCGCAATGATGATCAGCCCGCAGGCCATCCACAGCGCGCTCCAGCCCACCACCTGCACGCTGTGGATGATCGCCGACTCCAGCGGCTCATGGGCGATGCGCAGCAAGTCGTCGATGTCGGACGACAACACCGTCAGCGCCACAAACAGAATCAGGATGAATTTGGCCAACGCCTTGAGCAGTTCCACCAGCGCCTTGGTGGAAAACATGCGCTTGAGCCCAGGCCCGGGGTTCATGCGGCTGAACTTGGGCGCCATGCTGCCGGCAGCAAACAGCCAGCCACCGAGGGACACCGGCCCGATCAACGCCGCCAGCAACAAGGTGATGAGCACCGGCTGCACCGCCAGAATCGCGATCTTGCCCGAGTGCAGCAGGTACTGGCCCATGGCGCCGGGGCTGAGCAGCACTTCACGCGGCAAGGAGAAGTTGAGCTTCATCAGCTCCATCATGTCCAGCGCCAGCCCGCCGCCGTAAATCAGCAGGCCACCGGAGCCCGCCAGCATCACTGCAAGGGTATTGAGCTCTTTGGAGCGCGCAATCTCACCCTTTTCCCTGGAGTCCTTTTTGCGTTTCTCCGTGGGGTCTTCTGTTTTGTCCTGACCACTCTCGCTCTCGGCCATGGCTCAACGTGCCCGTGCCAGATCACGTAAGAACTGCAGGGCGTCGGTCGCCAGCGGTTGATACTGATTGAGAATGTCGGCCATGCCGATCCAGAAAATCCCCATACCCAGCACCAGGGTCAGCGGGAAACCAATCGAGAAAATGTTCAGTTGCGGCGCCGCGCGCGTCATTACGCCGAACGCGATGTTGACCACCAACAGCGCGGTGATCGCCGGCAACACCAGCAACAGCGACGCGCCCAACACCCAGCTCAGGCGCCCCACCAGTTCCCAGAAGTGACTGACCACCAACCCCGAGCCCACCGGCAAAGTGGTGAAGCTTTCGGTCATGACCTCAAACACCACCAGGTGGCCGTTCATCGCCAGGAACAGCAAGGTCACCAGCATGGTCAGGAATTGCCCGATTACCGCCACCGACACGCCGTTGGTGGGGTCGACCATGGACGCAAAGCCCATGCCCATCTGGATCGAGATGATTTGCCCGGCGATCACAAACGCCTGGAAGAACAATGTCAGCGAAAAGCCCAGCAGCGCGCCAATCAATATCTGCTCGGCAATCAGCAACAACGCACTGAGATCGAGGGCATTCACCGGCGGCATCGGCGGCAGGCCGGGCACGATCACGACGGTAATGGCAAAGGCGAAATACAGGCGGATACGCCGCGGAACCAGGGTGGTGCCGAACACCGGCATGGTCATCAGCACCGCCGTGACGCGGAACATCGGCAAGATGAAAGACGCCACCCAGGTGCTGATCTGGGTGTCGGTCAGTGCCAGCACAGATTGCATGCGGTCAGCCGATCAACTGCGGAATACTGCCGTACAGCTGCAGGATGTATTCCATGAAGGTTTGCACCAGCCACGGGCCGGCGACGATCAAGGTGATCAGCATCACCAGCAACCGCGGGAGGAAGCTCAAGGTTTGTTCGTTGATCTGGGTCGCGGCCTGGAACATCGCCACCAGCAGGCCGACCAACAGGCTCGGCACCACCAGCACGGCGACCATCATGGTGGTCAGCCACAGCGCTTCACGGAACAGGTCGACCGCTACTTCTGGGGTCATGGCGCTACACTCCGCCGAAACTGCTGGCCAGCGTGCCGATAATCAGCGCCCAGCCGTCCACCAGCACAAACAGCATGATCTTGAATGGCAACGAAATAATCAGTGGCGAGAGCATCATCATGCCCATGGCCATCAGCACGCTCGCCACCACCAGGTCGATGATCAGGAACGGGATGAAGATCATGAAGCCAATCTGGAACGCGGTCTTGAGCTCGGAAGTGACAAACGCCGGCACCAGGATGGTCAGCGGCGCCTGATCCGGCGTGGCGATGTCGGTGCGCTTGGACAAGCGCATGAACAGCTCAAGGTCGCTGGAGCGGGTTTGCGACAGCATGAAGTCCTTGATCGGGCCCTGGGCCTTGTCGATCGCATCCTGGGCGCTGAGTTTTTCCGCCAGATAGGGTTGCAGGGCTTGCTGGTTCACCTTGTCGAACACCGGCGCCATGATGAACAGCGTCAAAAACAAGGCCATGCCGGTGAGGATCTGGTTCGACGGCGTCTGCTGCAGGCCCAGGGCCTGACGCAAAATCGAAAAGACGATGATGATCCGCGTAAAGCTGGTCATCAGCATGACAAACGCCGGGATAAAACTCAGCGCAGTCATGATCAGCAGGATCTGCAGGCTGACCGAGTATTCCTGAGCGCCGGCGGCGTTGGTGCCCAGCGTGATTGCCGGGATCGACAACGGGTCGGCCGCAAACGCCAGTGGCGCGGCCAGCAACAGCATGAGCGTCAATAAAACGCGCATTACTTCTTATCCTTCTGATCCTTGCCCAGCAACTCCATCAGGCGCTGGGCGAATTCTGGCGTGGCGGCCTCGGTCTTGGCCACTTCCACCGGCGACTTGAGCACATGCAACGGGGTGATACGGCCAGGCGTGATGCCGAGCAGAATCTGCTCTTCGCCGACTTGCACCAGCACCAGACGATCACGCGGGCCGAGGGCGCGCGAGCCGATCATCTCGATGACCTGGCCATTGCCCGGGCCGATACGCTGCACGCGGCGCATCAACCAGGCCAGCACGAAAATCAGACCGACCACCAGCAACAGGCCCAGCACCAACTGGGTCAATTGCCCGCCGATGCCGCTGCTGACCACGGGGGCCGCAGCCGCCGCTTGAGCAACCGGCTCAGCCGCCAGGGCGCTCAATGGCAGCGCCAGAAACAGTCCCGCCATCGAATACTTCATATCAGCGCAACTTCTTGATGCGTTCGCTTGGGCTGATCACGTCCGTCAGGCGGATGCCGAACTTCTCGTTGACCACCACCACTTCGCCGTGGGCGATCAGGGTGCCGTTGACCAGCACGTCCAGCGGCTCACCGGCCAGGCGGTCAAGTTCGATCACTGAACCCTGGTTGAGCTGCAACAGGTTGCGGATGTTGATTTCGGTGCTGCCCACTTCCATGGAAATCGACACCGGGATGTCGAGGATCACATCCAGGTTCGGACCGTCGAGGGTCACCGGGTCGTTGTTCTTCGGCACGCTGCCGAATTCTTCCATTGGCAGGCGCTTGCCGGCCGGCGCGGTGGCAGCGTCGGCGGCCAGCAGCGCGTCGATATCGTCCTGGCCGACATCGCCGGTTTCTTCCAGCGCTGCAGCCCACTCGTCAGCCAGGGCCTGGTCTTCGGCGGAAGTGTTTTCGTGTTCGGTAGCCATTACATGTCCTCGGCGAAGCAAAAATAATTGTTGATCAGCGGCGGTTGATCGGTTCGATCACTTGCAACGCCAGGTTGCCTTTGTGCGAACCCAGCTTGACCTTGAACGACGGCACGCCGTTGGCACGCATGATCAGTTCTTCCGGCAATTCCACGGGAATCACGTCCCCCGGCTGCATGTGCAAAATATCCCGCAGACGTAGCTGGCGACGGGCCACAGTGGCGCTCAGAGGTACGTCGACGTCGAGCAGGTCTTCGCGCAGGGCCTTGACCCAACGCTCGTCCTGGTCGTCCAGGTCGGACTGGAAACCGGCATCGAGCATTTCGCGCACCGGCTCGATCATCGAGTACGGCATGGTCACGTGCAGGTCGCCGCCGCCGCCATCGAGTTCGATGTGGAAGGTGGAGACCACAATGGCTTCGCTGGGGCCGACGATGTTGGCCATGGCCGGGTTCACTTCCGAGTTGATGTACTCGAAGTTGACTTCCATGATCGCCTGCCAGGCTTCCTTCAAGTCGATGAAGGCTTGCTCGAGCACCATGCGCACTACACGCAATTCGGTCGGGGTGAATTCACGGCCTTCGATCTTGGCGTGACGGCCGTCGCCGCCGAAGAAGTTGTCCACCAGCTTGAACACCAGCTTGGCGTCGAGGATGAACAACGCGGTGCCGCGCAACGGCTTGATCTTGACCAGGTTGAGGCTGGTGGGCACGTACAGCGAGTGCACGTACTCGCCGAACTTCATCACCTGCACGCCGCCCACCGCCACGTCCGCCGAACGGCGCAGCATGTTGAACATGCTGATACGGGTGTAGCGGGCGAAACGTTCGTTGATCATTTCCAGCGTCGGCATGCGTCCACGGACGATGCGATCCTGGCTGGTGAGGTCATAACTTTTGACGCTGCCGGGTTCGGCAGCCATTTCGGTCTGTACCAGACCATCGTCAACGCCATGCAACAGCGCATCGATTTCATCCTGGGACAGCAGGTCTTGCACGGCCATGTCGTGATCCTACTGCAATACGAAGTTAGTGAAGAGCGCCTGCTCGACCACGACTTTGCCGAGCTCTTTCTGGGCCACTTCCTGCACGCTGGCAGTGACCTTCTGGCGCAGCATTTCCTGGCCGACCGGGGTCGCCAGGCTGTCGAAGCTCTGCCCGGAGAACAGCATCACCAGGTTGTTGCGGATCACCGGCATGTGCACTTTGAGCGCATCCAGGTCCGCCTGGTTACGCGCCAGCAAGGTGATGCTCACCTGCAGGTAGCGTTGACGGCCGTTCTGATTGAAGTTGGCAACAAAGGCCGGCAGCATCGGTTCGAAGATTGCCGGTTGCTTGACGTTACTGGCGGTTTCGGCGGCGGGTGCCGGCTTGCTTGCACTGCTGTGCATGATGAACCAGGTGCCGCCAATCGAGGCGCCGATGGCCAGGAGCAGGCCCAGCACGATCAGCAGGATCAGCTTGAGCTTGCCTTTGCCTGCGGGGGGAGTTGCTGCGTCGTCGCTCTTCGCCATGCCAATAATCCGTCACTATTCTGGGATTCATAGATCTACGGAAAGGCAAGAGCAAGTGTTATGCCAGAGTTGTCAGCTAACCCGGTAAGCGCGAACACCCCATATCAAATGTGGGAGCTGGCTTGCCTGCGATGGCGGTGGCTCAGCTCACATCTGTGTGACTGATACACCACCATCGCAGGCAAGCCAGCTCCCACATTAGTCGGGTTCCAACAGGGGTCAGGCGTAGTAATCAACGGCGCTGGAGCCGATCACTGTCTGGGTCACTGGCGCGACCGCTGCCGCCACCTCAGCGTGATCACCGGCATCCCCGCCATCACCCCGCCCGCCGCTGCCACTCACGCCGCGCGCCTGGTTCTGCTGCTGTTGATCCTGGCCCTGTCCCTGCCACCCACGCGACTGATCCGAGACGTTGACGTCGACCTGCCCCATGCCTTGCTGGGCAAACATCTCGCGCAGACGGCCGGACTGGCTTTCCAGTGCTTCACGCACCACGGCGTGACCGCTCATGAACGTGACTTGGGCCTGCTGGTCCGCGGTCATGTTGACCTTGATGTCCAGGCGCCCCAACTCTGCCGGCTGCAATTGAATTTCTGCCGACTTGAGGTTGGCACTGGACAGGTACATCACGCGGTTAACCACCTCCTCGGTCCAGCCGCTCTGGTGCATGGCCAGCGGCGCATTCGCAACCGGTGGCAAGGCATTCGCGGTTTTCGGCGTGGCGGCCTGGGTCAGTGCAGCGAGGCGGTTGGCGAAATCATCCACGCGGGTGTCGCTGCTGGCGTCTTTCAAATCCTTGAGGCCACCTTCGATCAGCCCGCTGAAGGCTTTGTCGCCGCCCTGGTCGGTGCTGTCCTTGGTGGCTTGCTGATCGACCATAGTCGCCAGGCCCGCAGCAAAGCTCTGCGCAGCGGTCGGCTGATCCTGCGTGGTGGTCGGTGCGGTTTTCTGCGGCGTCTGGCTACTGGCCGAGACGTGACCGCCCTGCTCCATCGCCAGGCGCACGGCAGGCATCGCGTCCAGCGGATCCGCCTCCGGGTCGAAAGCCGGCTGTTTGGCGTCATCGGTGGCTGCCACAGCGGGCGTGACGACTGGCTGGGCCTTGTCGTCCTTGGCGGCTACAGGTGCCGGCGTTTCCACCGGCACCGGCACCGGCACGGGGACCGGTGTGACCGCGGCAACCACTGCCGGGTCAACCACGGGATCAACCGGAGGCTGCTGCGCCACCGCCGGGTCGGCGGTTTTGTCGTCTTCATTGCTGGCGCTGTCGTCGGATTTGGCCGGCGGCTTGGCAGGCAAGGGATTGCCGCTATCGGCAACGGCCGGCTTGCTGGCGGCAGGCTTATCGTTGCCTGCAGCCGGCCTGGATGGGGTGTCCGAGGGCTTGTCACGCGTGACTTTGGCCGGGGCATCGTCGCTCTTGAGCGTCGGTTTCGGGCTTTGGTTTGCAAACACTTGCGCGAAGCCAGGGCCCTTGCCTCGTGGGTCCGCAGCCGCTACCGAGGGGGTGGCAGCCGGCGCTTGAGGCTTGGCCGCAGCGGCAGCCTGAAGAAGCGAATTGGGGGCGACTGGCATAGGTAAGGGTCTCCACTGCACTGGGATCGGGGATGCAGTAACCAGAGGTAGAGCAAGAGTTGGGCCAGGTTTACCTCGAACCCTCAATCACAGCTGAAAACGCTGACGCTCGTGTTCGTACAAAGGCCGAACCAGCGCGAACTCCTGGTCGATTTCGTCTACCAGTTCATCCAGGTCCACGCGTGTCAGTTGCGCAGAGCCGTCTTCGAGCCGGCGGCAAAGTTCTGCCAACCGCACCGCCCCCAGGTTACCGCTGCTGCCCTTGAAGCTATGCGCGATCCGTCCCAGCGCCTTGGCATCGTCGCGAGCCTTGCGCAACGCTTCGACACGCTTCTGCGAATCGTCAAGGAAGGTATCCAGCAGTTTCGGGTACTCGCCTTCCATCACTTCCTGCAAACCCGACAACACATCGGGGTCCAGATGAATCTCAGCCACTTGTTCGCTCCTTGATCAAGAATCGGCGGATTATGCCAGAGCCCCCCAGCAAAACTCCACGCACACACTGCGCCCGCCATCGGACCAGCGTACATCGCTGCTCAACTGGCGCACCAGGCTCAAGCCGCGGCCAGACAGACGGTCAACATCCATCGGCCGCGCCAGCACCTGTTCCACGTCAAACCCCGGACCGCTGTCCTCAATGCGCAGCGTCATTTTGCCGCCCGTGGCGGTCGGCACCACCTGCACATGCACCCGCACGTAACCGCTGTTCAACTGCCCCAGCCGCTCATTGCGCTGGCGGTAATAGTCGGCGAAACCCTGGGCATCCCGCTTGAGGCGCGAATCCAACTCCAGCACACCATGCTCCAGCGCGTTCGAATACAACTCGGCCATCACACTGTAAAGCGCCCCGCTCTGCCCGCGCAGACCATGAATCTCCAGCAGCAACTGCAGCAGATACGGCAGCGGGTTGTAGCTTTTGAGGGTCTGCGCACGGAATTCGAAACTCACCGACCAATCCAGCGGGCACGACTGCCCGCTGTCGGCGTAGACGGGCTCGGCCGCGCGCAACGGCTGGCCAGCCTGCAAGGTGATTTCCACCATACTGACGTCATCGCGCGCCTGGCCGCGAAACGCCGCCAGCGCCCGCTCGATGTCTTCGAATAGCCGGTCGGGCTCGCGGTTGGCCGCGAACACCTGCTGCAAGCGCTCGGCGCCAAACAGCTGGTCATTGGCGTCAGCCGTGTCGAGCACGCCGTCGGAGAGCAAAAACACTCGGTCGCCCAGCGCCATGGGCCAGACCTCGGTGCCGTCATCGAACGCCTGAGCCGACAACACACCCAGTGGCAGGTGCCGCGACACCAGCGGCGTGCGCTTGCCCGTGGCGACTTCATGCACATAGCCCTCGGGCATCCCGCCGTTCCACACCTCCACCACGCGCCGCTGGGCGCTCAGGCACAGCAGCGTGGCGCAGCAGAACATGTCCACCGGCAGGATGCGTTTGAGCTTGGCGTTCATCTCGCGCAGGGTCTGCGCCAGGCCGTAACCCTTGGCGGTCATGCCGTAGAACACTTCCGCCAGGGGCATGGCCCCCACGGCGGCCGGCAGGCCATGGCCGGTGAAGTCGCCGAGCAAAACATGCATGTCGCCGGAGGGTGTGTACGCCGCCAGCAGCAGGTCGCCATTGAACAGGGCGTAGGGCGATTGCAGGTAACGAATGTTCGGCGCCGCATTGATGCAGCCCGAATGCGCCACCTTATCGAACACCGCCTTGGCCGCGCGCTGCTCGTGCAGCAGGTAGTCGTGGTGCCTGGCGATCTGGTCACGCTGCTGCAAGACCGTGGCCTGCAGCCGGCGCAGGCGGTCCATGGCGTTGATTTTCGCCGCCAGGATCAACTGGTTGTAGGGCTTGGGCAGGAAGTCATCGCCGCCCGCGTCCAGGCACTGGGCCAGCGCCTCGCTTTCGCGCAGCGAGGTCAGGAAGATGATCGGAACCAGCGCCTCACCGGCAAGCTGCTTGATGCGCCGCGCGGCTTCAAAGCCGTCCATCACCGGCATCAACGCGTCCATCAACACCAGTTGCGGACGCTCGCGGGTAAACAGCTCGACCGCTTGCGCGCCGTTGGTGGCGGTGAGTACTTGATGCCCCTGACGCCGAATGATGGTCGACAGCAACAGCAAATCGGCAGCGCTGTCTTCGGCGATCAGGATGGTCAGCGGTTCAAGGACCGGGGCCAGGCTGCTCAACTGAGATCGAACAGTTTGTCAAAGTTGGAAATGGCGAGGATCTTGCGCACATCGGAGTTGCTGTTGATCACCTGAACTTCGGCATTGTCGCCACCGGCATGGTCACGCAACAGCAGCAACATGCCCAGGGCCGAGCTGTCCATGTAGGTGGTGTCTTTGAGGTCCACCACGTAGACCTCGGGCACCTTGTAGAACCGCTCGTAGGCATCACGAAAGGCCTGGTGGCTACCGAAATCGAATCGCCCTTTGACGGTAATCGTCAATTTTTTCCCATCCAGGGACACTTCTGACACGACTGACATGCGACTGCTTCCTTGTCATTGGCAATGTGCAACAAGGTTTAGCAGGTGAACGGGGTATGGGCAACACAGCAAATCAAATGTGGGGGCTGGCTTGCCTGCGAGAGCATCACTGCGGGGTGCCTGATCCACCTGGGTGCCTGCATCGCGGGCAAGCCCGGCGCCCACAACAGGCCGGTGGTGGCCGTTAGTACTGTGATTGGCGCGGTAGTCGCTGTGACAGCTCGTCGAGCAGCTTTTGCTCGCGCTTGTCTTCAATCGCCCGTGCTTCATCGATGTATCGCTGCACCAGTTTGCGCAAACCTTCGACCCGGGCAAACGCCGCCTGCCACGCCTCGCGGGCTTTATCGAGGTTGTTCTGGTGCCAGGCCAGGCTCTGGCGCTGTTGGCCTACGGCGGTTTCCAGCTGGTTGAGAAAGCCCTGGTAACCCATCAGCCATTGGCCGGAAACGCCCTTGCTGCCGCGCTCGATCCATTGCTGCTGGTATTCGCTGCGAAAGCGCTCCAGGTCGCCGAGTTTGCTTTCCGCCAGGCGCACCTGCCCCTGAAAGTAGCCCAGGCGTTGCGCCGCGGTTTTTTCGGCCTTCTCCGCCATGTCCACCACTGGGGCCAGGCGCGAGGAACGGGTGCTGGCCATGGCTTAACCGCCTGGCGCCGGGGCAAAGATCGAGCCCAGATGCGCTTCGCTTTCGCCCATGCTGATCTTGTCGTTGAGGCCCTGGCGCAGGTAGGTCACCAGCTGCGGTTGCAGGGCAATCGCCAGGTCGGTTTCGCGATCACCGCCGGCCACGTAGGCGCCAACGCTGATCAAGTCGCGGCTTTGCTGATAGCGCGACCACAGTTGCTTGAAGTGCTGCGCGCGGGCCATGTGCTCCGGCGTGACCACCGCCGGCATCACCCGGCTGATCGACGCTTCGATATCGATGGCCGGGTAGTGCCCTTCTTCGGCCAAACGCCGCGACAGCACGATGTGGCCGTCGAGCACGCCGCGCGCCGAGTCGGCAATCGGGTCTTGCTGGTCATCGCCTTCGGACAACACGGTGTAGAACGCCGTGATCGAACCGCCGCCGGCCTCGGCATTACCGGCGCGTTCAACCAGCTTGGGCAGCTTGGCGAACACTGACGGCGGGTAGCCTTTGGTGGCCGGCGGTTCGCCGATGGCCAGGGCGATTTCCCGCTGGGCCTGGGCGAAACGCGTGAGCGAGTCCATCAGCAACAGGACATTCTTGCCCTTGTCGCGAAAATATTCGGCAATGCGTGTGCAATACATGGCCGCGCGCAAACGCATCAGCGGCGCATCGTCCGCTGGCGAGGCGACGACGACGGAACGCTTGAGGCCTTCTTCACCGAGGCTGTGCTCGATGAATTCCTTGACTTCACGGCCCCGCTCGCCGATCAACCCGACCACGATAATGTCGGCCTCGGTAAAGCGCGTCATCATGCCGAGCAACACCGACTTACCCACGCCGGTACCGGCAAACAGGCCCAGACGCTGGCCGCGGCCGACCGTCAATAAACCGTTGATGCTGCGAATGCCCACGTCCAGCGGCACGCTGATCGGGTTGCGGTTGAGCGGGTTGATGGTTGGGCCATCCATCGGCACCCAGTCTTCGGCCTTCATGCCGCCTTTGCCGTCCAACGCGCGACCGGCGCCGTCCAGCACGCGGCCGAGCATGCTCATGCCCATCGGCAGGCGGCCGGTATCGGCCAGTGGCACCACGCGGGCGCCGGGGGCGATGCCCGCCAGGCTGCCGACCGGCATCAGGAAAATCTTGCTGCCGGAAAAGCCCATCACTTCGGCTTCGACCTGCACCGGGTGGTAGCTGTCGTCGTTGATCACCAGGCAGCGGCTGCCCATGGCGGCACGCAGGCCTTCGGCTTCAAGGGTCAGGCCGACCATGCGCAGCAGGCGCCCTTCGAGGATCGGCTGGCCGGGCAGTTCGGTGGCTTCGGTGTAGCCGCTCAGGCGCTTGGCGAAGCTGGTGCGTTCAAGGCGCATCGGCGGCGTCCAGGTCCACGCTCATATCAGGCTCGGCCGGGTGCAGGGACTGTTCATGCAATTGATCGAACATTTTCGCCATGATCTGGCTGATGCGGGTTTCCACCGTGGCATCGATGCGGCTGTGCTCGGTTTCGACGCGGCAACCACCGGGCAGCAGCGCCGCGTCCTCGACAATGCGCCAGGTTTCTTCATGGCGCTCGCGCAGGGCTTTGACCTGTTCGAAATCCTGCGGGTTGATGTACAGCCGCACATTGCCGACGCCCAATGGCAGCAGCTTGAGGGCTTCGCGCATCACGCTTTCGATGTGGCTGGAATCAAGCACCAGTTCGCGCTGGATCACTTGGCGCGCGATGTGCTCGACCAGCCCGACCATGGATTTTTCCAGCTGCGAATCCTGTTCGGCGATCGGGTTGAACAGGTTGCCCATCAAGCGCTCCAGGCTGGCCAGTTTGACGCTCAGCGCCTCCTCGGCCTCTTGGCGAACCTTGAGGGTGGTGCTGCGAAAACCATCTTTTTCACCCGCCGCGAAGCCCTCGTTGTAGGCCTCCTGGCGGATGGCTTCCAATTCTTCGAGGGTCAGTGGCTGGACTTCATCCAGCGGCACTTCTTCCATTTCGGCCGGTGTTTCAATCACCGGCTCTGGCTCAGGTTCCGGCACATGCGGGTCGAAACTGGGCAACGACCAGATGTCGAACCCGCCGACATCCCGTGCGCGAATCAGATCGCTGGGCGTCTCATCTTTGTTCGACATGGGCAGCGCCTTAGATCATTTCTTCGCCGCCCTTCCCGCCGAGAACGATTTCTCCGGCTTCGGCCATACGGCGGGCAATGGTGAGGATTTCCTTCTGGGCGGTTTCCACGTCGCTGACACGCACCGGGCCCTTGGCTTCCAGGTCGTCACGCAACAGCTCGGAGGCGCGCTTGGACATGTTCTTGAAGATCTTCTCTTTGACGTTTTCGTCCGACCCCTTGAGGGCCAGCACCAGCACGTCGGAAGACACCTCGCGCAGCAACGCCTGGATGCCACGGTCGTCGACATCGGAGAGGTTGTTGAACACGAACATGAGGTCTTCGATCTGGCCGGACAGGGTGTCGTCGATCTCGCGGATCGAGTCCATCAACTGGCCTTCGACCGAGCTGTCGAGGAAGTTCATGATATCGGCCGCGCGCTTGATGCCACCCAAGGTGGTACGCGAGGCATTCGAGTTGCCCGAGAACTGCTTCTCGAGGATGGTGTTGAGTTCTTTCAATGCCGCCGGCTGCACCGTGTTCAGCGACGACACGCGCAGGATGATGTCCAAACGCACCTTATGGTCGAAGTGGCCGAGTACTTCACCGGCCTGATCCGGGTCCAGGTAGGCGACGACGATGGCCTGGATCTGTGGGTGCTCGTAGCGGATCACGTCGGCAACGGCGCGCGGCTCCATCCATTTGAGGCTGTCCAGGCCACTGGTGTTGCCGCCCAGCAGGATGCGGTCGATCAGGCCGTTGGCCTTGTCTTCGCCCAGGGCCGAGGTGAGCATCTTGCGAATGTAGCTGTCGGAGCCGACGCCCAGGCTGGTCTGGTCGCCGACGATCTCGACGAACTCGCTCATCACCTGCTCGACTTGCTCACGGTGCACATTGCGCATTTGCGCCATGGCCACGCCTACGCGCTGAACCTCTTTGGGGCCCATGTGGCGCAGCACTTGTGCGGCGTCGGTCTCACCCAAAGACAGCAGCAACACGGCGGCTTTGTCGACTTTGGTGAGCTTGGCAACAGCGGCTCGATCATTCATCTGCGTTAATCCACTCTTTCACGACCTGAGCCACACGGCCCGGGTCTTCTGCTACCAGACTCTTGATTGCGTTCAACTGAGCGTCATAGCCTTCGCTCGGGCTTGGCAACAGGATGCTTTGCGGGCCGCCAAGGCTGACGCGGTCGTTGGCCAGTTCGCCGTCCAGGCCGCCCATGCCACCCAGCTCGACGTCACTGCCAGCCAATGCCAGCTGCTTCTTGCCATGGCCGGTGATGTTGTTGAGCACCGGGCGCAGCACGCCGAACACCAGCACCAGGATGAACAACACACCCAGCACTTGCTTGACGATGTCCCAGAACCACGGCTGCGTGTAGAACGCCGGATCGGCGATCACTTCGCCGCGCTCGGCGGAGAACGGCATGTTGATCACGCTGACGCTGTCGCCACGGCTGGCGTCGAAACCGACAGCGTCCTGCACCAGGCGGGTGAAGCGCGCCAATTCGTCGGCGCTCCATGGCGCACGGGTGACGGCGCCGTCTGCGGCATTGACCTTGACCTGATCATCGACCACCACCGACACCGACAGGCGATTGATTTTGCCCTGCTGCTGCTTGGTGTGGCTGATGGAACGGTCGAGTTCGAAGTTCTTGGTGGACTGGTTACGCTTGTCCGCCGGGTACGGCGCGAGCATCGGCTGGCCGGTGGCCGGGTCCATGATCTGCTGGCCGTTGGCGTCCAACAGTGGCTGACCAGGCTGAATCGCAGCCGCCGTCGCGGCCGCGCCACCGGTGGTTTGCGGCGCCGTGGCCGGGGCCGGTGGCTGGTTGCTCAGGGCACCCGGCACACCTTGCGGGCCATTGCTGGCGGTGCGTTGTTCGCTGGTCGATTGCTCGCTGCGCAGCGCCGGCTGGTCCGGGTTGAACTGCTCGGAGGTCGACTCGACGGCGCTGAAGTCCACGTCGGCAGACACCTCAGCTTTATAGCGGTCGTTGCCCAGCACCGGCTGCAGAATGTTATGCACACGCTGAGTGAGCATGCTTTCCATGCGGCGGCTGTAGTCGAACTGCTTGCCGGCCTGGGTCAGCGCGGAGTTCTCGGCCTGGTCGGACAGCAGGTTGCCCTTCTGGTCTACCACGGTGATTTGCGACTTGCTCAACTCAGGAACGCTGGTGGCCACCAGGTTGATGATCGCCAGGACCTGGCCAGGCTCCAGGGAGCGGCCGGAAAACAGCTCGACCAATACCGAGGCGCTTGGCTTGCGCTCGTCGCGCACGAACACCGAGCTTTTCGGAATCGCCAGGTGCACGCGGGCGCCCTTGACGTTATTCAAGCTTGAGATAGTGCGTGCCAGTTCGCCTTCCAGGCCACGACGGTAGCGCGTGGCTTCCATGAACTGGCTGGTGCCCAGGCCCTGGTCCTTGTCGAGAATTTCAAAACCGATATTGCTGTCGGACGGCGTAACGCCGGCGGCCGCCAGCTTCATGCGCGCACGCGCCACGTCATCGGCCTTGACCAGCAAGGCCCCGGAATTGGGCTCCACGGTGTAGGCGATGTCGGCGGCGGCCAGGGTTTCCATGATCTGCTTGGAATCCATCCCGGCCAGGCTGCCGTACAACGGGCGGTAATCAGGTTGCTGCGACCACAGCACCACGGCAAAACCAATCGCCACGCTGGCAGCCAGGCCGACCATCAGGCCCACCTGACGCAACATGGTCATTTCGGAAAGGTTTTCCAGGAACGACAGGCCAAACAGCGGCGGCTTGCCGTCTGCCTTGGCGGGTACGTTGTCCACGACTGCTTCTGCCATGACTTAAATCTCGTCCTTAAACCGGCATCTGCATGATGTCTTGATAAGCCTGAACCAACTTGTTACGCACTTGGGTCAAGGCCTGAAAGGAAACGCTGGCCTTTTGCGAAGCGACCATCACATCGGTGAGGTCCACGCCGCTTTTGCCGATCTCGAAGGCGGTAGCCAACTGATTCGAGGCTTGCTGGGTATCACTGACTTTGTTGATTGCCTGACCGAGCATGTCGGCAAAACTGCTTTGGCCCAATTCCGGCGCTGGCGCGACGGATTTCGGTTGAGCCATGGCATCCATTTGCATGGAGCGCATATCCAACATCAACCGATTGAACTCAATACCCTGGCTCATGACCTTCTCTCTCCGACGACCCGCAATTTTTTGACACTACGCAGCGGTTACTAGGGGTGGTAGCAACAAGGGTGCCAGCTCCGTGGCTATTCGTAAGAAAAGGCGACAAACCCTGTCAGCCTGAGTATTTCTAACACAGCGATTTGTCAGGTCGCGAACAGGTAGGCTTCGACATCCATCCCCGCGTCGCGCATCTGCGCCAGCTTGTAGCGCAAGGTGCGCGGGCTGATGCCCAGGCGCTCGGCAGCTTCCTTGCGGCGGCCGCGTTCGGCACGCAGGGTGTCGATAATCATCTGGAATTCGCGGCGACGCAGGTCGTCGCCCAAGGCACCGCCAGACTCGGCTTCGGCCACGACCACCGGTGCCGGCGCCAGGCTCGGCAACGGCGCCGCGCCACTGCCCATGGCCAGGCAGAAGTCCTGCGGCTGAATCAACCCGCCCTGCTGCAAAATCAGCGCGCGCTGGATGGCATTGTCCAGCTCCCGCACATTGCCTGGCCATGGATAGCCGATCAGGCAGGCCTGGGCTTCAGCCGACAGCCGCGCCTGGGCATGCTTCATTTTTTTGACGTGGTTGTTCAGCAAGCGCTCGGCCAGCGGAATGATGTCCGCCGGGCGCTCACGCAACGGGCGCCAGGCCAGCGGGAACACCGAGAGCCGGTAGAACAAGTCTTCACGAAAGCGCCCTGCCGCCACTTCACCCGCGAGGTCGCGGTTGGTGGTGGCGACCACGCGGATGTCCAGCTGGATGGGCTTGCGTGCGCCGACGCGCTCGACTTCGCGCTCCTGCAGCACCCGCAGCAGCTTGGCTTGCAGGCCCAGCGGCATCTCCGAAATTTCGTCGAGCAGGATGGTGCCACCGTCGGCCTGTTCGAACTTGCCGGCCTGCGCCGCGATAGCGCCGGTGAACGAGCCCTTTTCATGGCCGAACAGCGTGGCTTCGAGCATGTTGTCGGGAATCGCCGCGCAGTTGATCGCAATAAACGGTTGTTTGGCGCGGCCCGACTGCTGGTGAATGTAACGCGCCAGCACTTCCTTACCGGTGCCGGACTCGCCGGAAATCAACACGGTCGAATCGCTGCGCGCCACCCGGGCTGCCAGTTCCAGCAACTGCGCGCTGGCCGGCTCGAAGGCAATCGGGCCTTCACCCTCGGCATTCGACACCACGCCCAGCGCATGCCGGGCGACCAGCTCGATCAGCGCCTTGGGCTCGAAGGGTTTGACCAAGTAATCCGCCGCCCCTTGGCGCATGGCGTCCACCGCCCGCTCGACGGCGCCATGCGCCGTCATCAGCAGCACCGGCAGTTGCGGCTGACGTGCGCGCAACAGGCCAAGCAACTGGTGGCCGTCCATGCCGGGCATGTTCACGTCACTGACCACCAGACTGAAGGACTCTTGTTCAACGGCCTCCAAGGCATCCTCGGCAGAACCGACCGCGCGGTAGTCATGGCCCGCCAACAGCAGCGTGTCAGCCAATGCTTCACGCAGGGCGCGGTCGTCTTCGACCAATAAAACCTTGATAGCCATAGTCCTTTTACTCCGCGCTTGCCGCGCTGGAAAACAGCGGCAAGGTCATCAATGCACAGGTGCCACGCCCCAACCGGGAGTGCAGTTGCAATTCTCCCTGATGTGCACGCGCCACTGCCTTGACCACGGTCAGGCCCAGGCCCGTCCCGTTGGTCTTGGTGGTAAAAAAGGGTTCGCCCAGGCGTTGCAGCACGACCGGGTCGATGCCGCTGCCGCTGTCACTGATGCACAGGCGCAGGGTTTGGTCGCGGGTGTAGAGGTGCACTTTGAGCCGCGCACCCGGGCCGCTGGCCTGGGTGGCGTTTTCGATCAGGTTGAGCAAGGCGCCGACCAGCGTGTCGCGGTTGCACAGCAACTCGCCCAAGTGGCTGTCGCACTGCCAGCGCACATTGACGTCCTGGATATGCGTGGCGGCTGCCGCTTGCAGCGACTGCATCAGCGCCGATGGCGTGACGCGGTCGGTCAGCGGCAATTCGCCGCGGGCAAACACCAGCATGTCGCGCACCTGATGTTCCAATTCATGCAGGCGCTCCTTGAGGCGCCCGGCAAATCGCTGGTGGGTGGCGGCTGGCAGTTGCTCATCAGTCAAATGACTGGCGTAGATCAACGCTGCCGACAATGGCGTGCGGATTTGATGCGCCAAAGAAGCGACCATCCGCCCCAGCGACGACAAACGCTCATGGCGCGCCAACTGGTCTTGCAAGTGACGGGTTTCAGTCAGGTCGTTGAGCAGCACCAGTTGGCCGGGCTCGGCGTCCAGGGAACGGGTGGCGATGGACAGGCGCCGGCCATCCTTGAGGGAAATTTCATGGCCGTCGTCTTCGCGTGGCGCAAAGCAGCGTGTAATCACGTGGCGCCACAACTCGCCTTCCAGCGGCTCGCCCAGCAAGTCACGCGCGGCCGGGTTGGCTTCGCGGACACGGCCCATTTCATCGATGACGATTACGCCGCCGGGCAACAGGTCGAGGAGGTTTTGTAGGCGGTTGGCCAGACGCTCTTTCTCGGCGAGCTCTTGCATGCGCTGGGCGCTGACCACTGCCAGTTCGCCTTTAAGCTCGGAAACCCGCGCCTCCAGCAGACTGTAGGAGTCGGTCAGCTGGCTCGACATCTGGTTGAATTGCGAGAACGCCTGTTCAAGACCCTGCCGGGTCAACGGCTCTGCACACGGAACCAGCCCAGGAATAGCAGGGGCTGAAGAAAGTTTGGCGGCGTGGGGCATCATGCTCTCTCGCTGGCTGACCGTCAGTTAAACGGAACGTTGCGAGGGCTGTAGCAATACCCGTGCCGAAAAAAATAGACTTATATATCAGTCAGTTAAAAAACAGGCGTCAATCATCCGCCTGTTCATCACCTTCGCGACGGCTCATGCCGTACTTGCGCATTTTCTCTACCAGGGTGGTGCGACGGATGCGCAGGCGCTCGGCGGCGCGCGCGACAATGCCATTGGCATCGTCCAGCGCCTGCTGGATCAGGCCTTGTTCGAGGCTACCGAGGTAGTCTTTCAAGTCCAGGCCTTCGGGCGGCAGCATGGCGGTGGAACCGAAGTCCGGCGTATGGCCGTTGATGGCCACGCGCTCTTCCAGGTCGCTGCGCAGGCTGTCGACCAACTGCTCGTCTTCGTCGTCGACGTAGCGGAATTTCTTCGGCAGCTCGACCACGCCAATCACCCCGTACGGGTGCATGATGGCCATGCGCTCGACCAGGTTGGCCAGCTCGCGGACGTTGCCCGGCCAGCCGTGACGACACAGGGACATGATCGCGGCGGAGTTGAAGCGAATCGAGCCGCGCTTTTCGTGCTCCATGCGCGAAATCAGTTCGTTCATCAGCAGCGGGATGTCTTCCACGCGCTCGCGCAGCGGAGCCATCTCGATAGGGAATACGTTGAGGCGGTAGTACAAGTCTTCGCGGAAGCTGCCGACCTCGATCATGCTTTCGAGGTTTTTGTGCGTGGCCGCGATAATGCGCACGTCGACGCTCTGGGTCTTGTTGCTGCCCACGCGCTCGAAGGTGCGTTCCTGCAACACGCGCAACAGCTTGACCTGCATCGGCAGCGGCATGTCGCCGATTTCGTCAAGAAACAGGGTGCCACCATTGGCCAGCTCGAAACGCCCGGCCCGGCTGGTGATCGCCCCGGTAAAGGCGCCCTTCTCGTGGCCGAACAGTTCGCTTTCGAGCAATTCTGCCGGGATCGCCCCGCAGTTGACGGGCACGAAAGGCCCGTCGCGGCGTTTGGAGTGATAGTGCAGGTTGCGTGCGACCACTTCCTTGCCGGTACCGGACTCGCCGAGGATCAATACGCTGGCGTCGGTATCGGCCACTTGCTGCATCATCTGGCGCACGTGCTGGATCGCACGGCTGGTGCCGACAAGGCTGCGAAACAGGTTGGGTTCGCGATGACGACCGCGCTCGCGGGCCTGGTCATACATCTCGCGGTAGACCTGGGCACGGTGCAGGGAATCGAGCAATTTGCTGTAGCTGGGCGGCATTTCCAGGGTGGAGAGCACGCGGCGGCGCTGGTCTTCCGGAAGGTCCACGGAAGAAATATCGCCCATCAGCAACACCGGAAGGAACTCATCCCAGGTTGACAGTGTCTTTAACAAGCCCAGAACTGCGCCAGGAGCGTTTACCGTCCCGATCAACACACAGATGACTTCACGGCTCGACGACAAAGAGTTGACCGCCTGCTGCCAGTCATGGCTACCGCAGGGCAAATTTTCTTCACCAAGAAAATTCAAAATTACCGCTAAATCGCGGCGGCGGACGCTATCGTCATCAATCAGCAGAATTTTGGTTTCACGCCACATGCAATAGCAACTTCCCTAGTAAAACGCTCTGCCCCAGAGTGAGGGCAATCTAGACGTTTGTAAGATTTCTTACCCTACTAGACGTCTGAAATCTGAAAACAGCACTAGTTAAGTCAAAAATGCTGGCACAGTCAAATATATGACGCGCCGTTCGGATTAACTGAGCCCATTCAGCCGAACAGATGGTAAACCTTTGACGCGCTTTCCGCTCGGTTGATCTGCGACATCTCTTCGAAAATCGCCTGGCGTTCGCCAGTCGTCACTTCAAGCAACTGCTGATACACCGCCAGCAAGCTTTCCAGCTTTTCCCGCAGGGCACCCTCGTCCACCGGCGCATTATTAAGCGCCTCATCGATCACCGCACGACACCCCATGTCCAGTTCGCCGATAGCGTCCCAGTTACGGTGGGCCAATGCGTCAACCAGGGCTTCGCGGGTCTCGTCAATCCGTTGCAGGGCGTGGCTCATGACATCATCCTCAGGCCAAAGGCCTACAGTGTTGCAATACCGTCCCAGCCTTCCTTGAGCGTAATCATCAGGCCGGCTACTTCGTCGATCATGGCGACATCGCTTTTGCTGTTTGCTTCCAGCAAGCGTGTGGTCATGTAGGCATACAGGTTATCCAATTGCTGCAACGCGGCCGGATCATCGGTTTTTTCCGGGTTCAGGCCGTCACGCAAACCGATCAGAATGTCGATCGCCTTGCCCAGCAACAGGCCTTTCTGCGCGATATCACCACGAGCCATGGCGCCCTTGGCCTGAGCCATGCGGTCCAACGCGCCTTCCATCAGCATCTGCACCAGACGGTGCGGGCTGGCTTCGGAGATCTGGGCATGGGAATTGACCTTCTGGTATTGGCGAAGGGCTCTCATGGGATTCATGTTTCTACCTCGTGACAGGCAACAGCTAAATTGGATGGGCTCTGACTAATATGTCGACTGGGTCGCAAAAAACTTTAACCCGCAAGTCGGTCGAAGGCGGCACCCGGTGGCGGTATTCACCACCGGGCGGCTTCATCGGGATCAGCTGTCCGAGGACGACTTGTTCAGCGCGTTGAGCGTGCTCATGACACTGGAACGCTGGCTGGTGAGCTGGGCCACCAGGTTGTTCATCGTCGTGTATTTGGCGGTCAGGCTGGTTTTCAGCGCGGCCATGCGCGCGGTCAGGGTGTCCTGCTGGTTCTGCAGGTCCTTGATGTTGGCCGACAGCGTCGACGAACGCGTGGCGAGCACGCCGGTGTTGCTCAGCGCGTAGCTGTCGGTCGCGGTTTTCATGCGCGCCAACAGGCCATTGTCACCGTTGAAAATACCGCCGATGTCGGTAGGGTTGGTCAAGATGGCCGCACCGAACACCTTGTCGTCAATACTCAACTTGCCGGTGCCCGAGTCAGTGTTCACTCCGAATTGGGCCAGAGACTTCAAAGTGCCCGTGCCCGTCAACGCGTTCAACTCGCTACGCAAAGCCGTCTGCAGGGAGCGCATGGTGGCATCACCTGTCAGCGCAGCGCGCGTGGTGGAACCGTCCGCGTTGTTAGTCACTGCAGTTTCGGTGTTCATCGCAGTCATCAAGGCGTTGTAGGTGTCGACAAAACCCTTTACCGAGCTTTTGAGGGTGTCGTTGCTGCGGGTGACCGTAATGGTCGAGGCCACGCGCGTCATGCCGTCAGGGAGCGCCCCAGTGATCCCGGCCGGCAGAGGCGACACCGCCGTCAACTTGATGCTCACACCACTGATCGCCTCGGTCAGGGTATTACTCTTGGATTCCTGAGCCGTGCCGTCAATGGTGTATTTAGCGTTTTGCGGTGGTTCACCCACAACCGACGAACCCGCTTCCAGGCCGGAGTTACCCCCCAGGGTAATGTCCGTGCCGGCGCCGGTATTGGTCGACGTCATCACCAGGCGAGAACCGGTGGCGTCAGTCAGAATGTTGGCACTCAGGCCAGCACTGCTGTATTGCGCGTTGATCGAGTCACGCACTTGCTGCAGCGTCGCGCCTGGCGGAACACTGACCCCGTAACTCTGACCTGACTGGGAAATTTCCAGGGTCGTCGCGGTGGTGCCGGTATTGACGACGGTTTTCGCGCCGGTTGGATAATTCTGGGTAGCAACCTTCGAGGCGGTCGCCAACTGGTTGACTATCAGCTGGTAGCTGCCCGCGGAGGCACCGGCACCCAGGGTAACGGTAGACACGTTGGCATCCGACGTCGTCGCGGTCAGGCCGCCGATACTGGCGTCCTTGGTCATGTTGTCCATGGCACCACGGAAGGCATCCAGCGCGGCTTGAATCTTGCCGATCGAGGACAGCTGGGCAGTCGACGTTTGCGTCTGCTTGTTGATCTGCGACTGCTTCGGCGCCTGTTCCGCGTTCACCAATGCCGTCACGATCTGCTGGGTATCAATGCCCGTAACGGGGCCGCTAACTGATATATCACCCATGATTCTTCTCCTGATCCGGGGCTGGCGCTTTATTGACGGACGACGCCTAAAGCAGCTACAGCAACAAAATTCATGCCAGCTCAGACTTTGGCGTCAAACAACACACTGCTGGCGTCGTGAAGGCTTTGTGCGAGTTTCAATGCCGTTTCCGAAGGGATTTGACGAATGACCTCGCCACTGTCGGTCGCAATGACCTTGACCACCACCTGATGGGTGGAGTCATCAATGGAAAAATCCAGGTTGCGCTGGGCAGCCTGGACGAATTTGCGAATATCCGTTACCGCCTGTTCAAGGTCGGAGGATTTCGAGTCTTGCCTGGGCTCGCCCGTGGCAACCGTGGGGTCTACCTTGGTTTGCTGCGGGTCGGCTGTCACAGGGGCAGGCGCGCTCTGCGGCGCCGCTGCTGGATAAGACAGGTTCAACTTGACGCTCATGTCCATGTCCAATCTCCTCATCACGCAAAAGACAAAAGGGCACGTAAACGCGCCCTTCCGTCAGTCATCTACCGATGGCTATTACTGAAGCAGCTTCAGTACAGCGGATGGCAGTTGGTTGGCCTGGGACAGGATCGCAGTGGAAGCCTGTTGCAGGGTTTGTTGCTTGGTCAGCTGAGCAGTTTCTGCAGCGTAGTCAACGTCCTGGATCTGACCGCGAGCGGCGCTGGAGTTGTCGGAGATGCTCTGCAGGTTGGCAACGGTGTTGTCGAAACGGTTTTGTACAGCACCGAGGCCGGCACGCTGGGAGTCGATGTCGGAGATCGCCTGAGTGATCACGTCGATCGAGTTCTGTGCGTTGGCAGCAGTGGTGATGTCAGTGTTGTTGACGGTGGTTTTGGTGGAGTTGGCAGCAGTACCGGTAGCTGCGAACAGACCCGTCACGCCAGCGCCGCTCAGCGAGTAGCTGCTGGAGGAGTTCAGGGAAACTGCGCCGGTTGCGATGATAGCGGTGTTAGCCAGAGCAACGGCAGTGCCGGCAGTACCGGTACCATCCAGGGTGGCAACCTTGACGCCTGCGATAGCACCGGCGTCGCCAGCGTTGAAGGTCAGGTTCTCACCGGTATCGGACTTGACCGACAGCGCTTGAGTGGTCGAATCGTAGTTAACGGTGATGCCCAGTTTGGCAGCGTTGGACTTCAGTTGGTCAGCCAGGTCAGAAGCTTTGACCACGCCAGTGAACTGAACCGCAGCACCGCTACCGACTTGCAAGGTGAAGTTGGCGCTGGCAGGGGTTGCAGCAGCGATGGCAGCGGAGTCAACGGTGAACTGGGCAACAGTGCTGGCAGTAGCAGCCAGGCCGCCTACAGCGCCGTTCATTTGCGCAGCGATCTGCCCGGCCGAAGCACCGGCAGCGATGGTCAGGTTCTTGGACTGGCCGCCACCGGTAACGGTGAGTGCGCCGCCGGCAACGCCTGTTGCGCTTGGAGCAACGCCTTGGGATTTCAGCTGCTGCGAACCAATGTTGTTGGCTGCAACGTTACCGATGCTCATGTCGATGGTCTGGTTAGCGTTGGCGCCGACCTGGAACGAAGTGGTACCGAAAGAACCGTCCAGCAGGTTCTTGCCACCGAAAGTAGTGGTGGTAGCGATACGGGTCAATTCAGCAGTCAGTGCTGCGTATTGAGCCTGGTTCGACTTACGGTCGTCAGCGCTTGGCGAGCCGTTGGCGGATTGCAGAGCCAGGGTACGCATGCTTTGCAGGATGTTGGTGGACTGCTGCATGGCGCCTTCAGCGGTCTGAGCAATCGAGCTGCCGTCGTTGGCGTTCTTGATTGCAACGCCCAGGCCGTTGATCTGGCTGGTCAGACGGTTGGAGATTTGCAGGCCGGCCGCATCGTCTTTGGCGCTGTTGATACGCAGGCCGGAGGACAGACGCTGCATGGAAGTTTGCAGGGCGCCAGAAGCCTTGTTCAGGTTGTTCTGAACGTTCAACGAAGCAAGGTTGGTGTTTACTGTTAAAGCCATGACGAAATCCTCGTGGGTGGTGTACTGCGGCTTCCGGCCCTGGCAACCGCCGGGTGTGGCCTAGAGAACCTTCGTAATAGTTATCGTCGTGAATGCAGGTCTCTTGAGGACTTTTTTGATTTTTTTTACTAGCAACGGGCCACCCTTTGTAATTCAAGCATTTACGATAGCCCAAAGCCTCGCATTTGCTGGGTTTTCTGGCGCCAAATAAAAAACGCCCAGGCTTTTTCAAGCCTGGGCGTTTTTGTGTGCAGCGCTATCAGCAGGTCACGGACGATAGAGAATCGCCGAACCCCACGACAAACCGACACCAAAGCCACTGATCGCAACACGCTTCCAGTCGCCGTCCATCATGTGCTTTTCAAGCAGCAGTGGAATGCTGGAAGACACGGTATTGCCAGTCTCGACCATGTCCTTGATGAATTTCTCCACCGGTGCGTCTTCAAACCGTCGCGCCACGGCGTCGACAATCGCCGCACTGCCCTGGTGAATGCAGAACGCATCAATCTCGTCAGCCTTAAGCTCAGACTCGTTGAGCAGCTCGTGCAAATGCGCCGGCACTTTGAGCAGGGCGAAGTTGAACACCTGGCGGCCATTCATGAAAAACACGCCGTCGCTGACCTTAAGGTGCAGCGCACCGGAACCGTCGGTGCCGAACTTCGACTTGCCGAGCAACCACGGCGCATCTTCGCCCATCCAGGTGGCAGTGGCGGCATCGCCGAAGAGCATGGTGGTGTTGCGGTCTTCCGGATCAACGATCTTCGAATACGGGTCGGCGGTGATCAGCAGGCCGTTTTTCAGGCCGGTGGCTTCCATGAAGCCTTTCATCGCGTAGATGCCGTAGACATAGCCCGAGCAACCCAGCGAGATATCAAACGCCGCCACGTGGGTCGGCAGGCCCAGCTTGTCCTGGACGATGGCGGCCGTGTGGGGCAAGCCTTCCTCATCGCCGTTCTGGGTCACGACGATCAGCGCGTCGATGGACTCGCGCTTCAAATCAGGGTTGTTGGCAAACAAGGCGTTGACCGCCTCGACGCACAGGTCGGAGGTTTCCTGCGCAGCATCCTTGCGCGGCAGGAACGCCGAACCGATCTTGCCAATGATGAAATCCTCATCCTTGGCGAATTTGGCGCCCTGGGCGTAGTTATCAACCCCGTCTGCCGGCACGTAACTGGCGATGCTTTTTATGCCAATCATTGTGGCTTCCCAATACTAAATAGCTGGATAACACCCCTCGGGCTACGCCGGGAGCGCTGACAATAAAGGGGATAACCCCGTAAAAATATCGCTGAAAGCCCCCGCGCAAAGACCCTGCGACGACTTATCCTTTTCACACGATACAGTGAAGATGCGCTTTATGACTCACAGGTCACTCAATTTTGTGCGCTTTATGCAAAACCCTGCAACATTCCCGCCCCCAGAAACGACAACGGCCCACCCTGCTGCCAGGGTGGGCCGCTTGTAGGCTCGCCGGTTACATGCGGCTGAACAGGCTCAACTGGGAGATCTTCACAAACGCCAGCTGCGAAGCCTGCAGCATGGTCTGCTGCAATGTCAGATCAATGGCCGCCTGGCCCATGTCGACGTTCGCCAGCGATGACATGGTGGAGGTGTTGGCCAGCCCCAAACTGGTGTTTTCCTGGCTCTGGATATCCAGCGCGTTCTGGCGCGCACCAATCGAGCCACGCACCTGGTCAATCTGCGCCGAAGCGTTGGCCAGGTTACCGATGGAGGTATTGATCACGTCCTTGAGCTTGTTCATAGCCACCGGGTCGCCATCGGCCGGAGTTTCCAGCGCCTTGCGCAGTTGGCCCAGCGTGTCCAGGGCGTTCATGTTCTTGTTGCTGGTGGCACTCACGGAAAACTGATCACCCGCCCCCGGCGCGCCGCTCACATCGAAGGTCACCCCGGCAGCCGTGATCGACGTCGCGCCAGTGGCCATGGTGCCCGTGGCAATCGACTTGCTGTTCGCCGAGTACGGCTGGGCGTACACCTCGTAGTCATTGCCGCTGGTGAACTTGATCACCGCGCCCGAGTTCGGAAAGGTGCTGGCGTAGGCTGCCTGGTCCGTGACCCGGCCACCGGTCAACTGCGCCGTAGACGGATTACTGGCTGTGCGCGAACTGCTGAACGTGTCCGGCTTGCTTTCCAGCGTAAAGGCCTTGCCCGCCACCAGCGCATCAGACGGTGCGCCCGAGGCCACGTCAGACCCAAGGTTCAGGCTGATGTCGAACTTGACCCCGCGCAGGTTGACGCTGGACGCGCCTTCCTTGGTGGAATCAAATGTGCCGTTACCGGTGATCTCGGACGTAACGTCGTTGCCGTCCTTGTCGGTCACGCTGTATTGGGTACTGCTGGAGAAGGTCAGCTTGTACGGCTGGCCGTCGGCAAAATTCTTCGTGTAAGCGGTGCCCGAGGTGACCAGACCCGCCGAAATTGCGACTTTGCCGTCGTTGACCGCCGGCGGCAAAATCGTCGCCTGAGTGCGCCCGGTGTTGCCGGAGCTTTCCAGCAGCGTCTTGCCGGTATCGCCCGCCGCAATCGTCAAGTTGCTCGACACTTGCAGGCTCAGCGGCGTCTCATCACCCTGGTAGGTGTAGGTGCCATCGTTGTTACGGCTGTAGGGCGGCGTGTCGGTCTTGGCCCCGGAAAACATATAGTTGCCGCTGGAATCCTTGGTGTTGAGCAGGCCCAATACCTGGTCTTCGAGCGCGCCAACCTGAGCGGCGATGGCCTTGCGGTCGTCGTTGCTGAGCTTGAGGTTACCCGCCTGCAACGCCAGGCCGCTGGCGGTTTGCATGGCCGTGTTGATGCTCGCCAACACGCTTTCCTCGTTGGTCAGCGAGTTTTGCAGGCTGGTGATGTTGCCGTTGTACTGGCCCAGCATGTCTTTTTGCTGTTGCAGCATCAGCAGTTGCGCGGCGGCTACCGGATCATCCGCAGCGGTCTGCACACGCACACCGGAGCTGGCCTGGTCCTGAGCCTTCACCACACCCGAATAGTTATCCTGATATTTGGCGGAGCTGGTGTCGAAATACTGCTGTGTAGAGATACGCATCGTTCCAGACTCCTTTAAAGGGCGTTGATCAGTGTGCTGAAGGTTTCTTGCGCGGCCTTGATGATCTGCGACGACGCGGTGTAGTACTGCTGGAACTTGATCATGTCGCCCGCCTCCTCGTCCAGGTTGACCTGGGACACGGAGTTGCTGGCCGCTTTGTTCGCGGCCAGCAAAGCGCCGGTGGCGGTGCTGTCGGTGTTGGCCTGGGCGGCCTTGGAACCGACTTGGGACACTAGCCGGCTGTTGGCGCTGACCAGGCTCACGCCCGCATTGCCATCCACCGCACCGACCGTCGCCTTGGTCTGCAAACCCAGCAATTGCTGAGCGTTGCGGCCATCGGAGGTGGCGCCACTGTTGAACGAAAAGGTCGTGCTGTCGCCGTTGGCGGGCGTGCCCGCCACGGTGGTGTCGAAACTGAAGCTCTTGCCTGGAATCAACGTACCGCTGGCATCACGCATCGGCACACTGATAGAGACCTTGTTGCCCTGGCCCGGAATGATGCTGCCGGTGCCGATCGGGTTGCCCTGGGCATCGCTCACTGTGTAGGACTGGGTGCCGTCTGCCGCAGGCTTGCCAAACACCATCTTCACCGGCATCGAGTTTTCGATCCCGGTGCGCAATTGCGCGCTGGCAGCGCCACCGTTGATATCGATCGGCAGCGTCAATGTCGGCGGCGTGAACGTGCCGGTGCCGGTGTTGGTAGTGCTGGCATTGCCGGCCAGTGGCGCCGCGAACGCGAGCTTGTTCGGGTCCTTGAGGTCAACGCTGATGTTGCTGGCCCCGGTGGCCGTCGGGCTGACCTTGAAGCTGTCACCGGCAGCCATCGGCCCCTTGCCATCGAGCGCCAACGTGAAGCCGTCGATCACGGGCGGCGGCGTGGTGGTGGTGTCGAACGAGCCCATGGCTTTGCCGTCGGAGCGCACCACGTTGT
This sequence comes from Pseudomonas sp. LBUM920, assembly GCF_003852315.1. NCBI lineage: Bacteria > Pseudomonadati > Pseudomonadota > Gammaproteobacteria > Pseudomonadales > Pseudomonadaceae > Pseudomonas > Pseudomonas edsoni (SeqCode). Next base: position 4,711,105 of record NZ_CP027762.1, read on the forward strand.
ACTGGTTGCCGCTGGTGAAGGTGACTTTGTAGTCGAAGGTCGAGAGCTTGCTGCTGTCGGCAATCGTCACATTCAGGTTGCCCGAGCCTGCGCTGTTGCCCGAGGCTGCCTGGCTACGCTGGGCAATGGCCGCGGCGCTGTTGATGTCGCTGAACAACGACGAACCAAAATCGCTGTTCAGGTCCAGGCCCTGGCCCAACTGGCTGTTGACGCTGTCAGCGGTGGCAATGGCAATGCGGCCCAGGTCGTTGATGGCCGGTATCAGCGCATCACTGCGATAGCGCAACAGGCCGCCGATGCTGCCGCCGGACACCACGTTGCCGATGTCCATCGGCGTGTCGCCCATGTTGAGCTGAATGGTGTACTGGCTGTTGTCGGTTTTGCTCGGCACGGCCGAAATCGTGTTGGCCACACCGCCTTCTACCAGCGACTGGCCGGTGCCGGTGGTGATGCTGAACTGGCCGTTCTTCTCGGTGGCCGTTACGCCGATCAGCTCGTTGAGCGAACGCACCGCCTCGTTACGCGCATCCAGCAGGTTGGCCGGCGCACTGGTCGACGAGCCCTGGGCAGTTGCGATTTGCGTGTTCAGCGACGCAATCGACGACGTCAGCTTATTGACCTGATCACTCATGGTGCTCAGTTGACTGTTGATGCTTTCTTTTTGCTGGGTCAGCTGAGTCGAGATCGCGTTGAAGCGGTTGCTCAGGGTCTGGGCGCTGGTCACCAGCAGTTGGCGCGCGGACACGTCGCTCGGGGTCGCTGCCGCGGTTTGCAGGGACGCGAAAAACGCGCTGAGCACCGCCGACATGCCGGTGGACTTGTCAGACAGGGTCTTGTCAATCGCAGCCGCCTGGCCCGCGTAGGCGGTGGCGTCGCTGTTGAGGGCCGTGCTGCTCTGGTAAGCGGCGCCCAAGAAATCGTTATAGATGCGGCGCACATCCGCCAGGGTCGTGCCGCTGCCGATGTACACGCCGCCGTACTGATTGTTGGCGCTGGCGTTCTGGGTGGTCTGCTGACGCGAGTATCCCGGGGTGTTGACGTTGGCAATGTTGTTACTCAGGACCGACAACGATCCTTGAGCGGCGTTGAGCCCCGACATCCCGATATTGAGCAAACTCATGATTCAGACCTTATAAATGAGTGGATGCGCCCGCGGCAGCGTAATCCTGGTAACTGTTCATCGTTTTGGCGATCTGCGAAATCTTGCTGGCGTAGTCCGGGTCGGTTGCATATCCGGCTTTTTGCAACTCGCGCACAAACTGTTCCGGGTTGTCGGCTGATTTCACAACTTCTTTATAGCGATCATTGCTTTGCAGCAATGTCACGAGGTCGTGGAAGCTGTCCTGATAGGAGTTGTAGGAACGGAATTGCGCCGTTTCCTTGACCATCGACCCATCACGAAACTCGCTGGTAATTGCACGCGCCTGGCCGCCCTGCCAACTCTGCCCGGCCTTGATGCCGAACAGGTTGTGACTGCTGCTGCCGTCCTCGGCGCGCATGACCGATTTGCCCCAACCGGTTTCCAGCGCGGCCTGGGCCACCAGGTACTTGGGGTCGACACCGATGCGCGCGGCGGCCGCCTTGGCCATCGGCAGCATGGTGGCGACAAATTCATCCTGCGAGCTGAAGGCTTTCTTCGCCGGCGCCAGCGGTGGCTGGGCGATGGCGCGGCCATACACCTGCATGCGCCCGCTCGGTACGGCAATGCTGCGCGCGGTGCTGTTGACCACGTTGTCGGCGGCGGCGCTGTTACGCAGCGGCGCGCTCTTGGCATCGATGGCGACCGGCGCGTTCGGCACGATGCCGGCCAACAGACGGTCAGTCAGCTTGCTCGGCAAGGCGATACGGCGCTGGTTCATCAGCTCCATGTCATTGGCGTGCGCGCTCGCGCCTTCAGGCACGGCCACGCGATAAGCCCACAGCGGACGCTGGCCGTTGGAGCGGCCCAACGGCCCTTCGGCTTGGGTGCCTGCGGCGATTTCAGTCGGCACATCGACCTTCTTCGCTGGCGCTTGCGCCGCCTCCGGGCCCTGCAACGTGGCCGCCTGGGCGTCCACCGGTTTGTTCTTCTGCATCTGGCGCATCAGCACGTCGGCCAGGCCAATACCACCGCCTTCGCGAGACATCGAAACCGCCAACTGCTGGTCGTACATTTCCTGGTATTGCTTGGCCGCCGGCGTATTCAGCGGGTTGTCCTTGCCCAGCGCTTCCGTGGCCGAACGCATGGACTTGAGCATTTCGCTGAGGAACAGCGACTCGAACTCCTGCGCGACTTTGCGCATGTTGCCTTCGCTGTTCTTGTCGGCGCCGACCTTGAGCTGGTTAAGCCGATTCAGGTCGGAGTAAGACCCCGAATCCGCCGTGCTGCTGATCCCGCTCTTGCGCATATCCATGACCATGGCTCAGATCACTATCAGGTCGGCTTGCAAGGCGCCGGCCTGTTTCAGCGCTTCGAGGATCGCCATCAAGTCGCCTGGGGCTGCGCCCACCTGGTTCACCGCGCGGACAATCTCGTCCAGCGTGGTGCCGGGGCCGAACTTGAACATCGGCTTGGCTTCTTGCTGAGCATTCACCCGCGAACGCGGCACTACCGCCGTCTGGCCGTTGGACAAAGGCCCAGGCTGACTGACGATCGGGTCTTCGGTGATGGTCACGGTCAGGCTGCCGTGGGTCACGGCCGCCGGCGATACCTTGACGTTCTGACCGATCACGATCGTGCCGGTACGCGAATTGATGATGACCTTGGCCACCGCCTGGCCTGGATCGACCTCGAGGTTTTCCAGGATCGACAGGTAATCGACACGCTGGCTTGGGTCCAGTGGCGCTGTGACGCGGATAGAGCCGCCGTCAATGGCCTGGGCCACGCCAGGGCCGAGCATGTCGTTGATCTTGTCGACCACGCGCTTGGCGGTGGTGAAGTCCGAACGGTTGAGGTTCAAGGTCAGGCTGTTGCCCTGGTTGAAGCCGCTGGGTACGGTGCGTTCCACCATGGCGCCGCCCGGGATACGCCCGGCCGATGGCACGTTAACGGTGATCTTCGAACCGTCACGGCCCTCGGCGTCAAAACCACCGACCACCAGGTTGCCCTGGGCGATGGCGTAGACGTTGCCGTCGATACCCTTGAGCGGCGTCATCAGCAACGTGCCGCCGCGCAGGCTTTTGGAGTTACCGATGGACGAGACGGTGATGTCCACCACCTGACCCGGCTTGGAGAACGCCGGCAAATCGGCACTGATGGACACGGCCGCGACGTTTTTCAGTTGCACGTTGCCCGAACCCGGCGGCACCTTGATACCGAACTGCGAGAGCATGTTGTTGAACGTCTGCAGGGTGAACGGGGTTTGGGTGGTCTGGTCACCCGTGCCGTTAAGCCCCACCACCAGGCCGTACCCGATCAGTTGGTTGGAGCGCACGCCGGAAATACTGGCGATGTCTTTCAACCGCTCAGCCAAGGCCCCTGTGCTCAAGGCCAGCAACAACGCGGCAGCCATCAGCTGTTTGAGTTTCAAAGTGGCCACCTAGAAAGGGAACAGCGGGCTAAGGAAGAAACGGTCGAACCAGCCTGGCTGACTCGCATCAGCAAACGAACCTGTACCCGAGTAGGTAATGCGCGCATCTGCAATCCGCGTCGACGGCACGGTGTTGTCGGTGGAAATATCATCGGCGCGAACCATGCCCGCAATGCGCACCAGCTCGTCGCCGGTGTTGAGGGTCATCCACTTTTCACCGCGTACGGCGATGATGCCGTTGGGCAGTACATCGGCGACGGTCACGGTGATCGAACCGGTCAGGCTGTTGCCCTGCCCCGCCGCACTTTTGCCGTTCGTGGCGCGGTCGCCGCTGTAGCCGGCGTCCAGGCTCAGGTCACCGCTGCCCAGCGGGTTATTGGTGTTGGGCACGCCACCGAACAGCGACGTCAGGCCAATGCTGGTCTTGCTGGTCTTGCCGATCTGCGAGTTGGCATTTTTGCTGGCCTGGGTTTTCTCGTTCAGGGTGATGGTGATGATGTCACCCACACGGAACGCCTTGCGGTCGCTGTACAGGTTCTGTTCGAAACCGGCCTGGTAGATCGAGCCATTGTTGGCCGCCGCCGGCAACGGCGTGCGTGGCAACACCGGCGCGTAGTACGGGTCATTGGGTTTTGGCGTCGGGGCGACACAGCCCGCGAGCACGGCGATCCCACTCAATGCCAGAACAGAAACATAGCGATTCATGACCCTTACCTCACGGTGTTGCAGGCGCCGTCGATGGCGCCCCATAGACTTGATTACAGATTCTGCGTTACGAACGAAAGCATCTGGTCGGCGGTGGAAATCACCTTGGAGTTCATCTCGTAGGCGCGCTGGGTGGTGATCATGTTGACCATCTCCTCAACCGTGCTCACGTTGGAGGTTTCCAGGGTGCTTTGCAGCGTGGTGCCAAAACCGTTCAGGCCAGGGGTGCCGATTTGCGGCGCGCCGCTGGAGGCGGTTTCCAGGAACAGGTTGTTACCCATCGCTTGCAGGCCGGCCGGGTTGATGAAGTCGGCGGTTTGCAGGTTGCCGATCACTTGCGAAGCCGGGTTGCCGGCCACGGTGATCGACACGGTGCCATCGTTGCCGACGGTAAAGGTCTTGGCATCGGCGGGAACCACAACAGCCGGCTCCAGGGCGAAACCGTTGGCCGTGACGATCTGGCCATTGGAGTCGAGGTGGAACGTGCCGTCACGGGTGTAGGACGTGGTGCCATCCGGTTGCAGGATCTGGAAGAAGCCGCGCCCGTTGATGGCCATGTCCAACGGCTGACCGGTTTGCTGCAGGTTACCGGCGCTGAAGTTCTTCTGCGTGCCAACGATCTGCACACCGGTACCCAGTTGCAGGCCCGACGGCAATTCGCTGTCCTGGGTCGATTGGGCGCCCGGCTGCTTCTTGATCTGATAGAGCAAGTCCTGGAACTCGGCGCGGTCACGTTTGAAGCCCGTGGTCGACACGTTCGCCAGGTTGTTGGAAATGGTGGTCAGGTTGGTGTCCTGGGCGGACAAACCTGTTTTGGCAACCCATAGAGCCGGAAGCATGCTGTTCTCCTTCGTGCGCCTGTTTGTTGGCGCTGCGCTGCAAAATTAGTAGTCGGTCAATAACGCGGCAATCAGCTCATCGCCAGAACGCGGGTCATGGCCTGGTCGTCTTCCTTGGCGCTGTTCATCATCTTGATGTGCAGCTCGAACTGCTTGGAAAGCGACAGCACCGCGGTCATTTCTTCAACGGCGTTGACGTTGCTTGCCTGCAGGAAGCCCGACGTCAGCGTGACGTTGGCATTCGCCTGGGCCGGCTGGCCATCCTTGGTGTGGATGGTGCCGTCGAGGCCCTTGGTCATGTTCTTGAGGTCCGGCTGGACCAACTTGATGCGGTCCACTTCAGCCATTACCCGCGGGCCTTCGCCCATGGCGCGGATGCTGATGGTGCCGTCGGCACCCACTTCGATTTTCTGCTGCGGCGGCACCGCAATCGGGCCACCGTTGCCCATGATCGGCATACCGTTGCCGGCCCGCAGCACGCCCAGCGCATCCACATTCATGCTGGCGCTGCGCACGTAGGCTTCACTGCCATCGGGGGTTTGCACGGCCATCCAACCGTCGCCGCTGACCGCCACGTCGAGGTCACGACCGGTTTCGATCATGGCGCCCGGGGAGAAGTCGGTGGCTGGCCGCTCGGTCATTGCAAACGCGCGCGCCGGAAAGCTGTCACCAAACACCGGCATCGAACGCGCCTGCTCCAGGTCACGCTGAAAACCGTTGGTGGAGATGTTCGCCAGATTGTTGGCATGGGCCTTCTGCGCCAGTGCATTCTGGCTGGCGCCGGTCATTGCCACATAAAGGTACTTGTCCACGCTCTATCCTCTTTCTGACGGACGCTTGCCGCCCACCGCTGTACTGATGAGGCTTAAGCAATTTGCGAACCAACTTTTAAAAACGAGGAAAAGTCCAGGCGGGACGGGGGTTTGCGCGCAGGCATGGAGATTAGGTGGCTGGACGAGAGTCGAAAAAACGGCGGACTACTGCCGCCTGCGGCAAGCACAGGTCTTGAAGATGACAAATAACAAATGTGGGAGCGGGCTTGCTCGCGAATGCGGTGTATCAGTCTGCACATGTAGTGACTGACACGTCGCATTCGCGAGCAAGCCCGCTCCCACAGTTTTAATCGTGTGTAGACCGCCAGTTATTTATCGGCCTTGAGGATTTCATAATCACGCAGCTTATTGGCGATGGTGGTGTGCGACACGCCCAAGCGCTTGCCCAGCTGCCGGCTGCTGGAATGCTCGGCATATAAGGCTTCCAGCACCGCCTTCTCGAACCGGCCGACGATCTGCTCCAACCCTCCCTCCAACGAGAAATCGCCAAGCGGCTGACGCACCCCATAATCCGGCAAGCGAATATGCTCTGCCTTGACCGTCCCGCCTTCGCACAACGACACCGCCTGAAACAGCACGTTTTCCAGCTGGCGCACATTGCCCGGCCAGTGATAGTGGCTGAGCCGGTCCATCGCAGCCGGTGCCAGCTTGGGCAGCGGGCAACCGATCTGCCGGCTGGCTTGATCGAGGAAATGCTCAACCAACGGCGCCAACCCATCCAGGCATTCGCGCAACGGCGGGATATGCAGCGACAGCACATTGAGGCGGTGATAAAGGTCCTGGCGGAATTCGCCGCGGGCGCAAAGCTCAGACAAGTCCACCTGCGTCGCACAGATTACCCGCACATCCAGGTAGACCTCTTCATCACTGCCCACGCGGCGAAAGCATCCGTCCTGCAGAAAACGCAGCAATTTCACCTGCAGACGTGCGCTCATTTCACCGACGCCATCCAGAAACAACGTACCGCCTGCCGTCAGCTCCAACAGACCCAGCTTGCCTTCGGCCCGCGCGCCTTCAAACGCACCAGGCCCGTAGCCAAACAGCTCGGTCTCGGCCATTGACTCCGGCAAGCCTGCGCAATTGAGCGCCATCAATGGCGACTGCCCACGCGGGCTGGCCAGGTGACAAGCGCGGGCCAACAGCTCTTTGCCGGTGCCGGTTTCGCCTTCTATTAATAGAGGCGCATCCAAAGGCGCCATGCGCCGCGCCTCGCGCACCACGGCCGCCATGACCCTGGAGCTCTGGAAGATGCTGTCGAAACCACGCAGTTCCTGCTTGCGCACGTTGTAGATGCGCTCACCGACGCGGTCGGCGCGGTGCAGGGTCAGCACGGCACCCGCCATGGCTTCGCTGTCATCGTGTTCGGAGGATTGCAGCGGCGCGATGTCCGCCAGGAATACGTCGCCCTTGACCTTGACCCGCAAGCCATTGATCCGCGACTTACTCGCCCGCACCAGTTCCGGCAGGTCGAAGTCCTCGGCATAGCGCGACAGTGGAATTCCCGGGACCTCGTCCACGCGCACTCCGAGCAACTGCGCCGCCGCGCGGTTGGCGGCAACGATGGAGCCGCCCATGTCGATCGACAGCACCGGAAACTCCAGGGCGCCAAGCAGCGCATTGAGCTCCATATGCCGACGTTCGCTGGGCATCAGCCCTACCCGCTTGACACCAAACACCCCGGCAATGGCTTCAAATTGCGGGCGCAGCGCCTGGAACTGCATGTTCACCAGGTTGGGGCAAAACAGGTAAATCGCATTGCCATGTTCGCCACCGACCTCGCCCTTGGCGACGTTGACGCCGTACTCCACCAACAGGTTGAGGATGTCCCGCAGGATGCCGATACGGTTTTGGCAGTGCACTTTAATACGCATGAAAAAGCCCGAAAGGTGGGAAGGCGCCGCGTCTTTTTGCCGCTGGGCGCAGATAGTCGTCAAGATTATGTGACAGTCCATGAGCATTTCACAGCCCAATACAACGATGAGTCCGGCCATCGTAACGAATACTTTACAAAAACCGGTAACAATTCCTACAGCATTAGGCCGCAGCCCGATGGAATCCGGCGCCTTGCGGGTTATCAATAGGCTCATCGCAGGACATAACAAGAACGAATGCCTAGCAGGAGAGCCGTATGAAGCAAACGCACTACGTGGCCCGCGAGCCCGATGCGCAAGGTTTTATCCACTACCCGCCGGAAGAACACGCGGTGTGGAACACCCTGATCACGCGCCAGTTGA